>VFZU01000005.1 GCA_016870995.1 Acidobacteriota bacterium
CGTCCTGGCCCATCACTGCCTTCCAGTCCGCTTTTGCGCTATTCTGCTTTCGGGTCATCTGCCTTTCCTCTTTCTCCGCCGCTAACGGATTTGTGAAAGGTTTAGCATGACCCATTTCCTTTTTGCAGAACTCTTAATACTTAACCTGTGGAAAACTCCCGCGACTCAGGATTTTCCTGACGAAGATTTGGTGAATTTCGCTAACTCTCTACCTGGCAATAGGTTAGGACTGTCAAGAGGCACTTGGAATGGCTTCCACAATTCGCCAAATTCGGTCTAAAGTTTCCAATTCAGAACGGCACGCTCCTTGCATTCAATACGTCGTCGCCGATGAGGAAACACCGCGGCGGACCAGCAGGAGAAACGAAGCCATGCGCAAGCCACCAACTAAAGAGACTATCGGCAGCAAGACTGCACAAGTTGAGAGCACCGTCGTCAGCGCACCTTCATTCTCAGGCCAGCAACCCAAATCGAATGCCCGCTTGGAGACCCCAACCATGAACGCAGCTCAGACAGCCGCACAGATTTCGTTCCAGACCCTTTCCCACACGATGGAGGTCAATGTCGCGCTGGAAACGCCGCAGGCCGAACAGTCCATCTACGCCCATCGCGACCGAGTGGTTCTGGAGCACCTGCCGCTGGTTCGCGCCATCGCGGTGCGGGTCCACGACAATCTTCCCGTGCATGTCGATCTCGATGACCTGATTCACGCCGGCATCATGGGCCTGTTCGATGCTGCCATCAAGTTCGATACCAACAAGAACGTCGTCTTCTCGTCTTACGCCAAGCACCGCATCAAGGGTGCCATCCTCGACAGCCTGCGCCAGCTTGATTGGGCCTCGCGCGATCTTCGTCGCCGCCACAAGCAGGTCGAGGCCGTCACTCGCGATCTCGCCGCCGAACTGCAGCGCAACCCCACCGAACACGAAATTGCCCAGAAGATGGGTGTTGAAGTCGAGCGCTGGCGCCAGATGATGATCGACCTGCGCAATGTGGGTCTGGTCTCCGCCTCCACTCGCACCAACGAGAGCGACGATTTGCCGGCTCCGGATTTCCCCACCAGCCCCGATCACCACCCCGACACCATCTGTGCCCGCGAAGAACTGAAGGGCCTGCTTGCAACCGCCCTGCACACGCTTCCCGAGCGTTACCAGCGTGTTGTCCTGCTCTATTACTCGAACGAGCTCACCATGAAAGAGATCGGCAACATGCTCGGCATCAATGAGAGCCGCGTGTCGCAGATCCACAAGGCCGCTCTTGAGAAGATGGCCAACGCCCTTGGCCAGGCCGGTATCAGCTCCGCCGCCGCGTTCTAAACGGCACTATCCTCAATACCTGGAGACTCGCAACAGCGTCGGCGGAATTGCGGTTCCACGAAGTTTTTCGCAAGTCTCCAATGTGTTGTCTCCCTCAACATAAAGAAGCACTTGGTGGCTGGCAAACAATTCTTCGGCTCGCTCCGCTTCACAGCCTCCGTCGTTGTTTCGCTGAAGGATGAGCTGGACTGGCCCGTCCCGAAACAACCAATATGGCCCGCCTCGAAAGCTGCTTTCCCGCAATTCCGGTTTAACACCGAGCGACGCAGATACGCTAGACACAACGAGTTCGATATCCGCTAGCCCAAAGCCAAATAAATAATTCACTTCAGTCGCAAGGACTCGGCCCCCTACTTCACCTCGATGGAGTAAGGCATCCAGCGCATCATGCCACCCTGACGCAAAGCCGGCCGTAGAGCGCGCTTGATATCGGTGGCCAGCGCGGGTTGCTCAAACCCGATCATGCCACCAATCACTTTGCTCATCACCTTTTCGTCCCCAAACCACTTTTCGATCGTGTTCTTGGCGGGAGGATAAGGCACCATGCGCGGCTTGGCATCCTTCCCGAGATTCGCCTTCTTCATGAGCTTAGCGAGTGCCGCGTCGATCCCACCGAGCTGATCGGTGAGCCGCTTGGCACCTGGATCAGAAGCAATCCAGGCCCGGCCCTGCGCGAGGGGTTCGATTTCTTCCACCTTCGCCTTGCGCCCCGCAGCCACTTTGCCAACAAACGTGGTGTAGCTTGCATCCACGCCTTCCCGCAATTTCTTCCGCGCCACCTCCGACAAGGGCTTGTACTCCACATCGATGTCCGCGTTCTTGCCGCGCTGCATGCCGTCCTTTGTCAGGCCGATCTTGTCATAGAGCCCCTTCAGGTTGGGCCGCCCGTACACCACACCGATCGAGCCGGTAATCGTGCCGGGGTAGGCAAAGATCGGATCGCCCGTCACCGCCATGTAATAGCCGCCGCTGGCCGCGACGTCGGACATCGAAACCACCACCGGCTTGGCCTTGCTCAATTCCTGCAAAGCCGCCAGCAGCTCGTCTGAAGCCACAGCATCGCCACCCGGCGAATCAATGCGCAACAATACCGCCTTGAAGCTCTCATCGTTCTTCAAATCCTGCACGTGCCGGATGAAGTTGCGCGAAAGGATCATGCCGTCGCCCAATCCGCCACCGCGCACGATATCGCCCTCAGCCACAAAGTAGGCGATCTTGTTGCCAGAATCGCTTTCCCACCGGAACCGGATCTGCTTGCGGTAATCCCGGGCGGAAACGGCGCTCTTGGTGGAGACATTCGCCTTCTTGGCCAGCGCCTCGCGCGCTTCATTGTCGTACTCCAGCGCATCCACCAGCTTGGCTGCCAGCGCCGCCTTTGCCAGATAAGGCCCCTCGTCGAGAAGTTTTTCGATTTCAGCCGGCGAACGCTTGCGCCCTTCGGCGATCCCCTTCACCATCACATTGAAGATACCGTTCAGGATCGCCCCCAGCGACTCACGTGTTTCCGGTGTCATCGACGTCTTCGTATAGCCGTCGCCGAAATCCTTATACTTGCCGGCGTGCACGATCTCCATCTCGACACCCAACTTGTCGAGCGTGTTCTTGTAATAGGTGCGCTCGACTCGCAGGCCTTTCAAATCGAGGATGTCTTCGTCCACCATCGAGATGCGATCCGCCACCGCCGCCACGAAGTAATCCTTGGCATTGGGTCGGCGCAGATAAGCATGCACAGGTTTGCCGCTCTTCTTGAACGCTGAGATCGCCATGCGAATCTCTTCGGCTTTGGCCCAGCCCATTCCGCCGCCGCCCGTCTCAATCATCAGGCCCTTGACCTTCGTATCGGTAGCAGCCTTTTCGAGAACCTCCTTGATTTCGATCACGGTCCAGTTCGTCTGCTGGTCAAACCATGGGATTGGGATCTCCTCGGCGGGAGTCTCTTGAATCTCGTTATCGAGGCGCAACACGAGAAACGATTCCGACGGTGTGTCGGGCACGCTCTTGCTCGCCATTCTCACCAGCGCGAATCCAAGAATTAAAACTGCGACTCCGGCAAAAACGAAGCCGCATAGCGTGCCTAAAAGAAACTTCTTCATTAACCTTCTAGGATACGGTCGAATCGCTTGCTCACGTCAGCAAGGTATTCCGCATTGCCGCCGCGCAGCTCCACTGTGGCGATTCCGTTGTAACCGATTTCGCCAAAAGCCTTGTGAACTTCCTTCCATTCAATGTCGCCGTCCCAGAGGTCCACAAACTCTGCCAAACCCTTGCGGAAGCGGAAGTCCTTGATGTGCACCTTGGCGATGCGCTGCTTGCCGAGGGTACGAACCCAATCCTGCGGGTAGCCGAAGAGCGCCATATTCCCGACATCGAGATACGCCTTCAAATAGGGAGACTTGAAGGAATCCACATAGCGCGCCATCTCCATCGGGCTCAGCAGAAACTTATTCCAGACGTTTTCAACCGCGATCACCACCTTGGCCTTCTCCGCCTCGGGCAGCAGGATCTTGATCCGGTCGCTACTCAACTTCCAGGCCTCTTCGTAAGAGCTCTTCGGTCCCACCACGGCTGGCACCAGCAGCACAGTCGATGCGCCCCAGGCCTTCGCATTTCGGATGCTGTTGCGCATGCCGGTCATTGCCGTATCGACCACTGCCTTGTCAGGCGAGTTCAGCGGGTACTTCCAGTGCGCCATGTTCATTACGCCGTGGATTTTCAGGCCCGTATCAGCGGCGGTCTTGGCGATCGCTGCCTCTTCCTTCAGGTCGTCCGCCGTACCCATCTCAAGATGCGTAAACCCAGCGGCCTTCGCCACTTCGAACTTCGACTTCCAATCCGGCAATTCCTTCGGCAACATGCCTCCCAGCACTGCCTTTTGAATCGGCAATCGGGCCGCCTTCGCTTGTTGCGCCATCATCGACGCTCCGGCTGCCAGCATCAGTTCTCTGCGTTTCATGGTGTCTTCACTCCTCAAGCCAGCGGATAATTCATTTCGCCGGCGATCTTCCTAATGTAATCGAAGCCCTGCTTGTATTCCTCGGCGGTCTTCAGATGTTCGAGCATCAAAGGCACGGGCGACTTCAAGCCGCGCAAGCCATTCAGATAGGCGCGGTAATCCAATTGCCCCCGCCCCGGGATCACTTCAAGAAAGTGGACGTTCAACTCGACCACCCATTCGAGATCCTTCGCATGGCAGCTCTTGATGTGCGGCCCCAACTTGCGGAAACACTCCTCGATCAGTGCTGCGTTGTTGTAGAACTTGTCGGGCGAATTCACTGCATTGCACACATCCAGATGCACCGCGAAGCCCTTGCGGTCGATTGCCTTCATCAGCCGCAAATAACTATCCGGAGTATCCGGATACGTCCAACCCATCACCTCAAGAGTAAAGAAGCTTCGTTTTGGCTTTACCGCGTCGAGAATCCGGCGGCAATTTTCAACTGTCGCATCGAAGCCCTCTTTGAACATATTCTTCGGATGCGGGCCGTACCAATATTTTTCGTTGTAGCTACCCGAGATATCGACACAACACCGAGCTCCCACTTCGTCGGCGATTGCCATCCGCTCCACAACATAATCGAAATTCTCTTTGCGCTTGAGCGGGTCCACATCCAACAGGTTCTTCCAGGCTCCCACCTCGGCGATCACTACCCGCTCCTTTTGGAATGCCGCCTCGATGGCGCGTAGTTTTTCTTTCTCGCCAATTCGAACGGGCGGACAATACGCAGCGCTGTAGCCAACCCGCCGGTGCTCCCGCGCCAGCTCCGCCGGATCGTCAGATTTCAAAAAAACGGGTGCACCAATAAGCAAAGCCCCCGCGGAGGCAGATGCGGGGGATTGCCGAGAGGAAATAACCAAGCTCGAGCCAAGTGTCAGACAATCGCGGCGGGTCATGCTGTGATTGTATAGAGTTTGTATTCGCTAAACTAGATTCGGGATCTTGATGATCTTCTTCTGGATTGCGTATTGCACCAATTGGGCCTTGTTGTGGATGTCCAGTTTGCGCATCAGGTTGAACTTGTGGGCTTCCACAGTTTTGACGCTCAGGTTGAGGTCGCAGGCGATTTCTTTCACGCTCTGGCCCTCTGCAAGCATCTTCAGCACTTCGCGCTCGCGGGTGGTCAAGGTGGCAAATCGCGGCAGGCGATTGGCGCTCTTGATCCGGCTGCGGAAGTCATCTACCAACTGGCTCAACATGCGCGGGCTCAGGTAGCTGCCACCGCGACAGATGTCGCGAATCGCGCTGACCAACTGTCCGGAGGGGCTGTCCTTCAGCACATAGCCGCTGGCGCCCACTTCCATGCCTTCCACCAGATAATCTTCGTCGTCGTACATAGTCAGAAACAAAATCTTCGTTTCTGGACGGTTCTTTTTGATTTGCCGCGTCGCCTCAAAGCTGCTCAATCCCGGCATGCCGATATCCATCAGCACCATGTCGGGACGAACTTCAGCCGCGCGATCGACTGCATCTCCACCATTTGAAGCTTCGGAAACTACTTCCATGTCTGCTTCCGCATTGATGAGTGTCTTGATCCCCTGTCGAAACAGAGTGTGATCATCCGCCAACAAAATCCGAATTTTGGCCATAACTTACTTACCTCTCCCTTGCGGGTTAATGGTTCGCCTCACGCAGCAAAGGCAACTCGATATGAATTCGAGTCCCCTTCCGGAAACGGCCCTTGAACTTCATGCCTCCGCAGGCCCCGGCCTCACCCAGCCTGGATACTTGCGTATCCCCTTTGGTGTTACCGGTCTTTCCGTTCCCCCTCGGATGGCTTTCGACATAAAACTTTCCACCGAGAAGTGCTACGCGCTCGCGTAACCCGGCCAATCCGTAGGAGTCTCTTCGAGACAGCGCTTCTTCAACTTCGAAGCCGACACCGTCGTCCTCCACGTTTAGCCTTAATACTCCATCGGCACTCTCGAGCGAAATGTTTACATGACTTGCCTGAGAATGTTTGCCCACATTGTTCATACATTCCTGAACAAGCCTATAAACGATCACCTCAGTCTTCTTCGGCACCTTCCCCATGCGGGATAAGGCCAATTTCACGCGCGCCGGGTGAACCCGGCTAAAGCGACTCACCAATTGGCGTAAGGCTGCCCCCAAGCCGAGCTGTTCCAGCACGGCCGGGCTGAGCGCGGCGATCAACCGGCGGATTTCGAGAATCGTCCGCTCAGTTAAGTCTCTTGTTTCCTGTAGCTTCCCCTTCAGCTCGCCAGCCTCTGGCACCAGGTTGCCTTCAATCATTTCCAGTTGCAGCCGGATGCAGAGCATCGACTGCCCCGCCTCGTCGTGCAACTCGCGGCTGATCCGGCGTCGCTCCATCTCTTCCACTTGCAGCATCCGCTCGGCCAGACGTCGTACCTGTTCTTCACGTGCTGCCAGATCTTCCATGAGCCGCACCTTGGCCGCCCCCATCAGGCAGCGCTCGGCGGCAACCTCAAGCATTTCCTGCTCGCGCGGCAGCCATTCATACTTTTTGCGGAAGCGGAACTGCATCACGCCGCGCAGTCGCAGCCCATCCAGTAGAGGGACGCTCCAGCAAGTCGCATAGCGATCCCGCGTGCGTTTATCGAGAATCCAGTCACCCTTGTAGCCTTCTTCGTCGAGGCAAAAGGGCTTGGAAAGCGCGGCTGACAATGGCAGCTCATTGGTCACCAGATGCGGCGGGGTCTTCGTCCCCGATCCCACACACGCCATCGGCACCAGCACTTGATCGTTTTTGTCCAGAAAGAACAAACAAGCGCTATCGGCTCGATACAAACTCGCGAGCGTCGACATAAACCGGCGCAGCAACTCATGCAGCCCCCGGCTCTCCAGCTCAATCCGGAACAGTTCGCTGTAGGCCTGAGTTTCGTTTTCGCGCACCTGGTAATAGGCGTTGTTTAGCGTCAGCAACACCGAAAAGTGCAGTTGTTCGTTAGCCCAGCGGAATTCCGCCGCATGCGTCGCGCCCAGCCGTTCAATCAGCGGCAGCATGATGCGGTCATATTCTTGAAGCGCCTGCTGGATGCCACCAGGAGGAAGGTTCAGCTTCGCCAGCCGGCGTCCACTTTACTCTACC
Organism: Acidobacteriota bacterium; assembly: GCA_016870995.1. Lineage (GTDB taxonomy): Bacteria > Acidobacteriota > Terriglobia > Bryobacterales > Bryobacteraceae > Bryobacter. Next base: position 7,382 of record VFZU01000005.1, read on the forward strand.
TGCTCCAAAAACTCGAGCATCGACTTCCGGCTGCCTTTGGCCGGCCCGAGGATCCTCGCGGCCGTCCCTGTAGTGATCGCAATCAACGCCTGGATCTGCCGTTTTTCAAACCGCAACACCTTCAACCGGTCGACAAACTGCTTTTCGAGCCCGTCAGACAGCGGACAAAGCCATTGCGCCAGGCTCGCCAGCGGCTTGCGGACGGGGTCCTTTAATATGTGCGCTGCATTCGCCAGGACGGTCGAAGCTTCAACTCTCGGGACGGCAGTAGCCATAGTGCTCTCCCCATTCCATCGAGTGCAGCCCCCGATCACTTTAGCCCCGGCAGTCCGATAATCCACCTAAGTTGAATCCCTCCAACCGTTTTGCTGCGGTCGACGCCCTCCGCGGCCTGATCATGATGATCATGGCGATCGACCATACGAATGCCTTTGTCTCCCGCCAACACAGCGGCGAGTTTTGGAATGGAGCTATCGCTATTTATGACAGCGAGTTCGCTTTTCTCACCCGCCTGATTACGCACCTTTGCGCCCCCGGGTTTTTCTTCCTGATGGGTGCCGGGATTCTTTGGTTCGCGACGTCCCGGATGGACACTGGCTGGTCACGAGCTCAGGTGATCCGTCGCACAGCCTCAAGAGGCTTTGCGATCCTCCTGGTAGGGCAGTTCCTTGAAACGCCAGTTCTCTTCACCATGAATCTGCTCTCACCCGCCGCGGTTCAGCTCTCTCATATGCCAATGCCGAATGATGGGTTGCCACCCTTTGCCGGGTTCATCACGCTTTCCGGACTCGGTGGCGTAATGATGGTCTGTTCGCTGCTTCTCTATCTCCGACCAGTAGCCTGGATCGCCGTTGCGATGGGGGCCGTTCTTGCAACTCACACCCTGTTGCCTGCTTCCGGCAAAGTTGGGCCTGCCTGGTTCACAATTCTGCTCGCTCCGGGTCTTTCGCAACACGTCCTGGTGATGTACCCGGTCATCCCATGGCTGGCCGTTGCGGCCATTGGAATGTATTGCGGCTATATCTGGAAGCAACGCCCTGAGTGGCGCGATCGCATCTGGATGCTCGGCCTTGGGCTGATTCTATTTGCTCTGGCCCTGCGCCTTGGAGGAAGCTGGGGAAACATCGTTCCGCCGCGCGATTCCAGTTGGATCGAATTCCTCAACAACGTCAAATACCCCCCTACCTGGTTTTCTGGACCATCGCGATCGGCGTAGACCTGTTGCTCTTGTCCCTTCTGATGCGGCTGCCAGCTGGTTGTACCTCATCCCGATCCCCGCTCATGGTCTTCGGCCAGACACTACTGTTTTTCTACGTGGTTCATTTCTATGTACTGAGTCTGATCGCGTTTTCATTCTTCGCCCAAGCCGCGCCGCTCTATGTCACATACCCGGTTTGGCTGTTGCTGCTGGTGATCATGTAAGTGCTCTGCCATCGCTATCGCCGCTTCAAAATGGCAAAGCCGCCAGAGTCTCTCTGGCGGCTCTTTTAACAACCTGGGCGCTACCTAGCTCAACAGCTTGCGGCAGTGCTCGTAGCACTTCTTGACTTCCGCCACCGTATCAGCACCCTTGTACTCATACTCGATGTTGGCTGGGAACTTGTACTTCTTCTTCGCCATCAACTCAAGCACCGCCTTGATCGGCGTGTCGCCTTCGCCAAACGGCATGTTCGCGCCTTGATTCTTTTTGCGGTCCTTCAAGTGGATGCACACCGTACGCTTGGCCGTCTTCTCCAGGTATTCCACCGGATCAAAGTTGGCCGCCCAGAAGTGGCCGATATCCAGATTGATGCCAATGTACTTGCTGGTGCCGCTCATCGCTTCAGCAAAATTCTCGGGGGTGGCAAACTCGTTCGGTTTGATGTTCGAGTGGTTGTGCATACCCACGTACACCTTGGCCTTGGCCGCAAACGGATCGATGCGCTTGGCCGTCGATATGTTCGACGAAGCCGTGATCTTGTCAACACCCAGTGCGTTTGCAAACTCAAAGCCCCGCGCGATCTCTTTGTCTGAATAGTCGTCGCGGAAGCTGTAGTTGTAAGCCCACAGTTCAATGCCCGCGTCGTCGAGCTTCTTGCGGATCTGCTTGAAGTGATCGAGGCTCACGGTTTCTCGCCAGGTGCGCATCTCGGCGCGATTCGGAATCCGTGGCTCCGCATGGCCGCTGAACAATTCCACACTCCCGAGGCCGATCTCCTGCATCGCCTGAATGGCACCATCAAGGCCCCGATCGCGAAAGCTGTAGCTTTGCGCACCGATCGTAACGCCCTTGATGGTCGAATTGATTTTTGCGCCAGGCAACGAGGCCGCGCTGGCCGCAGCGAGAGCTGCGGCTGAAAAGGTTCTGCGAGTCATCATGTGGCTATTCTATGCTGTGCAAAATCGATTCGGCGATTTTTTCCCCGTGAAAGCGGCCATTCTCGATAAACACTTCATTGGTGAACACACCCGCTACCAGCACTCCTGCCAGGTACATCCCGGGCCTCTCAGTCTCAAACGTTTCCGCATTCAGGTTCGGCCGCCGCGTCTCCGGGTTGAGGTGGATGCCGTGCGCGCCAAGAAAATCGAAGTCCGGATGATAGCCCGTCATTGCGAATACGAAATCGTTCTTCAGTCGTACTTCGCCTTCTGGTGTGTCCAGCACCACTTCGCCCGGTAGGATCTCTCGCAATGAAGAATTGAAGTAAGCCGGGATCTCTCCATTCTTGATCCGGTTCTCGATGTTCGGCTTGATCCAGTATTTGACGTGATTGTGAATCCCTGGGCCGTGATGCACCAGCGTCACGCGCGCCCCCGTCCACCAAAGCTCCAAAGCCGCCAGTGCTGCGGAATTCTTCGCACCCACCACCAGAACATCGCTGTTGTAATACGGATGCGGCTCCCGATAGTAGTGGATCACCTTCGGCAGGTTCTCGCCAGGCACATTCAGGTAGTTCGGCAGGTCGTAATAGCCGGTTGAAAAAATTACCTTGCGGCAGGCGTACGAATCCTTGCTCGAATGCACTACAAAATTGCCATCCGACCCTTCCACTCTCTCCACCAACTCATATTGCCGAATGTCCAGCTTGTAGTGATCCGCCACACGTCGGTAATACTTGAGCGCCTCGTTGCGTGTCGGCTTCTCGTTCATCGCCGTCATCGGGATACCGCCGATTTCAAGCAACTCAGGCGTCGTAAAAAACACCAGATTCGTCGGGTAGTTGTAGAGCGAATTCACCACGCAGCCCTTCTCGATCAGCACTGCCTTCAGGCCGCGCTTGCCGAGTTCAATGCCGCAGGCGAGGCCCGTAGGCCCAGCTCCAATTACTACCGCGTCGAGCATCTAGAGCAAATCCGCAACCTTGGCCAGCGCGGCGTCAATCTGCGATGCATCTTTGCCGCCGCCTTCGGCGCGATCAGGCCTGCCACCACCCTTGCCGCCCACGATCTCGCTGATTGCCTTAATGATGTTGCCCGCGTGTACCTTCGGGTTCAGCTCTTTGCGCACGGCTGAGATGAACTCAACGGTCCCAGCTGCGGTCGTCGTGCCCAGCACGATCACGTCGGCCGCATTGCGGTTCAAGAAGTCGTCGGCTACAACGCGCATCTGTCCGCGATCCATGTTGGCTACCTTCGAGCGCAACACCTTGAAGCCCTTCAGGTCTTCAGTCTTCAGGCTTGAGGATTGCGCGTAGGCCAATTGTTCCTTCAGCTGGTTCAGCGCATGTTCCAGTTCTTTCTTCTCGCGCTCGGCCTTGGCCAGCGCTTCATCCTTGGCCCCGAGTTGTTCTTCAAAGAACTCGACCACGCGCGGCCCAGCGACTGCTTCAATACGACGCACGCCTGCAGCGCTCGAACCCTCATAGACGATCTTCACGCCGCCGATATCGCCGGTGCGCTTCACGTGCGTGCCGCCGCAGAGTTCCTTCGAGAAATCTCCGATCGTCACCACGCGCACACTATCGCCATACTTCTCGCCAAACAGCGCCATTGCGCCCGTGCTCAACGCCTCGTCGAGGCTCATCACGTTCGTTGCGACATCGAGATTCTCAAGCACTTCAGCATTTATCAGGCGCTCGATCTCAGCCTTTTCTTCAGCACTCACTGCCGTATAGTGCGTGAAGTCAAAGCGCAAGCGTGTCGAGTCGACAACGCTGCCCGCCTGCTTGACGTGGCGTCCCAAAACCTTTTGCAAGGCAGCTTGCAGCAAGTGCGTCGAGGTGTGATGCCGCATGGAGGCTTGCCGCCATTCCGGATCTACCTTAGCCACAACGCTCGCGCCGCTCGCGATGGGCTTCGCGGTCTTCACCTTGTGCGCAATCAATCCCGGCATGCCGTAGGCAGCGCCGGTCACATCAGCCAGTTTCTCCCCAGTCTCGGCGCTATAAAGCGCCCCACGGTCACCCACCTGGCCGCCCGAATCAGCATAGAACGGCGATTGATCGAGCACCACTTCACTGTCGCTCGCATAGAGCACCTTCGCCGTTACTTCCAGTTGCGTGTAAGCCAGGAACTTAGTCTTCGGCAACTCGGCAAACGCCGGGTTTACCTGCGCCTTCTCCGCACCCTTCCAACTGGCGCGTGCCCGTCGCTTTTGCTGTTCCATCGCTTCTTCGCAGCCCGCGAGGTCGATGCTCAAGCCCAACTCGCGCGCCATGTCTTCTTGCTCGTCAAGCGCAAGGCCATAGGTGTCGTACAGCTTGAACGCCGCCGGCCCAGGCAACAGGTTGCCCACCGCCGTCTTCGCTTCGTCGCGGAACATCTTCTCCGCCACCAGGAAGGTTGTCGCATAGCGCAGTTCTTCTTCCTTCACCACTCGCGCCACACGCTCGACGCTCTCCATCAACTCCGGATACGAGCCGTTCATGAACTCAGCCACAAACGGTGTCATCTGGTGCATGAAGATGCCTTCGAATCCATCGCGCCGTGCATGGCGGATTGCCCGGCGAATGATCTTGCGCAACACATAGCCGCGGCCTTCGTTGGACGGGATCACGCCGTCATGAATCAGAAATTCTGCCGCTCGCGAGTGGTCCGCCACCACGTTCAGCGTCGCCGGCTTCATCTTGCCGCCCAGCAGTTGTGCAGCCGTTTCGCGAATGGGTTGAATCAGGTCCGACTCGTAGTTCGAGAGCTTCCCTTGCAGGATCGCCGCCATGCGCTCAAGGCCCATGCCCGTATCGATCGACGGACGTGGAAGTGGCGTCAGCACGCCTTCCTGCGAGCGGTCATACTGCATAAACACGAGGTTCCAAAACTCGACAAAGCGTCCCCCGCCGTCGAGCGGAAACTCCTCGTGTTCGTAGCCTGGTACCGCGGCATCCTTACCGAGGTCAAAGTGAATCTCTGAGCAAGGTCCGCATGGCCCCGTGTCGCCCATCTGCCAGAAGTTGTCCTTCTCGTCGAGTCTGAAGATGCGCGACTTCGGCACCCCAGCCACCTTCTGCCACAGTTCTTCGGCTTCGTCGTCCTCGCGAAACACGGTCACATACAAACGGTCCTTCGGCAGCGTATAAACCTTCGTGATCAGGTCCCAGGCAAACTCGATCGCTTCGGCTTTGAAGTAATCGCCAAAGCTGAAGTTTCCGAGCATCTCGAAAAACGTGTGATGGCGCCGCGTATAGCCGACGTTTTCAAGATCGTTATGCTTGCCACCGGCCCGCACACATTTCTGCGATGTTGTGGCGCGCGAGTAGTCCCGCTTCTCCTGCCCAAGGAAGATCTCCTTGAACTGGTTCATGCCCGCGTTGGTGAACAGCAGCGTCGGGTCGTTGGCTGGGACCAGCGAAGACGAGCGCACAATTCGGTGCCCCCGTTCGGCGAAAAAATCGAGAAATGTCTGGCGTACTTGATGACCGGTCATGATTGGAAATTCTATTTTCCCACTTTGGCACGCCGCCTGCCCTAAACTGGAATGACCAATGAAAGCGCGCGTGCACGTATCTCTGAAACCTTCGGTCCTCGACCCACAGGGCCAAACCATCACCAAAGCCCTTCATTCATTGGGGCATAAGGAGATTCTCGACGTCCGGCAGGGTAAGTATTTCGATATCCAGCTGGACCCGGCAGCCTCCAAAGAAAGTTTGGCACTTCAGTTGCAGTCCATTGCTGCAGAGGTGCTGTCGAACCCGGTCATCGAGGATTTTCAAATCGAAATTCTCGGCTAATCTCTTCTCTCCAAAACAGCAGCGGGGTAAGGAGCACCTCAAAATCTTATGTGTGGAATCGTCGGTTACATCGGCAATCGCCAGGCAGTATCTATTATCATGGATGGCCTCAAGCGCCTCGAGTACCGCGGATACGATTCCGCAGGAATCGCGGTTTTTGACGAAAGTTCGGCGATCGCGGTCCGCCGCGCTTCTGGTAAATTGCGCAACCTCGAAGAAGTGTTGCGGCAGAATCCCACCGATGGGGCCTTCGGCATCGGCCACACCCGTTGGGCCACCCATGGCCGCCCGACTGAAGAAAACGCCCACCCTCACCGCGATTCCAAAGGCGATCTCGTCGTAGTTCACAATGGCATCGTTGAGAACTACCTTCCGCTCCGTCACGCTCTTCAGGCCAAGGGTCACGTGTTCCTGTCTGAAACAGACACCGAGATCATCGCCCACCTGGTAGAAGAAGCATTTACCGGCAACCTCGAGGACGCAGTCCGTGCTGCCCTTGCTCAAATTCAAGGCGTCCTCGCCATCGCGATTATTTCCCGCCGCGACCCCAACAAAATTGTCGCCGCCCGCCAGGGTCCTCCGGTGGTCATCGGTCTCGGCGAAAACGAGTACTTCGTCGCCTCCGACGTGCCTGCTATTCTCAGCCACACCCGCGACATGTTCTTCCTCGCTGATGGCGATATGGCAGTGCTCACACCGGCAGGCGTCACCCTTACCGATTTCTCTGGCAACCCCGTTACCCGGCCCATCTCCCACATCCATTGGGACCCGATCATGGCCGAGAAGGGCGGCTATAAGCACTTCATGCAAAAGGAGATCTACGAGCAGCCGCGTTCGACCCGCGACACGATGCTCGGTCGTCTGGGCGCTGAATCCGGGCGCGCCTTCCTTGACGAAGTGCAGATCTCGCCCGAGCAGATGCGTCAGTTCCAACAGATTCGCATCGTTGCTTGCGGCACCAGTTGGCATGCCGCACTGGCAGGCAAATTCCTCATCGAAAAACTCGCCCGCGTCCCGGTCGAAGTCGATTACGGCAGCGAGTTCCGCTACCGCGATCCAATCGTGCCGCCCAACACCCTGACGATTGTCATCTCCCAGTCGGGCGAAACGGCAGATACGCTCGCGGCTCAACGCGAAGCCAAGCAAAAGGGCTCTCAGACGCTAGCGATCTGCAATGTGGTCGGCTCGATGATCACCCGCGAGGCGAATGGCTTTCTGATGACCCACGCCGGCCCCGAAATCGGCGTCGCTTCGACTAAAGCGTTTACCAGCCAACTCACCGCATTGTTTGTACTGGCTCTCTACCTCGGCCAGGAGCGCGGCACACTCACTGAAGACCAGGTCCGCAACCATATCGAAGAGGCTCTGAAGATCCCCGGCAAGATGGAGCAAGTCCTTGCAACCGAGGTCGTCTACCAAAACCTCGCCCGTTCCTTGCACAAAGCAAAGGACTTTCTCTACCTCGGCCGCGGCATTCACTTCCCGATTGCGCTCGAGGGGGCCCTCAAACTCAAAGAAATCAGCTACATCCACGCCGAGGGTTATCCTGCCGGTGAAATGAAGCACGGCCCCAATGCCCTGATCGACGAAAATCTGCCCGTTGTGGTGCTGGCCGCTTACGATCCAGAAGATCCTGAAGGCCGCACTCGCTACGAAAAGACTGTATCGAACATACAGGAAGTAAAGGCCCGCAGTGGCATCGTTGTAGCGATCTGCAATGAAGGCGACCAGGAGATTTCTGAGATGGCCGACTACGTCATTCCCATCCCGGTCACCAATGAGCTTCTGCTCCCGCTGCTCGAAATCATCCCCATGCAGCTCCTTGCCTATCACATCGCCGTCCGCCTGGGCTGCGACGTCGATCAGCCTCGCAATCTTGCGAAATCAGTAACGGTTGAGTAAAGCCGAAGATTTCTATTGACGTCTCTCTCGACTTCGATCACAATTCAAACAAACGTATGAATGAAGCGAACGTTCGTGAGACAAAGGACCGCATTCTCGATGCGGCCGAGGCTCTGTTCGCCAAACAAGGGATCGAGGCAACCTCCCTTCGGCAAATCACCAGTGAGGCTAAAGCCAACCTCGCTTCTGTTAACTACCATTTCAATTCTAAGGAAGAACTGATCCGCCACGTCTACTTGCGTCGGATCCGGCCGATGAACCAAGCCCGGCTGGACCGGCTCACGGACCTCGAATCAAACGAAGCCAGTTCACTCGATAACCTCCTCGACGCCTTTTACGAGCCCACGATCGAAATGGCATTGGACCTTAAAGACAAAGGCCTCACTGTTGGCCAGTTCATGGGCCGCCTCTATACTGAACCAAACGAAGCCGCCCAATCGATCATCACGACCGAGATGGGTGGTGTTGCTCGTCGCTTTTCTGCCGCCTTCGCTCGCCACCTGCCACATCTCAGCCCTACGGAAGTCATCTGGCGAGTCCATTTCAGCATTGGTATCCTCGCCCACACCTTGGCCGCTGCGGCCAAGATCCAGCACCTCAGCGATGGCCGCATTAACCCTCACGACAAACAGGAGGTCCTCCGCCAGATGAAACGCTTTGCTAGGGCGGGCTTAACGGCGCCAAGCTTGGAGTCGACTACATGACGATCTTGCTGCTCGCGCTACTCGCCGCAGACCCTCTACCCCTAAGCCTTCCAAAAGCCGTCGAACTCGCAACCGCGCCGACCGGAAATCTCCGCCTACAGATCGTCCGCAGCACAATCGAGCAGGCTGAGGCCCGGCGTCGCATGGCCTTTGGTGCCTTCCTTCCGAATCTCGAAGGCTCGGCCAATGCCTCCAACCAAACCCGCAACCTCGCGGCGTTCGGCTTTACCTCACCCACCGGTCTGCCGTTCGCCTTCCCCTCTTTTGTCGGGCCCTTTACTGTCGTGGACTTCAGAGCCTCTGCCACCCAAAGTATTCTCGACCTCTCTGCGATTCAGCGTTACCAAGCCTCAAAGCTCCAAAGGGAGGTCGCTTCGGCGGAAGCTCGCAACGCCGCCGAACTCACGATCCAGCATGTAGCCCGAGCTTACGTCCTCGTTCTCAAAGCAGAAGCCACTCTCGACACTGCCAAGGCCAATGTTCACCTCGCAAACCGGTTGGTTCAACTGGCAGAATCTCAAAAGCGAGCCGGTTCCGGAACTGGCATCGAAGTGACCCGCAGTAAAGTCCAACTTCAGAACGAGACGCAACGTCAGCTCGTAGCCGAGAACGATCTTGAAAACGCTACGCTGGATCTCAAACGCGTCACGGGAATTGACTACGCTCAACCGCTTCAACTGACCGACCGCATGAACGACGGCTCGGCCACACTCCCTTCGCTCGAAACTTCACTCGAAAGCGCCCTGAGTGAGCGGCCAGATCTTCTGGCCCAACAACGCCGTCAGGATGTCTCACAAATGAACCTCCGGAGTATCTCTTCAGAACGCTTTCCCACCCTCGCCGCCGCAGGCGACTACGGGACCATCGGCAACGGTACAAACCTGGTGCCAACGCGCTCCATCGGTGTGGGCATGCGAGTCCCGATCTTCGATGGAGGCCGCAGAGACGCTCGCAAAGCAGAAGCCGGCGTGGTGCTCCGCCAGGAACGCCTGCGTGCAGATGACCTCAAACGCCAGATCGAACTCGAGGTGCGCAACTCTCTTAACAGCCTCAAGAGTGCAAAGGCCCAAATCGAAACGGCCCGTCTTGGCCTCGAACTGGCTGAAAACGAACTTGCCCAAGCCCAACGACGCACCGAGGCTGGAGTGGCATCCAGCGTTGAACTCACTGACGCCCAAACCCGTCTGGCTCGGGCGCGTGACAACAACCTCGCCGCCCTGTACCTTTTCAATCTCGCCCGGATCGACGTCGCGGCCGCCACCGGAACCATGGAACAAGCTGTGAAAGGAATGGCTCGCCAATGAAACGTCTTCTGCCTGTTCTCCTCAGCCTGCTTGCCGCTGGGGGCTATTTTGCCTGGAGCCGCGTAAATCAACCGGACGAAAACTTGCTTCTGATCAGTGGCAACATTGAATTCCGCAGGATCGACATCGCTTTCAAAACCGCGGGCAAGCTGCTGGCGCTGAACGTTGAAGAAGGCTCCAACGTCAAGGCCGGACAACTCCTCGCCCGCATCGACCGCGAACAGATGAACCGCATGCGTCTCCGCGATAGCGCCACCATCGAGGTGGCCGAATCGAATCTTACCCAGATGCGAACGGCGATCCAGTTCCAGAAAGCGAGCCTTGAAAGCGAACTCAACCTGCGCCACGCTGAACTGCGACAGGCACGGGCCAAGCTCCAGGAGTTGCTTGACGGCGCCCGCCCTCAAGAGGTCGCGCAAGCCCGCGCGCAAGTTAACGACATCAAAATCGCAAACGATCAGGCCCGCCGCGAACTCGACAGGGCACGCAAGCTGATTGCTCAAGAAAACATCAGCCAGGCGCAGTTTGATCAAATCCAGGCCCGCTTTGATTCCACAACAGCCCAGTTGCAGAATGCCGAACAGCGTTTGGCATTGATCGTTGAGGGGCCGCGCAAAACCGATCTTGAATCGGCCCGAGCTAACGTCGCCCGTGCAGAAGCCGCAATGCAACTGAGTGAAACGCAGCGCTTCGAAATCCAACGCAAAGAACAAGACCTGGCCGCCCGTCGTGCCGACGTGGATCGCAGCAAAGCAGGCGTCAGCGTGATCGACTCGCAGCTCGACGACACTGCAATCACTTCGATTGTCGACGGCGTGGTTCTCGTCAAAAGTGCCGACCCCGGTGAGGTGCTCGCCGCAGGCACACCCGTGCTGACTCTGGGTGAGATCGATAAACCGTGGCTCCGCGGCTACGTGCCCCAATCGAAGCTCGGCCGGATTCAGCTGGGCATGCCTGTCGCCGTGAGGTCTGATTCCTACCCGGGCAAAACCTATCAAGGAAAGATCACCTTTATCGCGAGCGAAGCCGAGTTTACGCCCAAACAGATCCAAACCAACGAAGAGCGCGTCAAGCTGGTTTACCGAGTAAAGATCGAAGTGGAAAACCCGAACCGCGAACTCAAACTGAACATGCCTGTCGACGCCGAGATCCGATTGAAGTAAATGACCTACGCCGTTGAAGCCCGGGCACTGTCTCGCCGCTTTGGTGCGGTGGAGGCTGTGCGCGAAGTCAGCTTTACGGTGGCGCCGGGAGAGGTGTTCGGCCTGGTGGGGCCTGATGGCGCAGGCAAAACCACGACGCTGCGCATGCTTTGCGGCCTGCTCGACCCCGATCAGGGTGAGGCCATCGTGGCGGGTTACAAACCGGCATCGCAGGGCGACGAGGTGAAAGACGCGATCGGCTACATGGCCCAGAAGTTTGGGCTCTATGGCGACCTCACTGTCGAAGAAAACATGGACTTCTACGCCGACCTGTTTGGCATCACAGGGCAGTTGCGCGTCGATCTCAAAGCTCGTTTGCTCAAGATGACCCGGATGCAACCATTCCGTTCCCGGCCCGCTGCCAAGCTATCCGGCGGCATGAAGCAAAAGCTATCGCTCATGTGCACACTACTGCACAAGCCGCGCATCCTGTTTCTCGATGAACCCACCAATGGGGTCGACCCGGTCTCGCGAAGAGACTTCTGGCTGATCCTCGAAGAGCTCGTGCGCGATGGACTGACTGTCGTCGTCACAACGGCCTATCTCGACGAAGCCGAGCGCTGCAACCGCGTGGCACTCATGCACCAGGGCCGCATCATCGTCAGTGGCACTCCGGCCGAGCTCAAGGCAAACCTGCCAGAGAAGTGCTACGCCGTTCGAGGCGAGAACCTTCGCGCTTTGAAACAAGAACTTGCGAGTCGGCAAGGCGTAGCAAGTGTCGAACTGAGCGGCGCCGCGCTCCATTTGCTACTCCGGCCAAAAGCGTCGATTTTTGAAGTGACTGCCGGGCTTGAGGTCGAGGCCGAACGCATCACACCCGAGCTAGAAGACATCCTGATCGCTGAGATTCACCGGTTGGCCGCATGAAAACAAACAGTGTCGAACTCGTTCAACTCACCAAGCGCTTTGGCGATTATGTCGCTGTGGATCAAGTGACGCTCGAGGTCTCTAAAGGAGAGATCTTCGGATTTCTCGGCCCTAATGGTGCCGGCAAATCCACAACCATTCGAATCCTGTGCGGATTGCTCGCCCCCAGCAGTGGCACGGCCAGCGTGGCAGGCTTCGATGTCGCAAGCGAACCCGAGAAAGTGCACGAGAGCATCGGCTACATGTCGCAGAAATTCTCGCTCTACGATGACCTGACGATCGAGGAGAATATCGATTTCTTTAGCGGCATCTACGGAGTGCCACGAGAGAAGCGGGCTGATCGCAAGCGCTACGCAATTGAGATGGCTGGGCTCCAAGGTAGCGAATCCTTGTTGACGCGCACCTTGCCAGGCGGCCTCAAGCAGCGGCTGGCGCTAGGCTGCGCGATCCTGCATGAGCCGCCGATTGTATTCCTCGATGAGCCTACTAGCGGCGTAGACCCCATTGCACGCCGGGCCTTCTGGGATCTGATTTATCGACTCAGCGAGGCCGGCCAAACCGTCTTCGTCACAACACACTATATGGACGAGGCCGAATACTGCCACCGTCTGGCGCTCATGTACAAAGGCAAGATGATCTCGCTCGGTACACCGGCCGAGATGAAGCGGTCGATGGGCAAGGCCAGCATGGAAGAAGTCTTTGTCGAGAGCATCGAACGCGAAGAGGCGGCCGCACGATGAGCGCCCGTCGATGGTGGGCTGTAACCCGTAAGGAATTTCTGCACATCCTGCGCGATCCACTCAGCCTCTACATGGCGCTCGCGATTCCGGTGGTGCTGCTATTGCTCTTTGGCTTCGCATTGAGCCTCGACGTGGACCGTGTGAAGACCGTCGTGCTCGACCTGGATCGCACATCCGCCAGCCGAGATCTGATCCAGCAGTTTCGGGGCAGCCGCTTCTTTGAGATCACCGTGGAAGCGCAAACCCCCTCAGAGGTAAATCAAGCCATCGACCGCGGCGCGGCTCTGGTCGGCGTCATGCTTCAACTCGGCTTCGGCTCCGATGTGAAAGGTGGCCGCAAGGCGGTGGTACAGATCCTGCTCGACGGCAGCGATTCGAATACAGCCAACATCGCCTTGGGCTATGCACAATTGCTCGTAACGATCTATGGCGCCGAGATTCGCTCGGCTGCGCGGGAACAGCTGGGCGCACCCAAGATGGGCACGATCGATCCTCGCACGCGAGTCGTCTTTAACAGCGATCTGAAAAGCCGCAACTTCATCGTGCCAGGCCTCATCGCGGTCATCCTGATGATGATCGCCGCAGTTCTTACCAGCCTGTGCGTGGCGCGGGAATGGGAGAACGGCAGCATGGAGCAGCTTCTCTCCACTCCACTGCGGCCGATTGAGTTTCTACTCGGAAAGCTGGCCGCCTATTTCACCGTAGGCATGATCGACATGGTGATCTGCATCCTGACGGGCGTGTTTCTCTTTCATGTCCCTTTGCGCGGCAGCCTGGCGTTGCTGGTGGCGAGTTCAGCCCTGTTTTGCTTTGGAGCGTTGTGCTGGGGCATTTTGATCTCGACGGTTACTCGTAGCCAGACGATCTCCTATCAACTCAGCATGATCTCCAGCTTTCTACCGGCGTTTCTGCTGAGCGGCTTCATCTACTCGATCGAAAACATGCCCACGCCGATCCAAACCGTCTCGCGCATTGTGCCAGCCCGCTACTTCGTCACGATCCTGAAAGGCATTTTCCTCAAAGGAATCGGCATCGCGGTACTCTGGCCCGAATTGCTCGCGCTGATTCTCTACGGCTCGATTATGTTCTTCATTGCCGTCCGCAAGATGCGGGCCAAGGTGGCTTGATCTCTATGTGGGAACGCATTCGCGAAATTCGAATCAAAGAACTCAAGCAGACCCTTCGCGACCCGCGCATGCGCGCGACGCTGATTATGCCTCCATTGATCCAGTTGCTCGTCTTTGGCTACGCGGTGAACTTTGACGTCGAACATGCAAACATTGCCTGGATGGATCAGGACAAGAGTCCCGAGTCGCGCGAACTACTTGAAGAATTCCGGGGATCTGGTCGCTTCACCATCACGCACGAGCTGCACTCAGAAGCTGATTCGCAGCAAGTCCTGGACCGCAGCGAGGTGGAAGGTGTGATCCGGATCCTGCCCGGCTTTGCATCAGATCTGGCTCGAGGACGCGATGTCGCGATTCAGATTCTCGTGGATGGCACCAACTCGAACACTGCGAGCATTGTCGGAACCCAGTGCGGGCAGGTGATCCGTCAATTCGCCGCACGCAAGCTCGAAGATCTGCAGCGAAGCAAAATGGTCGGCCTCGCCATTGACCGCCCGCTCTTCGTGCCGATTCCGACCGTGGTCGCCGAACCACGCGTCTGGTTCAACCCTGAGCTGAAAAGCCGCAACTACTTCGTGCCTGGCATTCTCGTCAATATCGTGATGCTGGTGACACTTTCACTGACTTCACTGGCGATCGTGCGCGAAAAAGAGATCGGCACAATGGAGCAGTTGATGGTCACGCCCATACGGCCGCTTGAGTTGATCATCGGCAAAACACTACCGTTTGCCCTGATTGCGCTGGTACAACTCGTATTCATCTCGATCGTGGCGATGCTTGTGTTTCGCGTGCCTCTAAATGGCAATCCTTTTCTGCTTCTCTTCGCAAGCCTGTTCTTCATCGAATGCACGCTGGGCCTGGGGCTCTTCATTTCAACGATTTCGAACACGCAGCAACAGGCGATGATGACTACGCTGTTCTTGTTTCAGCCCATGTTCATGTTGAGCGGCTTCAGCTTCCAGATCCGCAATATGCCCGAAGTGATCCAGTGGGTGACCCTTCTGAATCCGATGCGCTACTTCATGGAAGTGGTGCGTGGCATCTTTCTCAAAGGCGTGGGCATGGAGATTTTGTGGCCGCAAATTCTTGCCTTGGCCACCTTGGGCACGGCGATTCTTGGCTTAAGCGCATTGCGCTTCCGCAAGCGGCTCGACTAGCGGTCGCTGTTCTGACGCTTGTAAGGATCCTTGACGTACTTGGCGGCTTCTTCCATTGCGCCCTGCGTGTTGTCCTTGGTGCGGATCGCCTGGTTGTACTCGCTGACGGCACGCTCGCGCTGGCCGGTGATGTCGAAGATCTTGCCAAGGTTGATGTGTGTCCACACTTCGGTCCATTTGGGCTCTAGATCGCCGTTCAACACTTCACGGAACTCGTTCGCCGCTGCCTGATAGTTGTTCTGCAAGAAGAAAATCTCAGCAACGCGATAGTGGCCGAGAGATGAGTTGCGATTCACCTCAAGGGCCTTCTGGTATTCCTTCAGCGCTTCGGCGAAATCGCTCACTTCGGCAAACTGCTCACCCTTGCGGATCGCCACCGAAACGCGAATCTTGTCGTCGTAACGCAACACCTGCATGTCAGGGTCGAGTTTGACGATGATCGGCTTTCCAAACGTTTCTACGCTGAACTCAGAAGAAGTACCGACAACCTCGACTGTTTTTTCTTCCGGGTTGCCTTCCGTTTCGATCCGCAACTTTACCGGCATCCGGAAGGTATCGAGATCCTGGGAAACCTTGCCGAGAATCCGGAAGCCCTTTGCCGTGCGAAATACGGTGTAGCTCAGCCGGAACTCGGGAGCACCCGAAGATTCAATCCACTGGATGAAGAAGTATCCGAGATCTCCGCCATAGACGGTTTCTGCCGCCTTGCGAATGTCGTTTGTCGAAACCTGCCTGTAGGCGGCTCCCTTGGCGAATGTCTTTAACATCGCCTCAAACTTCTCTTTGCCCATGATGCCGCGGAGCATGTTCAGAACGGCCGAGCCCTTGCCGGCCGTGGCCGCCCAGAACTCGGGCGAGTAATCTTCGTAGCGCGAAGCCTGGATCAGTGGCGGCTCAGGTTGTGTCAACGCCTCGACGTACACGTCGCGCATTTCGCTTTCCACGGCAGATGGTCCGCCGGTAGCTTCAAAGAACAGCGACTCGCTGAAGCGCGCCAGGCCATTCACAATCCAGATGTGATTGCGCGTGGTTGGCGACACCAGTCCGCCCCACCACTGGCGCGAGACCTGATTCAGGATCAGCCTCTGATTCACTTCCGTGCCGATTCCATTCGGTGACAAGAACAAGATGCCGGGCGCCGAGTAGCCATTGGGGAAGCCCTTGAAAGTTTCCACCAGCATCGGATTTACTGCCGGCGGCTTGCCGTTCAGGTCAGAAAGAAAGTTCATCGCCTTCGATACCATGGCCCCAACTTCATTAGCCATCGAAGCATTGCTGAACCACATCGAGCTGGTCACGCCCTCAATGCTGGTTTGCGTCGGGCGGCCTTTCACCAAAGAGAAGCTGCCATACAGCGCGGGCTGCGAGGTCTTGAAGCTGTAGGTGGTCATCCCGGCGGCGTCGGCTTTCAGCTCAACACCAGAACTCAACACACGAAACTCCGAAGGCACAGTGACATTGAGGTTCATCGTGTAGCGGTCGCACGAATATTCGTTTACAGGAAACCAGCGGGCTGGGTAGAGCAGCGAGGCGCCAGTTGCCTCGATCGAGGCAAAGCGGATGCCGTAAACCGGGCTCTCTTCGCGCCCGTCAAAGCGGCCATCGTATTCAAAGTTGAGGATGACCGCCTTGCCCTTCGTGAGCGGTTGGCTGAACTGGACGCGATAGTTGAAGTCGGCAGTTTTCGAGAACCCGACCGGTGCCCCCGTCTCGTCGGTGACATTGGCCACCCGCATCGCGTCGTTGAAATCGAGATGGAGCGAGGAGATCCGATCGTCTACCGGTATGACACGCATCTTCACCTTGGCACGCACCAGTTGCTGCGAGGGCTCGACGGTTGCGTCGATATCGTAGTGTTCTACATCGACGCGGCCACGGCGATCTTGCTGCGCGAACAGCGCCGCGCTAAGCAACAGAATTGGCAGAAATTTCATGGTTCTCATTTAGCATCTCATCCACAATACGGGCTGCCAGCCCGAATGGATCGTGATCGCTTCTTAGCGCACGGGCTACTTCGGCTAAGCCCCTCTTCATATCATCCCGTTCCGCGGGACTCCTTAGCAAACGCAGTACTTCTCTGGCCAACTTCTCGCCGGTCATGTCATCCTGCATCAATTCCGGAATGACGCGCCGGCCGGCCACCAGATTCACCATCGTATAAAACGGCACATCGACCAAAAATCTACCGATCAGCCAGCTGAATCCAGTGACTCGATAAAAACTTACGGTGGGGGCGCCCAACAGAGCGGCCTCCATCGTGACTGTGCCCGAGGCCGCTAGCGCCACGTCACAGTGTGCCAACAAATCCCAGGTTTCGCCTTCAATCACATGGATGGTCTCGGGCAGGGAATGGTTATCAAAAAACTTGCGGCCCACTGACGGCGGTGTCCCCAGTACGAATTGCGCTTCAGCGCCAATCCGCGTCACAGCATCCTTTACGGCTGGCAGATGGCGTGTGATCTCGCCCCGGCGGCTGCCTGGCAGCAACGCCACCATAGGGCGGTTGGGATCGAGCCCCAAAGCCTTGAAAAACTCCTCGCGGCTCCGGCGGGCGCGAATATGCCGTGCCATCGGATGGCCGATGAACCGGGTTGGCACACCGCGATCTTTGAACCACTTCTCTTCAAACGGGAAGATTGCCAGAAGAAGCCGCAGATCCCGCCGCATGCGCTTTACGCGGCCTTGCCGCCAAGCCCAGGCTTGCGGAGCCACAAGGTACACCACCGGCACGCCCATCTCATGCAATCGGCGGGCGACTCGTAAATTGAAGTCGGGCGAATCGGTGAGGATCGCCAGATCCGGCTTCTCGCGGCGCGCAGCCTCAATCAGCCGCTGAAACTCGCCATAGATGCCCGGCAGGTGCGTAATCACTTCCACCAGACCCACCACGCCCAACTTCTCGGCATCCATGGCGGGCCTCACTCCAGCAGCCAGCATTTTCGGCTGCGCGCAGCCGAAGAAGTCGAGGTCGCCTCGCAATTTGCGTAGGGCGGCAATCACGCCAGAGGCATAAAAGTCGCCACTGGCTTCGCCGGCAGAGATGAGGATTTTCCGCGCCACCTGAATTCAGCGTATCGCGCTATCATTCGAGTGTTGATGACAGAGCGGTTGACGGTGAAGGCATTCGCGGAACGATTCCGCAAGGAAATGGTCCCTCTTTCAGGGAAGATTAGCTTCTATTCTGCTGGTTTGCGCCTGAACGAAGAAGATGAAAAAGAGCTGATCTACGATCCTGTGGGCAGCCTTCCTCCCATGGTGCGGGAGTTGTTGCCGGACATGTCGATCGTGCTCGTGCCTCACCTCGAAGGCTCCGGTGAAGTGACCGTCGTCATGAACCCTCCGAAGCAAGCCGATGAAGACCGTGTCTGGCAGAGCGAAACCCAAATCGATGGCAACATTGTTCTCACCTTCGCCGTTCAGGGATGCGACAGCGGTGAGTATCATTACCGCCTCTTTCGCAGCATCGCCTCGAAGGTGCTCGAACGATCCGAACCGAAGTTCTGGGCTGGGTTTGAAGACATCCTGCGCGATGAGCTGAAGCGGCGAATTCATGGCGAAGTAGATGAGGAGAGCTGGCGGGCGAAAGAAGAATTGCTTGCTGGCACCACCTCACCCTGGCGCGATTCCAAGCTATTCCGGGCCTATGCGCGCGTCGCCATTGTCGATAGCCTGACGCTATATCTGCATGGTCTTTGCTGCGATATCGATGTCGACCCTGGGCCCCGACAGATACAAAGCCGGGAGATGCGCAAGCGTCTGGTTTGGCTGAACGAGAAGATCGGTGCCCCTGAGGGTTACGTGATCTTCCCCGAGCAAAAGAAACCCGTTTCGATCACCTAAGGGGATTGCCCCAGCAGTTTGACGATGTCTTCGTGGCCGGCGTCGGCTGCAACATCCCAAGCTGACTTTCCAGCCTTGTTTTTCAGGGTCCGGTCAGCACCCTTCGTCAAGAGAAAAGCCACGATTTCCTTCCGGCCCCAACTTGCGGCGTAGTGAAGCGGCGTGGCCTTCAGTTCACGATCTCTTGAGTTGATATCAGCGCCGCGACTCAGTAGCAAACCAGCCATCGGTAGTTGACCGGCAAGTGCCGCATCATGCAGCGGCGTGGCGCCGCTCTGATTGAGCGCATTCGCGCTGGCACCTGCGGCGAGCAACATCTCGGCGATATTGACATGCCCCTTGAGGCAGGCGTCGTGAATGAGCGTACTGCCGTTGGCGGTAGGAGCGTCGGGGTCCATGCCGCGCTCAAGCAGCAGTTTCACCACTTCAGTAAGACCCTTCAAGACCGCGTCCTCAAGCTGTTTTGAGGCTCCGCGCGCATCGCCGCCGGCGATCTTTGCACCCTTACCCATCAGGTAATCCACAACCGCAGTTTGCCGCTGGCGCAGCGCCTCGTCGAGCGGCGTGGCACCACTCTGATCTTTCGCGTCCACTTCGGCGCCTGCAATGACCAGCAATCGAACCGCCTCGAGATGGCCTCTTGCCGCAGCTTCGTGAAGCGGTGTAATGCGCGTGTCCCGGATGCGATGCTTCGCATTGGCTCCCGCCTTCAGCAGTAGCTCGATGATCACGCCGTGCCCCTTCCAGGCGGCCTCATCGAGAGGCGTTGCACCGGTGGAATCCTCCGCATCTACCTCCACCTTTTTCGCAAGCAGGAATTCGACAATCTCCCGATGCCCCCGGCTTGAAGCCAGATGGAGGCCAGTGGACCCCATGCGATGCCTGCGTTTGAGATCGGCCCCGCGTGCCGTCAGCAGTTCAACCAGTTCCAGGTGATTGGTGAGAATCGCGTAATGAAGCGGTGTGGAGCCGCTCTCAGCATGAGCTGCATTGATGTCCATGTGCGGAGCATCCACTTCTGCCCCGCGCTCCAGCAGCATCAGCGCGATTTCCTTATTCCCGGCCCATGCCGCGTCGTGCAGAGGCGTGCCACCCAGAGAATCACGTTCCCTAACAGAAGAGCCCTCCGCAAGGAGGGCCTTCACTTTCTCAATGTCGCCTGCGCGCACTGCCGTATGCAGTCCCTGGAATGCGTAAACACTCAGGGAGTACAACGCGAATATGGCGCAAGCCCTCACATTCGCTAGCCTAACGCTATTTCTTCTTCGTGGCGGGCGCAGGTGCGGCAGCTTTTCCTTCGGCCTGCAGTTTCTCGATTTCGGCAACCAGACGGTCGCCGGAGATCACATCCGGGTAGAGCCCGGGCGCCGTCCACTGCCAATCCATACGGATCTCGCCTTTCTGATCGATCAGGAAGACGTGCGGGAAATACATGGCGGGCTTCTGCGGTGTTGCCTTTACGTAGCTGCCAGCCACCTGACCCATATCGAACAGGATGGGCGAGGTGACCTTGAAAACATTGATGTACTTCTTCACGTCGTCAAACGTGTCGGGCGGCACCACAATGCTGAGGATTCCAACGCTGTCACCAAACTTTGCCTTAACCCTGCCTTCGATCGACCGCGTCAGTGCCTGGCACTTGTCGCACTTGGTCTGCATGAACTCGACGATCAGCACCTTGCCCCGATAGTCGAGGATGTCGTGCTGCCGCATGTTGACATCGGGCAACGAGAAGCTGGGCGCGCGGCGTCCGCTGTATTCATTGGCCCCCATCAGTGCGAGTGCGCTTAGAGCGAACAAAACAATCTTCTGCATGTTTATTTTCCTTCTACCAGTTTTCTCAAGTTTTCTTCAAACGGCGCAGTGGCAACGCCTCGTTCGGTGATGATGCCCGCAACATAGCGATTCGGTGTAACGTCGAAAGCGGGGTTCTTCACCTTGGTGCCATCGGGTGCCACTTTGTGGCCGAACATCGCAGTCACTTCACTGGCTGACCGCTCTTCGATCGGGATCTGCTCGCCACCAGGAATGCTGAGGTCGAGTGTTGAAATCGGAGCGGCTACATAAAACGGCACGCCGTTTTCCTTGGCCAATACAGCAACGCCGTAGGTTCCGATCTTGTTGGCTACATCGCCATTTGCGGCGATGCGATCCGCACCGACTACAACGCAACCAATGCGACCGCTGCGCAGAAAATGACCTGCCATGTTATCGGTGATCAGCGTCGTATCGATGCCATCCTTTTGCAACTCCCACACAGTGAGACGGCTGCCCTGCAAGAAAGGTCTCGTTTCGTCAGCGAAAACATCGATCTTCTTGCCGGCTTCGACGGCCGCGCGTATGACACCGAGAGCGGTGCCATAGCCAGCAGTGGCGAGAGCGCCCGCGTTGCAATGCGTGAGAACCGTCTTGCCATCGGGCACGAGTGGCGCACCAAAAGCACCGATGCGCTTATTAATCGCGATGTCTTCGTCGTGCACCAGTTGGGCTTCAGCCATAAGCTTTTCACGAACAACGGAAAGCGGTTCGCCAGCCAGGCTCTGTCGCAAGCGGCGCATCCGCTCGATGCCCCAGAACAGGTTGACAGCCGTGGGGCGTGTGGCAGCGAGAGTCTGACAGATCGTTTCAAATTCAGCGTCAAAGTTTTCGTCACTGGCCTGTTGCGCACCGAGCGCGACGCCCATCGCAGCGGCCACGCCAATCGCTGGCGCACCGCGAATAATCATCGTCTGAATGGCGTCGGCAACCGCCTTGTAGTCTGCGCAGAGGACAAACTCCTCCACATGCGGCAGCCGGGTTTGGTCGATCATTTCGACGCCCGCTGCGGTCCATCGTAAGGTCTCAATCATGAATAGTTCAGTTCGTCTCCTTCAAAATCATCCCGAGCATAAAGGTCAGGTTGTAGGCCGCGTGCGTCAGTGAGGACGCGGCGGTGGATCCGGTCACGTGGCGGACAATGCCGAACACGACGCTCGCGATCGTCAAGATCACGAGCAGTTGCCAGTTCCAGTTGTATTGCGGCCCATGCAGAAGCGCAAAGGGCATCGCCGTAGCAAGCAGACCGCCCACCAGGCCAAGGCTGTGCACAAATAGCGGCTGGACAAATCCTCGAAAGATCAGCTCCTCAAAAACAGGGCCAATCGTCGTGGCGGCGAAGCCAATGGCGAGCACGCTCGCTCTGTCAGTCATGAGCGAGTCGATCGGGAAAGGCTCGCGGCGGATGCCCAGAAAAAACGCAAGGATGGACATGCCAATGGCCAAAGCGGGCCCAATCAGGCCCGTAAGCATCATGCGTCGCCAGGGCACGCGCCAATCCATGGCGGCCCAAAATTCGAGTCCATAGCGGGCTTGCAGCATGAAGTACAGGCTGCCCGCCACGCCGATGTAAATCAACATCTGAGAAAGGGCCGCGACAACCCCTTTTTGCGGAACCAGGTAAGAAAGGCCCTTGGCGCTGATCGCTGCGAAGACCAGACACGGAAGCACGGCACCCAGCAAAATGCCGAGGTCCTCATAGCTCCAGACTGGTTCGCCGTCGCGCCGCTCCATGCCCTATTTAGCCTTCAACCAATAATGCCGCAATCAGCGGCACCATGATTTCATGGTGGCCGGTGAGCGAATAGCCTTTGCCGCCTGCTTTAGCGTGAGGTCGTTCGACGACGTTCATTTTGGGGCGGTAGTGCTGCAGGAAGTCGAAGTTGACCGTGGTGAAGTTTTCCAGCTTCACGCCCAGGTTACGAACGCTGCTAACTACCTTGAGAAACACTTCTGGAAGAACAACGGCACTGCCGCAGTTCACGTAGACGCCGCCGTCGCTCATCTCGCTGACAATGCCGCACAACAGTTTGAAGTCATGCAGCGTGCCGCGGCCCAGGGCAGAACCGTCCGCGATGGGATGGGCATGCGGTGTATCAGTCCCCATGGCGAGATGCACCGTAACGGGAACCCCACGCAGCCAGGCTGCATAAAGTACGCTTTGTTCGCGCAAGCCCGGCTTGCCAACTTCGTCGAGCTTTTGGCCATAAGCCTCACCAAGGCCGATGCCACTAGCGGCAATGGCCGCCTCATTCATCCAGCGGCCCGTTTCTTCTGCGCTACCGAAGCTGCCATCTGGCAAGACGGCTTCCACATCTTCGCTGGTGGCGCCGCAGATGCCGATCTCAAAATCATGAATCGAAGTGGATCCGTTCATCGCGAAAGCAGTGATAAAGCCTCGCACCATCAGGTCGATGAGCGTCGGGGCAAGCCCGCACTTGATTACGTGGCCGCCCATGCCCCAGATTACAGGTTTGCCTTGGGCGCGGGCGTTGCGGATGGCCGCCACAATGGCGCGAAGCGTGTCGGCTGCGAGTAGCTTGGGCAGCTTGTCAATCAGGGTGGCGACGCTGTCGCCCTTGGTATGCGGTGTGGCGAAATGCTCCACCTGCACTTTGCCGCCGCGATCGAAAACGCTGACGGTTTTTAGACCTCCAAGGTCCATCGGTTGCTGTCTGTACTTGCTGCTCAATTCTTGCCGCCCTTCTGAAGCAGTTTGGCGAGAGCCTGCCCTGTATAGCTTTTCTTGTTGGCCGCGATATCCTCGGGCGTACCGCTAGCGATCAATTGGCCGCCACCTTCGCCGCCCTCTGGGCCCATGTCGAGAATCCAGTCCGCACACTTGATAACGTCGAGATTATGTTCGATAACCAGCACGGTATTGCCGAGATCGACTAGTTTCTGCAGCACTTCGAGCAATCGCCGGACGTCCTCGAAGTGAAGTCCGGTGGTTGGTTCATCGAGAATGTAGATCGTGCGGCCGGTCTGGCGCTTACTCAGTTCTTTTGCGAGTTTGATGCGTTGCGCCTCGCCGCCACTCAGTGTCGTGGAGCTTTGGCCGAGGTGCAAATAACCGAGGCCGACGTCGACAAGAGTGTCGAGCTTGACTGAGATTCCCGGGATGTTGGCCAGCAGTTGCGCTGCGTCCTCGATGGTCGTATCGAGAAGGTCGGCGATGCTCTTGCCTTTGTATTTCACTTGCAGCGTTTCATGGTTGTAGCGCTTGCCACGGCAGACGTCGCACATCACATAGACGTCAGGCAAAAAGTTCATCTCGATGCGCTTCATGCCATCGCCCTGGCAGGCTTCGCATCGTCCACCCTTGACGTTAAAGCTGAAACGCCCCCCCTTGTAGCCGCGCTCGCGGCTTTCAGGAAGCATGGCGTAGAGGTCGCGGATCGGCGAAAACACTTGCGTGTATGTCGCCGGGTTAGAGCGCGGGGTTCGCCCAATCGGGCTTTGGTCGATCTCGATGACTTTGTCGATTTCGCCGAGGCCCATGATGCGCTCGTGCTTGCCGGGTTGTGCTTTGGATCCGTAAACGAACTTGGCCAGCGTGCGATACAGAATGTCATTCACCAGCGTCGATTTGCCACTGCCCGAAACACCCGTCACCGCGATCAACATCCCGAGGGGGATTTCGGCGGTCACATTTTTGAGGTTATGTTCGGTGGCGTTGAGGATTTTCAGCCGCTTTCCGTTTCCTATGCGGCGCACCGACGGCACTGCGATCTCAAGCTTGCCACTGAGGTACTGCCCGGTGAGGCTGCCCTTGGTGCGGGCGATCTCCTTGGCCGTACCGGATGCAACCACTTCTCCGCCCAACCGGCCCGCGCCCGGGCCGAGGTCGATCACGTAATCGGCGCGCTCGATCGTATCCTGGTCATGCTCCACGACAAGCACTGTGTTGCCCATATCGCGCAGGTGTTCGAGTGTTTCAAGGAGCCGGTCGTTGTCTCTCGGGTGAAGGCCAATGCTGGGCTCGTCGAGTACGTAAAGGACACCGCGCAACTGGCTGCCGATCTGCGTTGCGAGCCGGATGCGTTGGGCCTCGCCGCCACTTAGCGTCTGCGCACTGCGCTCCATGCTGAGGTAGTCGAGCCCGACGGCGTTGAGAAATTCAAGCCGCGTGCGCACTTCGTGCAGAACCCCGCCAGCGATGTCGTCTTCCCGCTTTGTCAACTTCCAGGTGTTGACGGTTTCAATGGCGCGCTTCACGCTCATCGCGGTGAGTTCGCTCACCCTCGTGCCCTTCACGCGCACGGCCAGGCTCGCTGGTTGCAGTCGTTGGCCATGACAGGCAGGGCACTCCCGAGAGGTCATGAAATCGCTGAGGTACTCGCGATAACTATCGGTGGCGCTTTCCAGATTGTCCGCCAGCAGCCTCAGGATGCCTGGATAGGCTCCCTTGCCGTTCATCAGGATGTCCTGTTCGGTGGCCGAGAGCTTGCCCCAGGGCTTGGCGAGATCGATGTTGTTCTTCCAGGCGCCGTCCGTGACTCGCTGGCCGACGTAGTTAGAAGCAGCGCCGGGGCCGAGGCCGCCGTCGAATAAGGGTCGCGAAGCATCGACAATCACCTTGTCTGCGTCAAAGCTCCACATGCTGCCGAGGCCGTTACATTCCGGGCAGGCGCCATAGGGGCTGTTAAAGCTGAAGCTGCGCGGCTCAAGAACCGGCACACTGGTTCCACACGAAGGGCAGGCCATCTTTTGCGAGTACATGCGCTCGCTGGCCTCCGCGCCGTTTTCACCGAGGATGCTCACCAGCACGAGGCCATCGGCCAGCTTGGTGGCGGTCTCGATTGAAGCCTCAAGTCGCTTGCCGATGTCGGGCTTCAACACCAATCGGTCCACCACAACTTCGATCGTGTGGTTCTTGCGCTTGTCGAGGATGATCTCGTCTTCGAGGTTGCGCATCACTCCGTCCACACGGGCTTTGACAAATCCCTGACGCGCAAACTTCTCAAGTTCTTTTTTGTACTCGCCCTTGCGGCCCCGCACCACCGGCGCGAGGATCATGATGCGCGAGCTTTCGGGGATCTCAGCGATGCGCTCCAGGATCTGCGCCGTGCTTTGCCGGCTGATCTCGGTGTCGCAGGTCGGGCAGTGCGGCGTGCCGATCGAAGAATAGAGCAGACGCACATAGTCGTAGATCTCGGTGATCGTGCCGACTGTAGACCTTGGGCTCCGGCTCGTGGTTTTCTGCTCGATCGAGATGGCGGGGCTGAGGCCTTCGATCGAATCCACTTCGGGCCGCTCCATCTGATCGAGAAACTGCCGGGCATAGGGCGAAAGAGTCTCGACATAGCGGCGCTGACCCTCTGCATAAATGGTGTCGAACGCAAGTGAAGATTTACCACTGCCGCTCAAGCCGGTGATGACCGTGAGCGAATTGCGAGGAATCTCAACATCGATGCTCTTGAGGTTGTGCTGCCGTGCTCCGTGCACGCTAATTCGATTGAGCATAGTAGTTCGGCCTCACTTTCTCCATGATCTGTTTCACGGGCCGCTCAAGCATGTCGAAAGCCGGTTGCGGGTAGACGCCGATCCCGATGGCGGCGATCAGGAAAGGCAGCACGACGGCCCATTCGCGCCCACTTAAGTCCGCAAGCCCAAGATTCTTCGCGCTGGTTTCGCCAAGCGTGACGCGTTGGTAGCACCACAGCAGGTAGGCAACAGTAAGCACGACGCCGAGGCCAGCCCATAGCGCCCAAGGCACACTCATTTCGAATGCGCCTGTCAGGATGCGAAGCTCGCCGACAAAGCCATTGAGCGGAGGAAGACCCATCGAGCTCACAGCGGCAATTAGAAATACGAACGAAAAGGCTGGCATCGGGCCGAACAGGCCGCCGTACTCGGAGATCTCGCGCGTATGACGCCGCTCATACATCAGGCCTACGAGGATAAAGAGCAAGCCGGTTGAAATGCCGTGGTTCACCTGCTGCAACATGCTCCCGGAGATGCCCGCCGGGTTGAGAGAAAACATGCCGAGCATGCAGAAGCCCATGTGGCTGACGCTCGAATAGGCGATGAGGCGCTTCCAGTCTTTTTGCTTCAGGCAAACCAGGGCCCCGTAAACAATAGCGATCAGGGCTAATACGCTCATCCACCAGAGCACATTGGCTTGCTTGACGGTTTCAGGTACTCCGGGCAGAACCAGACGAAGAAATCCGTAAGTACCCATCTTGAGCATGATGCTGGCTAGATAAACGCTGCCCACTGTGGGGGCTTCGGTATGCGCGTCCGGCAGCCAGGTATGAAACGGTGCCATTGGAACTTTGACAGCAAGGCCAGCGAACATCAGCCAGAAAATCCAGAGGCCGAGATCGCCCTCAGGCTTGGTGGCCCAGAGAGCCGGCAGGCTGAAGCTGAAGAAGCCGGTCTGGCGCCAGTGCTCGAAGTACAACAGCAGCAAGCCGACAAGCAACAGCATGCTGCCCGCCACGGTGTAGACGATAAATTTCATCGCGGCCATGCGGCGCTGCTCGCCCCCCCAAATCGCGATCAGGAAAAACATCGGGATCAGCGAAGCTTCGAAGAAGACAAAAAAGAGCAACGCATCCACGGCGAGGAAAACCCCGGCAACGCAGCTTTGGAGGATCAGGAGCGAAACGTAAAATTCCTTGAGGCGGGTGTCGATCGCATTCCAACTTGCCAGGGAGGCGAGAAAGCCGACGGCGCTGGTCATCGCGAACAGCAACATGGAGTAGCCATCGACTCCCAGAAAAAACTCCGCGCCCAGGCTGGGAATCCAGGGTAGGCGCTGAATAAACTGAAGATCGTGCGTGGCATCGAAACGGCCTAGCAGGGTGAGTGTCCAAAGCGCATTACAGCCCAAAACGAGGTTGGCCCAGAACTTGACGAGCACTGGTTTCGAGCTTGGCAGCAGAGTGAGGATCAGCCCGCCCAGCATGGGGAGAAACAGGATCAAGGTCAGATTATCGGCCATGGAAACAAGAGGAGGGCGGCCCGAGCACAGGCCGCCCTCCCTTCAGTTTAGCTGGTATGAGTTGCTTTACTGGTAGTTCACCGATTTGGCAACAGTATTCACGGAAACGATCACACCGGTGTCGATTCCAGGTGCGGTGAATTCACGCGGGTTGCTGACGCTGCCGACACTGAAAACACCAACCGGTGAGAGGCTCGCGCCGGACGGGGAGGCCGGCAGTGCGAGCAGGATCGAAGGAGGCACAGTGAATGTGCCCACGCTAGCCCGCTCGAGACAGATGAAGAATCCAGCGACTGCGTTGTCAGCCAGTTCGCTGAGCGAATAGCCATAGATCTGTACCAAATCGTTGGCCCCGCCGCCTGTCCAATTCACCACTTGGCCATTTGCCCGATTTACGTTGGTCGTGGATGCACGATTGGTCCAATTCACATTGGGGGGCAACGTGAAGCTGGCGTTGAAAGCACCGACATCCGGGCCGCCGGAACCATTGTTGAAAGTGTAGTTTCCAGCAACGAGGTAACCGTCGGGGTCGCCACCACCACCCGGAGCGCCGGGTATGGAGATGCCACCAGTGGCCAGGGTCTCAGAATAGGTGCCGATGAGGTTCGGAACCGGCTTGAGACTCTTCGCGCCTTTCGGGCCGTTGACGTTGATCAGCGCGCCAGCATTGAGGCCACGAGGGCGGATCGGATCGACTGGCGTGAGATTGTTGCTCTGGCCAACGAAGACGTAACAGGTTCCGATGCTGGGTACTCCAGCAACGCTGAGCTGGCCACCAGTGTTGATGGTCTGAGCAGTATACTCTTTGAAGTCAGCCGCACCGGTATCTGTCTTGATCGATTGGTTTCCGAGGAAGGGAACCGTGATTTCCAGATCCGCGCGCACAAGAGCAATGGACCCCAATTTAACCGATCCTCCAGCGTTGATGCGATCCAGTTGGGCGCTCGAAAGGCCCAGCGGATCCTGGCAGGTACCGCCATTCGGCGCGACAGCAATCGAGGTGTAGTTGCTCACCAGATTTCCGATCTTGATTCCGACCGGCACGGAGCAGCCTTCGACGCCAGCCGGCACCGTGAAGTTGATCTGGTCAAGACCAGCGAAACCAGGGGCGCGACCTGCGTAAGCAACGCTTGCCCTGCGACCGCCGACAAACAGTTCCACGTTGGCCGCTCCGATCTGCACAGCGGGAGCGGCGGAGTTATCCGCGTTGCCGGCGGGCAAGGGGCCGAGGCCTGTGCCGTAGAGAATCAATGTCTGGCCCGGGCGTGCGGCTTTCAGCGCCGTGTTAACAGGTTGTGAAGTTGCAGATTCGAAATTTGTGATCACCCCCGGCCCACTGCCAGCCTGGTTCAAGCTGAAGGTGCCGAAGGAAGCATTCACCACCCGGAAGCCGCGCGGGGCGCTGGATTGTCCGTTGAAGGTGACTGTGAGGGTGGCATTTCCCACGGGAGTATTAGACGGCAGAATGGCGGCAAGTTGTCCTGCCAGCGTATAAACGAGCGGACAGTCCAGCGTTTGGCCTCCGCTGGTAACTCTGACATTTGTGCCTGCCAGAGTCGAGGGAAGGGGGAAACCGGCCAGTGCAATATTCGCCGGGCCCATGCGCACACCAAAAACAACAAAGATGGAGCCTTGGGCGATGGCACCACCTGGCAACTTGGCGCTCATATAGCTGGCAGCATTGAGAATGCCGCCGTCGTTCACAGCAGGCTGAGCGAACAGCGCTGAACACGCCGCAGTCGCCAAGAGTGCTTGGATGAAGGTTCTACTCATAGATTCATAATAGAAGCGCAATGAGATGAGCAATAGGCTCAAAATCAAGATCTAGGACGTACATAGTGCACCCGGGGATAGGCGCGGAGAAAGCCGCAACGTTGATAGTTGCGTTGCGAGATGCTCCCTGGTTGTACTTCGCTGTGAACCCAAGGCGGGTTGCGCTGATGGGCCAGCCCAACGCGACTGCGTATCAGCCGCTGCTGGAGCCCCTGGCCACGGTGCGACTCGAGTGTCCCATCTCCGCAGAGCAGGCCCGCATCGTCAAAGACGCAGAGCTGCGCAGCGGCAACCAGTGCCCCTTGCTGTTGAATGCCCACACAGGTTGCGCCCTCGAATCGCTTCATGCAATCCCCAAGTGCCAAGCCCAAGGCATTCACTTCTCCGAAGAACACCAAGCTTTGAACCCGCGCCCACTCTTCACTACCCTCAATCGTGTCGACTTCAATCTCTTGCGCGGCGCTTGGCCGAACCATCACATCTTCCTCGGCCACTTTTGCAAAACCGAAATGGTTCAGCTGATCCAGCGAAGCGCTCTCCACCCGGGGTGCCAACTCCAGCACGGCGTCGAGCCCGCGATCGCCATAGAATTCGATCACACGCTGCAGCTCCGTAGGCCCAGCAGGTCCCTCCACGCCCTTTACGGCATTCAGCGGAAAATCAGGCCCGAGATAACCTGCGACGCCACCAGCCACTTCGATCGTCTCGCCATTCATCGCATTGGCGAAGCGGCGCATCACTTCGGCGGCGCAGGGCTCGAAATTCGTCATGTTTCCTTCGGGCCGATTCCGAGGGCCTTCATCTTGCGGTACAGGTGACTCCGCTCCAGGCCCAGCAATTCCGCAGTCTTGGTGACATTGCCGCCGGTTTCGTCCAGCTTCTTGAAAATGTAGTCCCGCTCGGCTGCCTCGCGAACTTCCTGCAGACTGCCAAATCGCTCCTGCGGACGCTCGAGAACATTGCGCTTGGAGGAGTTCAACGGAATCTGACGAGCCTCCACGCGCGTTTGCGGGTTCATGATAACGATGCGTTCCATCAGGTTCTTCAGCTCACGAACGTTGCCCGGCCAAGGATACTCTTCGAGCACGCGGTAAGCCTCGGCGGTGAGCTCCTTGGGCTTGCGCCCATAGCCTGTCGTGAATTCGTGAAGGAAATGATCCGCAAGCAATCGAATATCTTCTACACGCTCCCGTAAAGGCGGCACATGGAATGGAATCACATTGAGCCGGTAGAACAGATCCTCACGAAAGTTGCCACGCTCGATCTCGTCCTCGAGGTTCTTGTTGGTGGCGGCGATCACGCGCACATCGGCGCGGATACTCTCTTCGGCCCCGAGTGGCTCAAAGCGCCCTTCGTCGAGGACGCGCAGAACCTTGGCCTGCGTCTTGAGGCTCATGTCGCCCACCTCATCCAAAAACAAGGTGCCTCCGTCCGACTTTTCGAACTTCCCAATCTTGTCGTCCGCCGCTCCGACAAAGCTTCCCTTGCGATGGCCGAACAACTCGCTTTCGATCAGATCCTCCGGGATCGCAGCGCAATTTACTTCCACAAAAGGCCCTTGCGTCCGCGGTGAGAACAGGTGAATCGCGTGCGCTACCAATTCCTTGCCGCTACCGCTCTCGCCATAAATCAAAACGCGGCCGTTGGTCTTCGACATCAACTCTAACTGCTGACGCAATGCGCGCATCGGCACGCTCTCACCGAGAATCTGCCGCTCATCGCCCTTTGCGCCGCGCAGCCGCTCGACTTCCACCTCAAGCTTGCGCTGCTTCAGCGCATTCTGAATTGTGACGGTGACCTTCTCGATGGTGAGCGGCTTCTCGAGAAAATCAAAAGCCCCCATTTTGGTGGCTCGTACCGCGGTTTCGATATTGCCGTGTCCGCTGATCATGACAACGTTGGGCCGCTCGCTCAGCGGCATCTTCTGGATCCGCTCCAGCGTGTCAAGGCCATCCATTCCCGGCAGCCAAACATCCAGCAGCACAACATCGTAGCTACGCTTTTGAAGCTCTGCGAGTGCTGCCTCGCCTGTGCCGAGAGCCTGTACGCTGTAACCCTCGTCCTCAAGAACTCCGCAAAGTGACTCCTGAATCCCCTTCTCGTCGTCCACCACCAGAATTTGTATGTGCTTCAAGCTTTGGCCTCCACTTGCGTCTCTTGCGGAGCTTCCGCTTCGGGGGTGCTCCACACCGGAATTTCCACCACGAAACGAGCTCCGGCGGGTTGATTGTCCTCCACTCGAATCTGAGCGTGATGTTCACTCAGAATGTGATTGACAATGGCCAACCCCAATCCTGTGCCGCGTCCCTTCGTGGAAAAGTAGGGGAGGAAGAGTTTTTCCCGATCCTCGGCGGAAACACCGCCACCGCTATCGGAGACTACCAACTCGACGCATTCGTTTCCGAGATCCTGGGTGCCGACGTATAGATGCTTCACCAGCGCATCCTGCATGGCCTCGGCCGCATTGTCAACGAGATTCACGACGACGCGCTTCAATTGCTCGGCATCGGCATTCACTAGCGGTAGCCCCGGCCCCAATGAGATGCGCACCTGAATGCCGTCGAGGCGGCCAGCGAAGACCTGCATGGCGTTCTCCACAACCGTATTCATGGAGATCGGCACCATCTGCGCGGCCGGGAATCGGGCAAACTGCGAGAACTCATCCACCAGCGTGCGTACGCTTTCCACTTCGCGGCTGATCATCTGTGAGCAGTCGCGCAATACGCGTGCGTTCTCAGG
The DNA here is from genome assembly GCA_016870995.1 of Acidobacteriota bacterium. Taxonomy (GTDB): domain Bacteria; phylum Acidobacteriota; class Terriglobia; order Bryobacterales; family Bryobacteraceae; genus Bryobacter. Next base: position 39,647 of record VFZU01000005.1, read on the forward strand.
GGCAACCGTCATCTTGTCGAGCTGGCGGGCAATGCGCTCTGCACTCAGGGCGATCGGCGTCAGTGGATTCTTGATCTCATGCGCGACCCGGCGAGCAACTTCGTGCCAGGCAGCCTGCTTCTGGGCTCGCAACAACTCGCTCGTGTCTTCGATCACAAGCACAAAGGGCGAACCCGGGTTTTCTTCGACCGTCGAGACCGTGATACCCAGGTGAAGCCGCCGGCCTTCTTTCACAAAATCGAACTGCCGCATGGCGATCCCGGTTCGGCGGGCGCGCTTCATCATGTAGCGCAATTCTGCCGCTTCCTCTTTGGGAAACAGATCGTCGATGCGCTTGGTTTGCTCGGCGTCGATTTCCGGGATGATCTGGCGCATGGCGCGATTCACGCGCAGCACGCGGCCCTCACCGCTTACAGATACGACCCCGGTTGGAATGTTCTCAAGAATCGCCTCGGTAAATCTCCGTCGGCGTTCGAGTTCGCGATCATTCGCCTCGAGCCCCTGAGTCATGTTGTTGAAGCCGCGCACCAGCGTCGCGAGTTCGTCGGCAGCATTGGTTTCGACGCGATAGTTCAGATTCCCTTTGCGTACCTCTTCGGCGCCTTTCAGCAACTCGGCGATCGGCAAGCTGATCTGGCGAGCCAGCAGCAGTACTGCCCAGGTGGAAAGAAACAGAATGAACAAGCAGATCAATGCCAGCAACAAAAGATAAAACTGCCAAAGCTCCCGTTTGCTGACGTTCAGTTGATCGTATTGGGCGATGCTTTCGAGAAGCTTCTGGTGTTCCTGATCTGCGCTGGCTTCCAGGTGGCCGCGTACCCAAACCGTGCCGAGGTTCGATTCCAGTACCGCCTTAGCCATGGGGATGCGCGTAGAGGTACGAATCGTGGAGCAGATCGGAAGTCGGCCGCCCTCCCGGTCTTCCAGCTGCGCTTCGGCAATGCCAATTTCCTGGCAGAGTTTTTGCAACGCAGGCAACAGATCCTTGTTGCCCCGAGCATAGCTGGCAACTTCGGGCCTGCTCGCAAGTAGCATGGCCTGGGCGGTAGCTTCGCCAACGGCACCCCGCTCCAAAGCCATCGCCATGCCGACCAACGTTGTGTTCGCATTCACAGATGGGCGACTGAACCATTTGTCGAGGTTCCGGTTCAACACATAGACACTAAACACTGCAAAGAAAAACACAGGCAGGATCGTGATGCCCAGCGCAGCCACCAGCAGCTTGGTACGCAGGCGAGACCCTTCCCGATTCCGCTGCCGCTCCAGGTAAATCTTGATGAAGCTGCGAAACAACAGAAAGCCGATCAAAATCGTGAGCAGAAATACTACGGTTGAGACAGCCCAGAAGATCGTAACCTGCTGCGGACCCTCTGGAGAGAGATTCCCGAAGCTGAAGCTGCCCTGCCACACCAGCAACCCAACCAGCAGGGTGAGCAGCACTACCCCAAGCGCGTAAAGTAGCTTCTGCCTCATAGCCCCACTTTACTCATCCCGGTTCACGGTGTCGATACTGAATGCAGGCAGACAGATCGCGATGTACTCGCAACCCTCGGCCCCGGGTGTGGAGTAGCGAATCCACTCCCCGGCACGGGTGAGCACGGCCTGGCCTACGTTAACATCCATCACGCCACCCTCGTGTTCGACACGCATCGTCCCCCGCAAGACGAGAGTCCATTCATCGAAACTTGGACGCTGGCCTGGTTCGCTCCAGCCGGAAGGGCTGCGCATATGCGCAATGCTCAGGCGCTCCTCTTTGGTGTTTACTCGTCCGACGTATTCGTCGATCCGCTTTCCGCCCGGTACCGGGATCGTGGTGGGTGCGGCGATCAGTTCAGGCATTCGATTGTGCTCCTTCCACCAGCATGGCACCCCAATGGAAGCCCGCGCCGAAAGCTGCGAAAACGATCGGCCCGTGCCATGGCCCTTGCCATTCGCTAGCAGCGATCAGCATCGAAGCAGAGCTGGTGTTGCCATAGTGCGCGATGTTGCTGTAGAAGCTCTCGACACCCACTCCAGTAGCTTGCGCAATCTTCGCGAGCAAGTTCGCATTGGCCTGGTGCATCAGAAACACTCTCACCGCTGGCGCGGCAACGCTATGGCGGGTCAACAGAGTTGTAATCGCTGCGGGCACCTTGCGCGCGGCGTGCATGATCACCATGCGGCCATTCATATGGATGGGTTCACCAAACTCGAGACGAAGTTCCGATGCCGCGGTGCCATCGCTGCCAAGTTCCCAATCGATGATGTGGGCAAACCCTTGTTCACGATCGACGACGCAGGCCCCGGCGCCATCGCCAAACAGCATGGCCGTCCCCTTTTCAAGCGGCGGGGTCATCGCAATCGGGCTCATGCGCTCGGCGGCTACCACCAACACTTTACCCGCGCGCGGGGCCCAAAGTGCAGCCTGCGCCATGGCGAATAATGCGCCAGCGCTGGCCATGGGCACATCCATCGCAATGGCTTGTGGCGCTCCCAGAAGATGTTGCACTTCGCTGGCCGGCCCCGGGAATCTCTGCTCGGAGCTGCCGCTAGAAACCAGGATCAACCCCAGCTCACTCGCCGCAACTCCGCTCGCCTCCAGCGCCTGCCTTCCCGCCTCCGCCGCCATCATCGCCACGGTTTCGTCTGGCCTCGCGTACCGTCTGGTCTCAATGCCAGACATCTCGCGGATCCAGGCCGGCTCCGCTTCAAGCAGTGCCGCAATCTCGTCGTTGCCCACCACGCGCTCGGGCAGGTACTTGCCAAAACCGCGCAGCCAGGCCATCGTCTAAACCCGGTCGTCCACGTAGGATGCGATCTTGTCAATAGATTCGAATTTGCGCGGGTTCAAATCCCCATCGGGGATGCGAATCCCATACTCGGCTTCAAGCTTTGTCACCAGATCGGTCAGCCCAAAACTATCAAGCAGCCCGCTTTCAAACAGGCTCTCATTGGTACCGATATTGATCGGCTTTCCTGCGATTTCCGCCAGGATCTCACTGATTCGGCTTTGCCTCATTGTTGTTTCCATTTCCCTCGCTGAATACTCGTTGCCGGATCTTCCGGAACTCTTCATAGTGCGCGATCAAATCGCGATACAACGTCTCACCCACCAGCCGGTAGCCCGGCCCCGTGAGGTGTACAAAATCTCCTTGGGCGAAGCCTGCATAAACCCAGCGCTTCATCGCGCCTTCGCCGCCCATCCGTTCTCTCAGATCCCAGAACGCTCCACCCATTTCGAGCGTCACCTCGCGCTGCGCTTCGCAAATCATGTCGAGTTTCGTCACAGGTATCCATGTCCGGTTCACGCGTTGCGCTCGATCTGGCGGGCCGATCACAAGAAAGCTCGCTGCCGGTGCCATCGCGCGGAATCTTTCCAGCACGGCCCGAAACATCGCGCGATAAGTTTCCGGTGTCCAATCTTTTCGTCCCGCCTCGTTGGTTCCATAAGCAAAGACCAACAGGCCGGGATTGCGTTTCTCCAGATGTTCGCGCAATTGCGTTTCTTCCCATCGCAAGCTCACATTCGCTTGCGCCCCATTGATGCCCAGGGTTTCCCAGGTCATGCCGCGGCCACGTTCAGTAACCCAGCCGAATAGCTTAACCGGGGCGTTTGAAATGGTCTGTACCGTGAAGCGCTTCAACCCTTCAGGCACTGCCATCGACCAGTAACCCGGTGCGGTTGGGCCCTCTGTTTCAATCGTTGCCACTTCCGCGCCATCGAGATACACACGAAAACTTCCGCCACCGGGCTGCTTCAGATAGTGGAGTTCTGCCTTTTCGCCATCGGCATCGAGAAAAATCATCTCTCCCGCGCGCTGCGCCGTGATCGATGTGCCACCAAGGCCATAGAAGCCGTCTTCGCCTTTGGTCAGCAGGCCATCGGTGACCCAATGTGGACTCTGACCTGTCTTAACGTCAAAGCGCCGGTAACCCTGAAACGGCCTTCCCGCGAGGCTGTAGCCCGCGCCACCATTGCCAAAGCGCTGCTGAAACAAGACCCGCAACTGATTCGCCCAATCGTCGCTCGCCGTATGGGAATCGCCGTACTGCAAAACATGCAGCGGCCGCGATTCTGCGGGACGTTGTTCGAGTTGCCAAAGCTGTTCGAAAAAGGGCACCAGTGCCGCTGAGTTCTCTACCGCCGCAGCCGCAATTGCATCCATCGCCCCAGCCACGAAATCCTTTGAAGCTTCTTTGACCTTGGCGCTTACTACGGGAGGCTTAGGCACAGCGGGACGTCGCTTCACTGCCGACGACTTCTTCTTCGCGCCGCTCGCGGACGTTTTGGCGGTCTTCTTTGTGGCCCCGACGCCAAGCCCGCCCAGGCACACAAAGACCGCAACGAGTATGAATCCGCGCAGCATTTTCCACTCTCATCTTCGCAAACTCGCGTCATCATGAAGGCAGATGCTTTCCCGCCGTGCTTTGCTGGCTCAATCCGCTTCGTTGCTGGCTCAGGACGTCACATTCACCACCGGCGTGAATGTGGTTAATCTGCTCGCCACCGTGCGCGACAAAAAAGGCGAGCTCATCCAGACTCTGACCCAAGACGATTTCATTCTCACCGAGACGGGCAAGCCTCAGAAGATCACCTACTTTGCACAGCAATCCGATCTTCCCTTGCGGCTCGGCTTGCTGATCGACACCAGCATGAGCCAGGAAAAAGTGATTGCCGCCGAGAGGGCAGCAGCATTCCGTTTTGTGGATCGAGTTTTGCGCGAGAAGATCGACCGGATGTTCTTGATTCAGTTCGATACGCTGGCGAGGGTCAAGCTGGGCTTCAGCGATTCGCGCACGCAGATCGAAGAAACCCTGAATGGAATCGACACCCCCACCCGAAAAGAACTCCGCGCCAGCGGCGGTAGTGGCACCTCCTATTTCGACGCAGTGGCCTCCGGTTCGGAGCTGATGAAGACACAAACTGGTCGCAAGGCCCTGATTGTTCTTTCTGACGGCGTCGATTCCTCAAGCGACCACACGCTGCCGATGGCGATTATCGAAGCTCTGCGGGCCGACACCATCGTGTACTCGATCTACTTCACCGATCCGGCCTTCTACAGCATGGCCTTCGGCATGCCCGACGGGCGGGCGATCATGACTCGCTTGTCGAAGGAGACGGGCGGCGGCTTTTTCGAAGTCTCAAAAAAACTGTCAATCGACCAGATCTTTTCTTTGATCGAAAATGAGCTGCGCAGCCAGTACAGCATCGGTTATGTCTCAGACATCCCCGTCGGCTACCCGTCTTTTCGCAAGATCCAATTGACCACCAAGCCAAAAGGGCTTGTGGTGCAGACTCGCGATGGCTATTGGCCCAAGCGTTGATCCAGTAGCGCGAGCAGGTAGGCAATCAACTTGTAGGCGGAGTAATACTCTTTGCCGCGAAACGCTTCCATCGTATCCTTGTCGCTGTGCAGAATGTGAAAGTTGCTGTTGTCGAGCGAATGAAACTCAATCACCCTCACCTTATTTTTCGCAAACGTGCTTCCGTCGGATAGGCCGACTTGATCTACATTCACAGCTCGGAAATCCAGCCCAAGCTTCTCCGCCATCCGGAAGGCAAGCTCAAAAAACTCCTTGTCAGATTGTGACATTGCCACTGCGGTGACTCCGGCCCCGACCGAGTCGATGTTGATCATTGCGGAAAGAGACTCCAACCACTGTTTCGGCGGAATTCCCAACACACTTTTTTTTGCTACCGCCGCCGATCCCCTCAGGCCCGTCTCTTCTTCAGCGAACGCTGAAATGCAAAGGTGTGTCGGCGTGGTTGTCCCTTTAGAGCCCGTGCCAGTGCAGAAAGCAAAACGACACCCGTTGCGTTGTCAATCTTCCCCTGGCCTGGCTTGACCTTATCGAAGTGAGCACCAACCAGGATCATCTTCTGGGATTCGCCCGGGAAAATACAAATGATGCTCGCCGGTACATCCTTCTTTCCCACCGGGACCATTTCGAGCTTGGGACAAGGAAGATCGCCAAACAACTTTTCGGATGCCTGCTGTCTCTCGTCATTGTTTAGAGGGAAAGAATGGAGCCGTTGCTCGAGTACCTCAGGCCCCACCAAATCCACTTGGAGCCGGACCGCTTGGGCGCATCCGAGGGTGGCCCCTAGTAGAAGCGCAGAGAAGAAAAACAGCAGATTCACCTTGGAGAGGTTAGCAGACTAGGGCTTTTCGCCAGGCTTTAGCCGGCGAAAACCGCCTGACTTGGTTTCGGTCTCCGGAACCGGCTTCTCCTCAGTTTTGGAAACGACCGGGGTCTCCTTGGCAGGTTCGCCGGCCTTTACCGTCGGCTCTGGTGGATTCACACCGCCCGTCTTGCGCCAGCCGCCATTGCTGGGTTCATCCACAGCCGGGCGGCGCTTGGGTCGGGCCGATGGTTCGGCGGCAACATCCTCGGTCTGTGCGGGAGTTGCCTCGCGCTCTGTCGATCCTGTATTGCGGCGCGTCACGGTAGGAGTGTCTTCCACCTGCGAAGGGCCGCTGGTCGTGCCGCCTTCTGACACTACGTAAGAGGGCCGGTAGCGCAGCTCCGCGTTCGGGTAGCGGCGAGTCGCTGCATTGTACAGTGCGATTTGCACATTGCGCTTTTCTCCCTGCCGCACGCCCTCGGGAGCATTGAAGTACAGCGCATAGCTTTGGCGAATGCGTTCAAGGGTGTCCTGCAAGGCCGAAGCGTTGTCTACACTCATGCTGTCGCCGCCCGATGCACGGGCAATTTCTTCAGTACCAGCGGACTTCAATCTGCTATTGCCTATAATCACCGGTCCATTGCCACCGCCTGGCATCCGTCGTGTTCCAGGAATACCGCCACCCAAAATGATTCCACCCAGAGTGCCGCCAATTCCTCCGCCGCTGGGCCAGCCCCCGCCCCCGCCGCGCCGGCTACTACCAGGGATTTGCTGACCCCGCCCGCCACCGATCGCGTCAGCCGTAATCAGCGCACTCATCACGGTATTGGCATCCTCAAGCGCACGGCCCACGCCGAAATCATCGCGGTTGAACTCTGTGCGATCGTCAGTGAGAATCACAATGGCCCGCCGCGAACCCGGGCGCGCATAGCGAGTCATGAACTTGATCGAGTCATACATCCCGCGGGTAATATCCGTACCGCCGTTGAAGTTCTCGCGATCGAGCAACTGGTCGAATCCGCGCACGATCTCATCGTGATTCGACTTGAATGGCATGCTGGTGCGGGTCATGCGGTCAAACACGAGGATCACCACACGATCCTCGTTGCCCAGCACTCCCAATGCCTGGTGCGATGCTTGGGCGATCCGCTCCACATGGGGCCTCATACTGCCGCTCACATCGAGCAACAGCACGAGATCCAAGGGCAGATTCTCCTTGCCGAAATTGACAATGTCTCTTACCTGCCCTGACTCACGCAATTCGAAGTCTTCCCGACGCAACCCGCTGACAATCTGGCCCGTGGAGCTGAGCACTTGCACGTCCACGCGAACCAGCGAAACGTCGCTCTTAAAGACAACAGGGGCGTCCTGGTATGCGCTCAAAACCGGGGCAAGGCTGAGCGCCAGTCCCACCAGTGCGAATTGTGAACAGACTGTGCGCCGCATTCACTCATTAGAACGCTTCCCGAACGTTCCAAGTTTCGGATTTTACAAAAGCTTAAAGAGTTTTCGCGACTTCCGTAGCTCTTTTGCCGGTTTTGTGGCGGTTGTACCCGTCGAGCATGGCCTTGTATAGAAGGTTGCCGATGATTTTGGCACCGCCCGGCATGGGATGAATGAAGTCTGCCCCAACCAGACGGGGCTCGGCGCTGTACCAGCGCGCCATGGTGCCGTTGCCGCCCATCGCCTCGAAGGTGTTGAAGAAGGCGACACCTTCCTCGGCCGCAACCCGCTGCTCGATTTCAACCAGCCGTTGCAGCGCCGGCACGGTTTCGATCAAGCCGGATTCGTTGCGCTCCCCGCGGTCCATCGGGCTCATCACCAGAATTCCCTTACCCGGCAGAGCGACGCGAATCCTGCGGATGGCCTCGCGCAATTCCTTCTCGAAGACTTTGTCGACAAAGGCGGCGAAGACACTTTCGTTGGTTCCGTAGTTAATCACCACGACGTCCGGCGCATAGTGCCGCAATTGCTCCACCCAGTGTTCTTCTTTGAGGAACTTGGCGAGCACGCTGATGTAGGCGCCGTTCAAGCCGAGGCTGTCATAAACCACTCCTGGCGCAGACTTGAGAAGCTCCACACCGTAGAGCCTAACCGGGCCACCCTCTACCCGCAGCGTGAAATCGCGGCAATCCGCAGCCACTGGAAACTCCGCAAAACCATCTCCCGCATCGCCTGCCGTCGATTGGCTCCCTGCCGATTCTCCGCACGCTTCCACCACCACTGAACCGCCAGACGGCTGGCTTCGATAGCCCACTTCGATCCGGCTTGTGCCAGCTTCTTTCAGCTTGAAGCGCGCTCGAGACCCGGGGCTACCGCGGAAGCTCACTCCCCCATACCCGTAATAGCCATCCTTGTTTCGCACCAGGTTTGAAGCTTCAATGTCCCAACCGCTTGAATCGCTGTCGATGCCGCGATGGCCATACCAGGCCCAAGGCTTGGCCATGAGATAAAAGCCATGACCGGCGTCGCCAAATCGCTTTTGCAGTAGTGTCCTAACGTCCGCTGTGATGAGATCTGCAGTGGTAGGAGAGTCTCCGTAATGCGCCAGGCGCACCCGCGCGCCCGGTTCACCCGCCTCCACTTTCTCAATGGCTTCGTAAAAACCAGCAAGGCTATGGGCCGGGTCGCTGAGTGGTTCCACCATGCCGCGGGCTGCTTTTCTGGCAACCGCTTTGTCTTTGGGCAGCTTGAGCTCGGCTTCGGCCACTGCCTCGAGCGGCATCAGCCGGCTGGGTTTGAAATCCACCACTTGTTCGACGCTTGCCCATTCGAGCAAACGGTAGCTCTTCAACTGCGGCAAATACTCAAATGCGACCACGGCGGCGATCAGCGTGGCAACGGTCCAGAATGTTTTGCGGGGAAACTCCATGACGCCTCTAGAATTGCGTGTACACAAACGGCGCGCTTCCCGTTGCGGCAACATAGCGAATGCTCATGGCGAGCAGTAGTAACAGCGCGGCCTGTGCAAAGAACGGTGTCTTCGAGAACAGCGCTTCGCTCTGGTCGAGCCATTTCTTCGGTGCGTAATGCCCGGCGATCCCGATTGCGCCGATCAGCAGAATGGGTGCGCTCAGGTTGGCTACTGAAGGGGTAAGGCTGGCGATTTGAGTGAGTACATCGATCGCACCCTCAAGACTGGTGGCGCGAAAGAAAATCCAACCGAGGCAAACGAACTGCAAGGTCCAGAAGCCCGCCAGCCCCCGGCTCACGGGATGATCCCATTTCTTCGCCCCACGCCAGGTCTGCCAGGCGCGGCAGGCAGCCAGCCCCAAGCCGTGCAGGGAACCCCAAATCAGAAAATTCCAGGTGGCTCCATGCCATATGCCGCCAATCACCATCGTCATTGTCAACGCAACATAGAGCATCCACGTTCCCCGCAAGCCGGGAAACGAGAAATATACATAGTCACGTAGCCAACTGGAAAGACTGATATGCCAGCGCCGCCAAAAATCCGCGATGTTGATTGCCGCATACGGCATGTTGAAGTTCTGTGGGATCTTGAAACCCAGCAGCAGGGCACTGCCGACAGCTACATCGCTGTATCCGGAAAAGTCGAAGTAAAGCTGCAAGGCATAACCATAGACGCCCGCCAGCACTTCGAGGCCACTGTAAAGCTTGGGGAAATCAAAAATCCGGTTCACGAGATTGTCTGCCAGATAATCGGCAATCAGCAGCTTTTTCATTGCGCCGAGACCGATCAAAAACAGCGCGCGTCCCCCTTCCGTCGTGCTCAGTTGCTTAGGCTTTTCGAATTGCCTCACCAGATCGGCAACCCTCGCAATGGGTCCCGCGAGAATTGTGGGGAAAAAGCTCACCGCAGCGAAGTGCGCCAGAATGCTGCGCGTGGCCTTGGCGTCCTTACGGTAAACATCGAGCGTGTAGCTCAAAGCTTGAAAGCAATAGAAACTCAATCCGAGCGGCAGCATCCACTGCCAGGTGCGATCGAAGGCGGGGATGTACTTGAGTGAAGCCAGAATCGCGAGATTAGTCGCGAGGCTCAGGCTGAGCAGCATCCGCCGCAGCCACACGCGACGGGTCGAATCCATCCCAATGCCGCAAAGAAAATCAACCAGGCTCGCCGCCGGGATCAGCGCCAGATAGGCGAGGTCCCACCGTGCGTAAAAGAAATAGCTGGCCGCCAAAACGACCGCCAGAGCAGGCGTACGCCAGCGCGCCACTGCCCAATAAAAGAGAAAAACGCCCGCGAGAAAGACGAAATACGCGGACGACGTATTTAGCACTCTAGTAACTCTTGGTGAACTTGTTGCGCTGGTTGACGATCGTGAAATGGCCGTCGGTCTTGGCCGTCACCTCGAAGTGGAAGCCGCCAGGCGAAGTGAGGTTGGCGATGTAAGGGTCTTCGACGTTATGATCCTTGCCAGCCTTGATCGAGTAGTGCAACTGCCAGAAGTTCTTCAAGCCTGGGGCCGCACGCATGCTGTCGATGGCTGGAATATCGCCACCCTTCTTGTCGCCATTGTTCATAATGATCGCCTTCGATTCCAGGGCATGTACCATCGCTGGATTGTTGCTAGCCCAAAGGCCGTGGTGGTTGGTGAGATAGAGATCAACTTTGCCCACTTTGTTGACCGGGCAAGCAACTTCCGTTTCCTTGTTCCATGTCAGATCGGCAAGGTCCAAAAAGCGGAATTCGCCAAACTTCAATAAAAAGCCAACGCTGCGGGCGTTCTCGGTCGGATCATGATCCTTTTTGGTGGCTGCGCCGCAAAGAGCATTGTCGCCAGCGCCCTTGGCCAGGGTCGCGGGGCGATTGACAATATCGCCCCGCGCGGTGATCACTTCGATGTCAACGCCGACGAGGGGAATATGGTCGCCAGGCTTCACGATCAGTTCCTTCAGCTTGGACTTCGCCTCTTCATACTGGCGGCTGAGTTGTTCGGCATTCTTTCCCGTCTCGGTGTTGGTGCCGTGGCTCACCAGGTTCACCACTTTCATCTTGTCCATCAGCGTCGTGATGCCGCCAACGTGGTCGGTGTGATAGTGCGTGATCAGCAGCCAGTCGATTTGTTTGACGCCGGCCTTCTTGGCTTGCTTGGCGATCCGTTCCGCGTCGCGGCTGTCGTTGCCCGGCCACCCGGTATCCACCAGCAGGCTCTCACCCTTGGGGGTGACAATCAGCGTGCACTGTCCGCCTTCCACATCAATGAAGTAGATTTTGAGATCCTTCGCAGCCGCACCGCCCGCCACTAGCAAGCTCATCACCATCCAGCCAAATAGCCGTGTCATAAATCCAAACTATCATTCGTTGCGCAGAACTATCCACTCCGCCGTTGCGTATACACTGTTGAAAACAGCTTCTATGCCTTTTTGCAGCAATTGCGGATCTGAAGTACAGCCGAACGATCAGTTCTGCGGCAAATGTGGAGCGCCGCAGTTGCCCAGCACTACTCCTCCCAAACCGGCAACCGGAGCGAACGATCCGTTCAGTAGCATTGATTCCAATATTGTTGCGGTGCTCTGCTACGTTCCGTTTCTCGGCTCGATCGCCTCGATTTACGTGTTAAGTGCTGAGCGCTTCCGCAAAGACAACATTGTCCGTTTTCATGCATTTCAGGGCTTGTATCTGTTCGTGGCCTGGCTGATTTACGACTGGGTGGTGGAAGGAATCATCGACTCCTTCGTCAACCGAACCTGGGTCTTCACTCGCGCCATTCGCATGGGTCTCACGGTCACCTGGATTTTCCTGATGTACAAGACCAGCCAGCGCGAAGTGTTCCGTGTGCCCGTGATTGGGGATTTAGCCGACCAGTCCGTGGCCGAACAGCGTTAGTTCTTCGTATTCGTCGCGAGGGGTTTGCCGCCATCCAGCATCTGCAGAAGTTTCTTCATCCTCGGATGATTTTGCATCGCCGCCAACTCGGGGGTGTTCTTCAGCCAGACACATCCCAAAACTTGGTCCTTTATCGATTGCTCCAGGGCATCAAAGCCACCTTCGAGATCGCCACATCGCATAAAAGCAATTCCATAAGCCAATGGGAGCTGCTTCGCGCTGGTCCGTCAGCTTTTTAAAATCGATGCGGCTTGGTGTTTCTGTCCGCTCAAGGCGAGAAGGTTCCCTTGCCAGACGGCCGTGTTGGGGGAAGGTCTCATTCGCTCCTGGTCTTCCAGGACTTGTTGCGCCTCTTTGATCTTGCCTTGCTGCGCGCACGCACGCGTCACCAGCGTGTAGGGCATCGCACTGGCTCGATCCAGGTCCAGAGCTTGCCTGGCGGCTGCGATCGCCAACTCGGATTGGCCCCCGTGGAACAGTACGTTGCCGCGGGTGTACTGGATCGGAGCCGACGTTGGGGCTAACTGAACGGCGCGGTCAATATGCCGCAAGGCCTCCTCGTTTCGACCTTGCGTGCCGACATAGATGGCAAACAACTGCAATGTCATGGAGGAATTCGGGTCGAGGCTGAGCGCGGTTCCAAAAGAATGTTCAGTCTGTTTCCATTGCCATTGATGGAAGTATGCATGAGCGAGTGCGCTGAGCGCCTCGGCTAGCGTTGGATCAAGCGCGATTGCCTGCTCGGCAACTCGCTGCGCACGTAGAAGCGGGGCTTCACGGTCCAGCTTGGGAGAGAATGCGTTCAGCACCAAAGCATTGGCCAGATTTGCCAATGCAGGCGAATAGCCAGGTGCACACCTGACAACTTCTTCAAAACCCTCCACCGCAGCCTGGACACTCTTGCCTGCAAACTGGTCGGCTTGCACCAGCGACTTCAAGCACAAGCGATAGGTCTCAAAGTCAGCCGGTGGAACTCGAGCCGCAATGCTTGAGCCGCTGCTCAAACGCAATTTCAACGCGGAGGCCATTGCTTGGAACACACCGGCCTCGATCCGCCCCAACTCCCCGGCTTCACGTTCGTCACGATGCGACCACAGCGTTCTTTCTGTTGCTGTATCCACAAGCTGAGCGCTTATTTGCAATCGGCTGCCATCGCGCCGCACCGATCCCTCAAGGATCGCCTCCACGTCAAAACGCTTTCCAAGCTCCTGGATGCTCGTACGTTGGTCGCGAATGGCCAGCGAAGTGGACCACGGCAGTACGCGAAGAGTTTTCGTTTCTGAGAGTGACGCGATGAACTGTTGTGTCAGCGCATCACCGATCCAGCTGTTCTCGCTGTCGAGACCGAGCCCGACGAAGGGCCTCACCAAAACGAACTTTGGAGCGGCGGGCTCGCGGGCTGGGTAAAGCAACCAAGTGGCTGCCGCCACCAGAAGCAAGGCTGCTCCAGCCAGCGGTAGCCATCGGCGCTGTGAACCTGATGGGGGAACCGCAGGTAGGCTTTGAGTCAATAAACCGATGAAACGGTAGCCACGTTTAGGAAGTGTCTCAATGTATTCGGGTTTATTGGCTGATTCCCCCAAAACTGCTCGAATTTGGCGGATGCAATAGTTAAGCCCTGATCGAACTCAACCGAAGTGCCCTCAGTCCAGAGAGCCTCGCGCAGCTCTTCGCGCGTCACGAGTTCGCCCGCTCTCGATACCAGCATCAGCAAAACGCGCGCCGGCTGGGGTTGCAGCTTCAGTGCCTGGCCATCACGAAACAGCTCTCCCGTCGCGGCATCGAGCCGGAACGGACCGAAAACGCAATCGCGCATGGACGTGTTGGCCGCCATAGGGTTGAATGCGAAATATCAGAGCCACAGTAATGGATTCAAACAGTTAGCCACGCCCGAGGGACCTACCAACAAAATCCTCATCGATTCCTCAGGGTCAAAATCTGTCTCGGGCAGGCATAATTATTCACGCGAGATCTATCATGCCAGCCCTGTTTCTATTCCTCTGCTTCACGCTTGCTGCCCAACCGCCGGATACCTTCGTGCCGGCGGCAAAGATGTCAGTCCCCTGCTGGGCCCATTCGGCAACCCTTCTACAGAATGGCAAGGTCCTGATCGCGGGAGGAGACTGCACGGTGGCACTGGCCCGGTCCTGCCAGGGTACTGCGGAAATTTATGATCCCGTCACGGATACCTTCACTCCAACCGGAAAGATGTTGGAGGGACGTAACTGGCACTCGGCTACGCTCCTGGCCGACGGGCGCGTGTTGATCGCAGGAGGCTTCGTGAATCGTGACCTCAATACTGCCGAAATCTATGACCCTTCTACCGGTGCCTTCACCGCCACAGGAAAGTTGTCATCCCCGACCTGTGAACATTCCGCGATCTTATTGCCGGACGGCAATGTGTTTCTGGCGGGAGGCTGCGGAGGCATGCAGAGTTACGATCCAGAGGTAGGCAAGTTCTCGCAGATTTTCAATGCAGGGCTGACCTCCAACTTCTCACGATCCGTGCTGCTTACCAACTTGAAAGTTTTGACTACGGTGGGCTGGTTGGCATTGAACATCATCTACGATCCCGGCACACAAAGTCTGATCTTTCCCGAGAACCAATCGAATTATCGCATTGGGGAGTTCTCCACGGTAACGCTGCTAGCCAACGGCCATGTTCTGATCGCCGGGGGTAACCAGAGTGCCTACGACGAAGTCGGAATGGAGAGTCTGGACGTGTATGATCCTGCAGCCAATCGCCTCTGGCGCGCTGGCTCAATGCCGCAACCGAGAGTGAACCATACCGCAACCCTGCTTCCAGATGGCGATGTCCTGCTGGCGGGATGGGCACTTGGGTTCTGGGACGATGGGAGTGCCTCGGGGGATATCTTCAACGCCAGGGAAAGTCGCGTCAGAACGATCTCAGCCACGATGCTCACCCCGCGCGCTCGCCACACGGCCACCCTGTTGCGAGATGGACGCGTCTGGATCGCTGGCGGTAGTTTTACCGAATTGTCAACAGAGATCTACATCCCAAAGAGCCAAATTCCAGTGCCTCAAATTCTGACGGTGGATGGCGGCAAGTTCGCTGCCGTGACCAGCGCGAGTGGCCGCTTGCGGACGGTAGATTCTCCCGCTGCTCCGGGCGACGTGGTTGTCGCCTCCCTAGAGTCCCATGCCGAGCGCAGCCAGATTCCGCCATTCGTCATCGTTAGGGGACGTCCGGCTGAAGTCCTCTACTTCGGCAAGGTCCCCGGCTATGAATCGTTGAACCAGATCAACTTCCGTATCCCCGCAGCTACCCTGCCTGGCGCGGCCGTTTCGCTATCCATCCGCGAGCTCGGCCGCCCCAGCAACACCGTCTCGATCCCGGTCCGCTGACGGGTTGGTGCGTAGTATAATTATTCATAGGCAGTGAATAATTAAGCATGTCCAGCTCCAAGTCGCTCCGCGCGGGCATTGTCGGATTCCGTGGATACTCCGGCCAAGAACTCATTCAGATTCTTCATCGGCACCACTATGTTGCGGGAGTTGAGTTGGAGCATCGCTCCGATTCCGCGAACGCTACGCCTCTTTCCGGGCAAACCGTGAAAGATTTAGGCCTTGCCGTCGTGCTTCTCGCTACACCCCCTGAGGCGTCGATGGAATTGACGGCCGAGTTTCTCGAAGCCGGCGCCAAAGTAGTCGACCTGTCAGGCGCATTCCGTCTGAAGACTGTGGAGAACTACAGCCGCTGGTACAAAGAAACCCACACGGCGGCGAAGTTGCTCGATGAAGCCGCCTACGGCTTGCCCGAGTTCTATCGCAACACCGTGCGCCACGCTCGTTTGGTGTCCAACCCAGGCTGCTATCCCACCGCGGCGAATCTGGCGATCCGTCCTCTGGTACAGGCGGGGGTTGTGAAGCTGGATTCCGGCATCATCTGTGATGCCAAGAGCGGTGTTTCTGGTGCGGGCCGTAAACCGAGCATGAAGACCTCCTTCTGCGAGGTAACCGAGAACTTCTCGGCTTATTCCCTGCTCGATCACCGGCACGTCCCCGAAGTTCTGCAAAACTCCGGTCTTGAAGAGTCCCAGTTCAGCTTCACGGCTCAACTCATCCCGATCGACCGCGGCATCCTCGAGACGATTTACTTCCGCCGGGCGAACGCCGCCGATCTGAGCCAGATCTACCGCGACGCCTACGCCAACGAGCCTTTCCTGCGGATTCACCCCCCCGGCAAAGTGCCCGATCTGCACTCGGTTCGCCGCACCAACTTCTGCGATATCGGTTTCAGTGAGCAGCCGGATGGACGCGTGGTTGTTGTGGCGGCCATCGACAACCTCGTCAAGGGTGCCGCGGGTCAGGCCGTGCAGAACATGAATTTGATCCTCGGCTTCGAAGAGACCGAGGGCCTGCTATGAAGCTGCTGGTGAAGTTTGGCGGCGCGTTGCTTGATGATGCAGCCAGCCGTTCGAATCTTGCAGGACAAGTGGCGGCGCTGCACGCCTCCAACCCGGTTCTCGCCGTCGTCCACGGCGGTGGCAAGCAGATGACGCGTTTTCTCGAAGAGCGCGGCGTGCCAAGCGAATTTGTGGATGGCCTGCGTGTATCGAGCCCCGCAGTGATTGATGCAGTATTAAAAGTGTTCGCCGGAACCGTCAACCATGAACTCGTAGCGACCCTTGTCGCTGCTGGCTTGGATGCGATTGGCCTCACGGGAATCGATGCCGCCCTCACGGAATGCGAGATTGTGAATCCCGCCCTGGGTCAAGTGGGGCGGCCCGTGCGCGCCAATCCTAGGATTCTCGACACGCTTACCGCTGCGGGCTTTTTGCCTGTGATCGCCTGTGTCGGCGGCGACCGCACGGGTAAGGTCTACAACGTCAATGCCGATCAGATGGCAACCAGCCTTGCTGCCTCCTGGCAGGCAGACCGCCTGCTGTTTCTCACCGACGTCGAAGGAGTTCGCGGAGCCGATGGTCAGCGAATCCCGGTACTGCACTCAGATCAGGCCCGGAAACTGATCGAAGACGGTGTTGCCACGGGCGGTATGCTCGCAAAACTGCGTGCCGCAGAATTTGCTCTGCTGAATGGAGTTGGCGAAGTTCGCATCGTCCACGGCTCCACTCCGGATGTTCTGGCCCGTGTCCAGTCAGGAGAACCCCTTGGCACTGCCTTCCTCCGCTAAAACTGTTCGCAAGGCGAACATGACAGATATCCCCGCCATTCTGGAATTGATTAACGGATATGCGGCCAATGGAATCATGTTGCCACGTACAGAATTCGAATTATCGGAATTTATCCGCGATTTCACAGTGATTTACGGTGGAGATCAGCTTCTAGGGTGTGCGGCTTTGCACTTTTATGGCCCTGGAATCGCTGAATTAAGGTCTCTCGCAGTCAATCCAGAGTTTAAGGGTACTGGAGCGGGTAGACTTCTCATGGAGGCAATCAACCAGGAGGCGATCGAGTTCGGTCTTCACTCTTTGTTCGCCTTTACGTACGTACCTGACTTCTTCGCAAAAATGGGATATTCCCTTGTAGACCGCAATGAACTACCCCTAAAGGCATGGAAGGACTGCTTGCGCTGTCCCAAATTCCAGGCCTGCGACGAAATTGCTGTTTTGAAACGGCTAAAGTCAGTTCCGGTCCAATCACCGGATTCGAATCCCTTTCGTATTTTCTCCGCCGATTCCACCCCTGGTGTTGCCTTCCATGGAATCTCCTTACCTCATCCAACTGGTCACTAGTGCTCAAAAAATCAACTTCTCAAAAATAAAATGAGAATTTTTGGTTGATGAGAGTACTAGAACGAGTATAATTGGGTTGTTTATTGGGGCGATTGTTAAAAGCCAGCAGCCCTAAACGAGGAGACCGTTGCCATGCGGGCGCAAACCGTCGATATTCAAGAATCTTCCGGAAGAATTCTCTGCTGCACTATTTTCCGTCCCTGCGGAAAAAAGCTGCTCTCCAAGGGCCACATCTTGAGCGAAGAAGACGTTCGCTTACTTAAGACGGAAGGAATGTCCCAGGTTTGGGTCACGCAACTGGAAGAAGGCGAAGTCTCTGAAGACGATGCAGTCCTCACGGTGGGTCGTGAAGTCGGCTGTGGTTGCCTGGAGATTCGACCTGCTCCCGGTGGGCGCGTCAACCTGGTGGCGACCGAAGACTGTTGCGTGCTCGTGGACGATGAGCTGCTCAAGCAGATTAATTGCACGGCCAGTGTCGTGATCGCCACAATGCCCAACCTCAGCTATGCGCAGGCCGGCCAGCGCATTGCCACGGTCAAGAGCACTCCCTTCGCGGTCGCCCAATCCCAACTCGAAGCCATCACAACCATTCTCAAAGAGCGCGGCGCGATTCTTCAGGCCCGCCCGATTCGCAAGCCCACCGTCGGAGTACTCTACACCGACCCAATTAATGGCGAGCGTGCCCGTATGCTTTTTGAAGGGATCGTGCGCCAACGCCTGGAGCGTTATGGCACCAACGGTACCTACGCGCTGGCTGCGCTCGAAGATGAAGAAGAAGTCACCCGCGGCTTGCACCATCTGGTCAGAACGAAGCCAACTGTCATTTTGGTGGCTTCAACCACCGCCCCGGCAGGCCCTGAGGATGTAGTGGGACGCGCAATCGACCGCCTCGGCTGCCACATTGAACGCTTGCTCGCTCCGGTGGAACCCGGCAATCTTCTCTTGCTGGCCTACAAGAACGACATCCCGATTATTTCTGCACCCGGCTGCCACCGCTCGGCAAAACCGAACGTTGTCGACCTTCTCATGCCTCCGGCCCTGGCGAAATATCGCGTATCAGGCTGGGAAGTGGCTTGCTTGGGACACGGTGGCCTGCTCGGTTAGTTTACCCCTCCTCAAACTAGCCGAGCTTACGCCGGAGATACTTGGCTCCTTCCCAGGCGATGTCCGCCGGGGAAGGGGCCAGATCTCTCCAAATACAAGCCGCGGCAGCGATCTCTTTGATATTGAAGCCAAAGCTCTCGATCACACACCATCCGTCATAGGCCGCCTCCCCCAGTCCGGCAAACAGCCGATCCCAATCGACATGCCCGCTCCCTGGCGCACCGCGATCGTTTTCGCAGGTGTGCACGTGGAACAGCTTGTCCCCCAGCATTGCCGCCGCATCCCCAATCCGCTTTTCCTCAATATTGGCGTGGAAGCTGTCAAATAACACTCCCACATGGCTTGAGCCAACCTGCCCAACCAGCTCGTGAGAATCCGCAGCCGTATTCAAAAAATAGGTCTCAAACCGATTCAGCGGCTCGATCGCCATTCGAATATTGGCCGCTTCAAAGTGCGGTGCGATCTCACTCAGACCTGCAACCACCTGCTTCCATTCCTCGGCGGTTCGTCTCCGCCCGGGCAAATAGCCGACCGGAGTGCAAAATGGCCCGACGAGAGTTTTCGCTCCAATCGCCACGGCTGCATCGCAAGCCTGCTTCAGAAAGTCCTTCGCCTTGCCAGGATTGTCTCCGGCCAAAGAGAGATCGCCCGTAAAAGCAGAGCAGAGAATCAATTCGAGGCCCGCATCCGCTGCGCGAGACCGGACCGTGGCGGCAGGGAAATCCTCAAAATCAAACCGGGCAACTTCCACCCCGTCAAAGCCGTGGGCCGCGATTTCGGGAAACAGCTCCGTGTGAGACGCCTCAAAGCGAGCCGTCCAAATCAGGGTATTGACGCCAAGCTTCATTCTTAGCGACCGCCACCCGTGATCAAAGCGCCAGAGGTCGTCATTGTTTTCGGGCCTTTCACCTTCAGCACGATTGCTTCCGGAGCGGCATAAACCGTTTGCTGCGGGCTGCGTGTTTCAATCGCACCGCCGACATAAATCACCTGCTCGAGGCTCTCGGTGCCGGGCAGCACCGCCAGCGTAAAGCTGCGTTCTGTCTCGTCTTCGTTGATCAGCACGCCGTTCAAGCCCACATCGAGTACGCGCACCGAGGGCGGCAGGTTCATCACGTTCACAGGTACGCGGCCCTGAAATCCGTTATCGCGCGAAATCTTCAAACTCACCTCTGCAGTGGACCCAGCTTCTACTTCCACCACCTTCGTGATCGCCGATACCGTGATGTCCGCTTTCGGCATTGCGGAAAGCAGCTTCATGTTGTCTTCGGGATTGGCATGTCGCATCAGTTGCATCCCGCTGGGAGTCACAGCGCGGCCTGCGATCTCAATTCGCGGAGCACCACTCACTGCACGGCCATCACTCTTCAGCAGAATGGTCGCGAAAACCTGCCCCGGCGGAATCAGCGCTGCCGTCGCAGTGATCCCCGACGGCAGGCCTTCCACATTCAGCCCAATTGGGCCATCAAATCCATCCATACGAAATGCCTGCACGGTAACCGGTACGGCGCCGCCAACCGGTACCGCCGGATTGCGAGGCGTCATGCTCAAGCGGAAGTCTGGCTCAGGCCGGCGAGCCGTCAGCCGGTATGGCTGCGCTGCCGCAAGCTTGCCGCGCACATCCCGCAGCACCAATTGATACTCGCCATCAGCCGGAGCGGTGAAGTGCAACAGCGAATCTTTGCTGTAGCCTGGCCCGCCATCATCGTTGCGATAGTACAAGCGCACCAACGGCAAACCATTCGGTGTGAACTGAGTTCCAGCCGGATGTACCTGCGCCTTGTAAAGACGCTTCTCGATCGCGTGAGCCTCGGCGGTGGTATCGAAGTAGGTCAACCGCTGACCATTGAAGCTCTCAAAAATCATGTCGTCGTCGGGGGTTTTCGGGATGGCGCTGATCTTAAGAACTTCGCTGCCAACCAGCACATAGTCGCCCACCTTCATGGCATTCCAGGAATTGATCCGGATGCCGCGCGTCGCGCTATCGTGGTCGCGCAACGTTGTCGTGGTCTCCCAAACCGGACGAACCACACCACGCTCGATCGGCTTTCCCGCTGCATCGAGCACTTCGAGCGAAGAATCCACATCACTGCCCGCCCGTCGAGCTATCACTTCAAATACCAGCGCCTCGCCCTTGCGGGCTGCAAAGCGAAACCGCGCCGCTTCCTCCAGCTTTCCGTTCACTGTTGAAGGAATGCTGATCTTGACATTGGCTTCAGACTCCGGATGGCTGCCCAATTCGAGTCGCACATCGGCGAACGCTTTGGCCGGCCGCACCATGGTCGCAAAAGGATCGCGCGCATCGGGCGTACCCTGTACGGCCAACTTGGTCTCTACCAGGTTAAATCCTTCGAGCGTCACCGTGCCAGCTTTTCCCTTTTCGAGTCCCAGCGGATAAACCGAAGTTACCGCCGCAAAGTCGCCTGCCTTCAAACGATACGTGTGGCTACCGAGCCCACTCTGCTGAAAGTCGGTGATCTGCAAATAGTAGATCCCCCCGCGGTCAAACCGGTGCGCGAACTGCCGCACACTGTCCGGCCCATCTTCGCCAAAGGTCGCCACCACGCTTTGGTCTTCCCGCAAAATTTTGACGATCGGCTGCAGCGTGCTCCCCAGCATCACCGCGCCGTTCTCGAACACCAACTGCTGCCCGGCTCGCGCCTTGATCTTGTAGGTATCGATGTCACCATTGCGCGAGATGGCCCCAGCGAAGATCGCCGGCAGATACACCTCAGGCGCATTCTCAACCGAGTCATTCGGCTCAGCATCATTCACCTCGCCATAGAACGGCTCCACCAGAAACGTTCCCATCGGGCTGGTCCCGAGCGGCGTCAACAGGCGGAAGTTCACCGCTCCCACCTTGGCCTCCGGGCTCACATCAATTTCAACCGTCACTTGATTGCGTGGCGGAATCGGACCCAGATCAATCGTCGACACTCCGCCATTGGAACCCAACCGCACCTCAGCCTGATCAGGCAGCTCTTTGATGCGCAGAATCTTGCCGGTCACGCCCTTCTCGGAGAAGTAAATTGCCGAGGCTTTGGCCAGATTAAAGCCCTCGATCTCCATCTCGAGTGTCATGCCCCGGGCAACGCCCTGTGGTGAGACACGGGCAATCGTCGGCGGTGTGGTGCGCTGCGCGGTCAACATTCCCGCCAGCATCAAGCCCATCGTCAGCATCTTCTTCATGGCTTCACCTCAGTGATTACAAACGATCCATCCATGCGGCCCAAGGCCACCTTTGCCCCATCGGGCGAATACTCAACGGCATAGGCCCAATCCGGCTGTTTGCCCACCATCTTCAATTCGGCCAGGTCCCCGGCACGAAACAGCTTCAGGCTGCGATCGGCCGAGCTCGAAAGCAACGTCTTGCCATCGCGGCTCCAGAGGATCTTCAAGATCGCGTCTTCATGGGCAATCATCGACGCTTCAAGCGTCGCGCCCTTATCTTCGAGCTTCCAAACGCGAATCGTCTTGTCTTGTCCGGCTGCAGCGACGTGTTTGCCATCGGGCGACACGGCGATCGTGTTTACGCCATCGGTAGGCTCGCTCATCGTGAACAACCGCTCGCCTGTTTCCACCAGCCACACCTTGATCGACCGATCTGCCGCTCCGCTCACAAGCCGCTTGCCATCCGGCGTAAAGCCAATCGAGTAGATCGCGTCAATGTGATCTTTGAGTGTGCGCAATTCCTTGCCCAATTCGGCGTCCCACAGCTTGATCAGCTTGTCGTAGCTGGCTGTTGCCACGGTCTTGCCGTCGGGCGAAATCGCGACGCTATAGATGCAATCTGCGTGGCCTGAAATTGTTGCGGCCAGCGTGCCATCGGCCTTCCAAAGTTTCACTTCTCCCTTGCGACCGGGTACGCCACCAGCGGCTGCTAGCACTTGGCCATTTGGGCTCCAGGCCAACGATCGCACGGCATCGGCGTGGCCCGTGAGCTTTGCCGTTCCCGCATTGCCGCTGCCATCCATCAGCCGCACGTCGGTGTAGCCACCGAGCGCGATCGCTTTGCCATCAGGCCGCCAAGCGAGTGAATAAATCTGCCGCGGCTTTTGTGTTTCTCCTGCGGGAGCACCCTCGTCGATCCATTCGCGGATGGTCTCGATCTCTTCGTCCGGCATCGGTTCGTTGGAAAACGGCATGCGCCCGATATCGGGCCGCTTGCCCACCAGGCTGAGATACATCGTGCTCTCTTGCGATTTGCCCGACACCATCACCGGCCCATTGTTGCCGCCCTTCATCAGGCCTTCCATCGTTTCCAGATTCAACGAGCCCATGGTTGCTGTTGCCGAATGGCAACCTGTACAACGCCTTTCGAGGATTGGTCGAATGTCGCGCGTGTAGTCGCGCGCCGCCCCAAGCGGCAGGCAAAACAGAATCGTCAGCCAGCGGCGTCTCATTGGTTGAACAAGAACTCCTTGCTGGTCAGCAGCGCCCACAGCAGATCCTCAGCGCCTTGCCGGCGCGATTGCAGCATCGCCTCGGTGGTGCCCTTTTCCAGCCGGGCGGCCTTCAACAACTCCACTGACCGTTGCTTCTCGCTATCGCTTGGGAATCGTCCGAACGCCGACAGATATACCTGTTCGATCATGCGGCCATCACCCAGACCCAGCTTTTGAAACAAGCTCACCACGCCATTCGGCGCCATCAGCTTGCGGTTCAACGTATCGCCATTGATCACGTGCAGCGCCTGTGCGATGCTCGGGTCGCTCGAGCGTTCTCCTGCGTCACAGATCACGCGCTTCGGCCGCCCAAACACATTCAAGAATTCACTCTTGATCTGCACATCCGGCAATTGCATGGCACGTGTTCCTGCTGCGAAGCCATCGAACGCGGTCGGAACACCGGTCACCTGGCTCATCGCGTCCAGCAACACTTCGGCCGGCAGCCGCTTCAGAATGTAATGCGAATAGTATTTACCGTCGAATTGATTCGATGCGTTTGGCTCGCTCGACAGCTGATAGGTCGAGCTGTTGAGAATCGTTCGCATCAGTCGTTTCACATCGAAGTCCTTTGTGAAATCCGCTACCAGCGCGTCGAACAACTCGGCGTTCGATGCCGGGTTGGTGGCGCGAACGTCATCGATCGGGTCCGTGAGGCCGCGGCCCATAATGCTGCCCCAAACACGATTCACAAGGTTCCGTGCGAAGAACTGGTTCTTCGGCGAAGTGAGCCACTTGGCGAAATGCGCGCGGCGGTCATCGGTGCTGTCCAGGTTCATCTCGTCGCCATCGAGCGGCGTCGGGTTCAATGGCTTCAGCAAGCGCGGATGATTCACATCGCCGCTGGTGCGTGCAAACACCACCGTCTCGCCCATCGTGTTTCCATTCTTCAGGCCGACGCGGGCAAACAGATTCGCCATCTGGTAATACTGCTTTTGCGTCCACTTCTCAAGCGGATGATTGTGGCAACGGGCGCAGGTCAGGCGCTGCCCAAGAAAGGCCTGCGTCACATTTTCGGTGAGGTCGATCGGGTCTTTGTGCAACACAAAGTAGTTGAGTGCCCCGTTCTGCCGGGTGCTACCGCTTGAGGTCAGAATCTCCGTAGCGAATTGGTTCCAGGGCTTGTTCTGCTTCACGCTCTCGCGGATCCAGTTATAAAAGCTCTGCATGCCCACCGCGCCCAGTTTGCGCGAGCTCACCAGCATCAGGTCGCTCCACTTGTAAGCCCAGTAGTCGGTGAATTCTTCTTTGTTCAACACGGCCTCGATCAGCCGTTCTCGCTTGTTGGGGCTCTTGTCAGCAAGGAAGTTTTCAACTTCTTCCGGAGTCGGCAACACGCCGGCTGCGTCCAGAAACACGCGACGCACAAACATCTCGTCGCTTGCCACAGGCGAAGGCTCGATGCCCAGGCCCTTGAGTTTGGCCATCACCAGCTCGTCAATGTAATTTCGCCGCCGGATCTTTGAGTAAACCGCCGGGTCTGCCGCATTTGTAAACGGCACAGCCAGCCGAGTGTAGAGCACCTTGCTCGAATACCAAACCGTGATCGCAGCCTCACCATTGCCGAGCATCTTCACGCGGCCAGTGCCGTCATCCACCTGTGCCACGCCTTCATCATTTGAGCTGTATTTGGCCCAGCGCGTCACGTCTTCCATGCGGCCGTCCCCATACTTGGCACGCACTACCAGCTGCTGCTCGGCGCCCGGCTTGAGAATGGCGCTCTTTGGGAACACCTCAAGGTCCACCACTTCCACATCAGCCGCAGTCGGTGCCGGGGCACCCTGCTCAATCCACTCGCGAATCACGCGGTATTCAAACGAATCCTTCTTGAGCAGCCTGCCTCCACCATGCGGCGTGGCAAAGCTTGCCTTCTGCAGCAACAGGCTCTTGTCAGGGTCGGCCAGCACAATCCGGCGGCCCTGGCTCTGGCGGGTGAGCACGTCATAATCCACTTCGGGGTCATAGCCGCGCAGCGTCAGCTTAAAGCCGTTCTTGCCGGCGAGAGCTCCATGGCAAGCGCCCTGATTACAGCCGCGCTTGCTCAGCACCGGAACCACATGCTCTCGAAAGGCCCAGGCAAATGGCTTCCCGTAGCCATCCACCTTCACCTTCAGGCTTGCTGTTGTGTCGCCAAATTTGGCGGTGACGATCACGTCCCCGTCGCCTTTGGGGACTAGCATTCCTGCCGCGTCCACTTCGGCCACTGCCGCGTTAGACGAGGTCCATTGTGCCTGCCGCGTCCAGTCTTCTCCGCAGCCATCGACCAGCGCCTGGGCCAGCAGTTGCTGCCGGCTCTCGCGGGAATTCAGGGTCACCTTCTCGGGGTAAATCGAAAGCTTCGCAGGGGCAGCCCAAGCCGCCGCCGCCAACATCAATCCAATTGCAAACCGCATGTTGTGATTCCTAGGCAAAAAGTTGAGAGATGGGTTCGACGCCGCGTTCGACGATCGGGATTGGCCGGCCTTGTGCGCCCGGCAGTTCCAGATGCAGGTCGATGTTGATGCCCTTGTAAATGGTTGCTGCCACTTCAGCGGGCGTGGTGGGCCGGTCCTTGGGGTAAGCACCGATTTCATCGGAAGCGCCCACGATCGTGCCGCCCTTCAGCGGGCCGCCGCCCATCAGGATGCTCCAGCATTGCGGCCAGTGGTCGCGACCACCGGCGGGGTTGATCTTCGGTGTGCGGCCAAACTCACCACAAGCCACAACCATTGTGTTCTTCAGCAGTCCGCGATCGCTCAGGTCTTCAAGCAGCGAAGCATAAGCGTGGTCGAACATCGGCCCCACCAGATCCTTGTAGCAGCTGATCGGCGAGAACGGCTTCGAGCCATGAATGTCCCAGGTGATTTCGTCGAACACTGTCTCGAACATATTGACAGTGACGAAACGCACACCCGCTTCCACCATGCGGCGTGCCAGCAGGCAGCTTTGTCCAAAGCGGTTCAGACCATACTTTTCGCGCACTGCCTCGGGTTCGCGATGCAATTCAAAAGCCTCGCGCGCCTTGGCGCTCGACATCAGCGTATAGGCCTGATGAAACGTGTTGTCCATCAGCCGCGCATCTTGAGAAGTCTCAAAGCGATTCACTGCCTTGTCGACGGCTTCACGCCAGTTGCGGCGCCGATCGACGCGCATCGCCGACAAGTAGTCGGGCGGCAGCATGTCGGGCACGCGGAAGTTCGGGTCGCTCGGGTCGGCATTGAGTACAAACGGGTCGAACGTCTTACCGAGGAAGCCGGCGCTCTGCCCATGCGGCATGTTGCCACCGGTGTTGCCGATCGGCCGCGGTAAGAGCACGTGCGCGGGCACGTCTCCCTTGGGCCCCTTCAATTTGTTCAGCACGCACCCAATGTGAGGATGCTCAACGCCACCTTGGAACAGACGGCCTGTCTGCATCATCTGGTGGCCAGTGTCATGCACTGCTGCGGCCGTATGATACATGCCGCGGACGATTGAATACTTGTCGGCATGCTTGGCCATGCGAGGGAAGTTCTCGCTGATCTCAATGCCCGGCACGTTCGTCTTGATTGCCTTGAATGGTCCGCGGATCTCCGCCGGAGCGTTCGGCTTCATGTCCCAGGTGTCGAGCTGGCTGGGAGCGCCAACCAACATCAAAAAGATGCAATTGACGTCGCTCTTGGCCTCGTCGACAGCACCCAGCGCCTTCAGCGCTGTGAACTGCGTCATCCCCAGACCGAGGGTCGAGAGGGCTCCTGCATGGAGAAAGTCGCGCCGCCGCGTACCATCGCAAAATTCAGCTGGCTTGTCTGCGTCAAATCGGAACATGGACTCAAATCTCCAAAATAGGATTTGTCCAAATTCTA
Source organism: Acidobacteriota bacterium (assembly GCA_016870995.1). Classification (GTDB taxonomy): domain Bacteria; phylum Acidobacteriota; class Terriglobia; order Bryobacterales; family Bryobacteraceae; genus Bryobacter. The sequence continues at coordinate 66,634 of VFZU01000005.1, forward strand.
TATCTTTTGTATGAGTTTTGCTTACTTGCGCGAGCCAACCTCGGCATTGGCGCGATCCGCATAAGCTCGCATCCAGGCCACGGTATAAGCCACCGGAACGCGGTTGCCGCCCACCATCGTCGGGAAGTGATCTCCAGTCACAATGCCGTCAAAATTCACCTCGCGCAGGGCGCGCATCGCCGCATACATGTCGTAATAACCGTTGTCGACAAACGTCTCGACGAAGTGCGGCAGCGGAGCGCTCATGTTGCGGAAGTGAACCTTCCAGATCTTGCCCATCTCGCCGAAGTATTTGATGGCCGTCACCACATCGGCACCCATCAGCTCGCCACCTTCAAGCCAGGTGCCAATGCAGAAGCAGACCCCGATGTTGGGCGAGTTCGCCATCGCGATCGCTCGCTTGTAGCCTTCAAAATTTCCGAAGATGCAGCGGGGAACGCCAGCCAGCATCGGCACTGGCGGATCATCCGGGTGGATGCCGATAAACACATTGTTCTCCTCGGCAACCGGAGCTACCTTGCGGATGAAGTACTCGTAGTTGTCCCAAAGTTCCTGCTCGGTATAGAGACGACCATGCGAGAGAGGACCCTTGAAGATCTTGCCCGCCCACAAGCCCTCGCCGCCCTTGTCCAGGTTGTAGCCACGCGCCGAAGCACTGCCGCGAGTGGTTTCGCGATCCGTGTGCCAGATACCGTTGCCCATGTGCGCATACGTCACATAGTTGATACCGGCCTTGCCGCAATTTTTCAGGTATTGCTTGTAGGCTTCGATGCGAGCCTCACGGCCCGGCAGGTTCAGCACGATCTCTTCCTGGTTGCGGTTTCCGTCGTGGCCGATATTCCACACCCTCAGGCCAGCTGAACCGAGCTTGGCCTTGATTCGGAGAAAGTTTTCGACGTTGTCGTCCTTGCGGTCGATCGTCACCGAGGCATAGCGCACCCCGATCTGATTCATGAACTGCAAATCTTCATCCGACGGGTTTGCGCCCAACTGCACTGCAATCTTAATCCCGGGGGACCAGGGCGTCTTGCCAACAGCGGCTTTCATCTCGGGCGCCGCGGCCAAGCCAGCCAGCGCCAATCCAAAGTTCCGGCGATTGATCGGTTCCATATTTTCCTTCCCGTGAGAATTGTACATTGCCGAAACTGCTTTTGCTGCATCGACGAACTTTTTTCCCATTACTTTGGTTTTTCCCCTCAAGTTTTCCCGTTTCCTCGTCGATCTGATCCTTGAGGGCAATTGTCGAATGGCACTTGTGTATGACCCAACCAAACACGATATCGAGATAGTACACGCGCAGTTCAACCGTTTACTGAACGAACTCATCAAGGGCTCAATCAACCGCAACACTTTCCAATCGTGGGAAGTCGAACTGATGCTCGACATCCAGGCTTGTGACTTTGGCGACATACCGCAAAAGGAAATGCTCAAGCGCTATCAGAAGGCCGTCCAACGCGCCTACGATAAGGGCGTCAAAATGCCCATGAAGCTCTCTGAATACATCAGCAGCCTCAAATCCCGCCGGATTGCTGCAGCCGTTGAGTCGGGCGAAGAGGCTGTCCACCAGATCGCTATCTAACCAGTTATTCTGGTTGTATGAGTGAAGCGGCCGCACGCACGGTCTTTTGTGTCAAATTGCAGCAGGAGCTGCCCGGTCTCAAAGAAATCCCCTTCGATGGTCACCCCCTAGGTCAGCGAGTCTTCGAAAACGTGTCGCAAGACGCCTGGAAGCAGTGGGTTGAGCACATGAAGATGCTCATGAACGAATACCGTTTGAACCTCGGCACGGCCGAAGCCCAGCAGTTCTTGCTCGATCAGATGGAAAAGTACTTCTTTGGCGAGGGCTCAGCAGCCCCTCCGGACTTCGTGGCCCCCGCTCAGTAACTGCTAGTCCCTGGCAAAGTACAGGTTGACGGCCCGCTCGAGATCTTCGCGGCTCGCTTCGACGGCGCGGTGCTCGTAGCGGCTGATCGAAACCAGCAAGTTGCAAATGTCCATCGGGTAACAGGCGCGTAGATACTCGCGTCCGTCCTGCAGACATAGATTCCGCAGGTACTCGGGAGAATCCTCGCTGTACGGCACCTCTCGCGATCGGAAAACGCGATGGAAGATCTGGTCGAATACATGCGGTTCAACCGGTTCGATCAGGATTTTGTTCTGAATACGGCGCAGGAAGGCTTCGTCGGCAAGATCCGAGGGATCGAGGTTCGTCGAGAACACGACCATCATTTCAAAGGGAATCTGGAATTTCACGCCGTACCGCAACGATAGGTAATCCACACGCCGGTCGAGCGGCACAATCCAGCGATTCAGCAGGTCGCGCGGTGAGATTAACTGCCGGCCAAAGTCGTCAATGATGAAGATGCCGTTATTGGACTTCATCTGCAGCGGCGCAGCGTAAAAGCCCGACGCATCATCGAGGCGCAATTCCAGCATGTTCGGAACCAGTTCACCGCCCACCACAATGCAGGGGCGCTTACACAGAATCCAGCGCGGGTCGATTTCCGGGTCGTCCATGTCAATGCGCTGGTGCACAACCGGGTCATAAAGCTGAATCACCTGGTTATCCACTTCCACTGCGTACGGCATCAAAATGCCATCCTGGTAAACGCGCAGCATCCTCTCGGCGATCGAAGTCTTACCATTGCCCGACGGGCCATAAAGAAAGATCGAATTCTGGCTGATCAATGCCGGGCCTAATTGATCAAGCAATCGGTCGGGCACCACAAGGTCGCTAAACGCCATTCGCAGAGTGCGACGATCGACAAATACCTTGGCCGACTGGATCTTGGTCGCCGCCACGTAATCCTTCAAACTCACTGGAGCGGCGCTGGCGTACTGCACAATCGCGAAACGGTCGCTGGCGAGTTGCCGGCCCGCCTGGCTCAAAACAAAGGAGTAATCGTTGCCGATCATGCCCTTCACTTCGATCAACTGTTGAGCCCGTAAGTGCTTGAAAATAATATCAATAATCGGTACAGAGAGCTTGAGCGTCTGGCTCAGGCTGGTCAGCGAACTGAAACCTTCAAGCAGCAGTCGCCGCAGCACCAGATCCGTCACAAAGCTCTGTGAAAGGCCCAGATCCTCGAAATTTTCCGGCACAGCCGGCGCGAAGCGGTTCAAATTTCCACCGCCGCCGATACCGCCAGCACCACCGGCGCCGGTCATGCCCGTTGACGACGGCTTGGTCGCTCCTAGTCCGAGGCTGTTCAGGCTGCTCGTGAATGGTCCCATGCGCGGGCTATCGGTCAAACTCCAGCGAAAGTTTATGCACGATCGGCCCGGCTGGCTCGTCAAGTCTATGGGATGGCTCCGACTTTGATACTCCTGGCGGGTGTGTTGCTCGCCCAGGATTCGCCTTTCAACGATCCGCGATCGCTGGTTTGGCGTGCCCAGGCGTATGAGGAGCGGGGCGAGATTACCCAGGCCTGGCTGCTCTACAATCAGGCTGCCTTCCTGGACCCTCGCAACACGCTCGCCTCCGGTAAAGCCGCTCAATTGCGTACGAAGGCGCTTGAGGGCGCAACCGTCTCAAGCAACAAGCCTGCCCCTGCTGAAGTGGATCCCAACGACCCGCTCATCAAGATTACCGATCAGGACCTTCGCGAAATGGAACGTCTGGCTCCTCCCCCAGATCTAGCCCCCAAAGATACCCGCCTTACGCTCAACCTCACGAGTAATGGAAAAACCATCTACACCCGCCTGCTCACTCACTTCGGCATCGACATCCTCTTCGATGGTGATTTCGATAACCCAACCAACCGCCAGATCAAGCTCGAAAACGCCACCTTCGATGAGGCAATCTACATCGCAAACATCACCACAGGCTGTTTTGTAAACCCGATCTCTCCAAAGATCGCCATGGTGATCCGCGATACCGATCAGAAGCGGCGTGAGCAGGAGCGCACGGTCTCGATCACGCTGCCGATGCCAACCACCATTTCCTCGCCCGAAGCTCAGGAACTCGGCCGTGCCATCCAGCAGATCTTCGAGCTACAGCGCATCTCAATCGACACCGTGCGCGGCATGATGTTGATTCGTGATCGATGGTCCAAGGTGAAATTCGCTGAGCTTGCCTTGAATCAGATGCTGGGCTACCGGGGCCAGGTGATGCTCGATGTTGAGTTCTACGAAGTCAACGAACAATCAAACCTCAGCTACGGCTTTGCGCTGCCCACCTCAGCACGTCTGATTCCGCTGATCCAACAGGCGACGCTGAAGACCTTGGGCACCTTCGGGATCGGCATCACCTCTGCCAATCTGTTTGCGAGCATGACGCATTCCAACACCCAAAGCCTCTACGAAAGCCAGATTCGTTCGCTCGATGGCTTGCCCGCCACCGTCCACATCGGAGACCGCTACCCGATCATCACCCAGACCACCAGCTTCGGCGGCGACAGCAGCGTCGGCGGACTTGCCACTGCACCGCAGGTTCAGTTTGAGGATCTCGGGTTGTCGCTCAAGATCACGCCCCATCTGCATGGCAACGGCGAGATCTCGCTCGAGCTCGAATCTGACTTCAAAGTGCTCACCGGCGAAAGCAACAACAACATCCCCGTCATCGCCAATCGCAAGTACACCGGCACGGTGCGTCTCAAAAAAGGCGAGTGGGCCGTCGCCGCCGGCTTGATTACGAAAAACGAGTCCTTCAGTCGCATCGGGTTGCTAGGCTTATCGCGCATCCCGGGCCTATCCACTACCGGCAAAGATCGCCGAATCGGACAGACGCTGCTGGTAGTCAAGCCCCGTATCATCAGCGCCCCACCTTCAGAACATCCCACCCGCGATATCTTCACCGGTCCGGAACAGAAGTTCCTCGCCCCCACACACTAAGCGGGTGCATCGGGCACATCACAATCAGCTCTTGCGATACCCCTTTACCTTCGATGTGAATCGGAATGTACCGCGTCTCAAACGGATCACCCTCCAGCATGCGCACAGCTTCAATCCATACCTCCGCAACCGGAATGTCCTTGGACTGAAACGGCCGTAGGCGTGACGTGCTCACCCGAAAACCTTTCGCCACCTCGCCCACACGCAAGCGCGTTCCAGGATCGAAGGGTCCTTGTGCATAAACAGGGACAGCAAAACGCCTCGGCAGACGCTGTTGCTTCAGAGAGTCGTAGCGTAAAAAAGCGTAGTTTTTCCAAACTTCAAATGGATGCCCGGACAAATCCTCGGCCAAATCCTTGGGGTTCAGTCGCAAGCGCGTCCGGTAATCTGCCTTCCAGTCCGCCGGCACCGCGGGTTAATCCTTTTCTCCGCAAACCTGCAATCCTTCAAAGTCCCAATTTTCATCTCTAAAGGCTCGAATCGGCTCTGCGGGAAACACCAATCGAACCGTCATTTGCGCGAATTGCAAAGGTACCGCACCTCGCGCGGCCATCTCAATCCGACGGCCCGTAATCGCCGAAATCAACCGGCCTTGCACCCGGCAATGACCGCCATTGGTTTCCATCTTCCAAAAGACTTCAACCAGATCCGCCAAAAATTTTCCATCCCGACGCAGGGGCCTGATCTTGGCAGTCGAATGCGACGGGTCCACCTTGACGTTCCGAATGATACGGTCCAAGCTCAGCGGCCGATTCGCCTCACTGGCAAATCCAACATAGAGCGGGTATGGCATCCCGCTCACTCTGGCCGTCGCACGTTAAGGGAGGCCGTCTTCGCCCGTCATGTTGAAGAGTTTGCGGTCGTCCAGCGGAACCCTGACAGTTTGCTTTCCCGGTTGCAGCGCAAATTCTATCCTGGACAATTCCAGCCAGGGATTGAACACGGAATTCCTCGCTTCGGCCCCCAGTTGATAGGTACCGCCGAGTTCCACATCCAGATCCAGTTCCAGCCCAATCCCCTCTCGTCGGCGCACTGCCTGAATGAGGGCGGCCCTTTTGCTGACTGGCAACCAGCGAGAGGTTCCAAGCGCCGTCCATCCCTTCTGGCTGGCATCCGCGATGCGATGCGTGATCCGCATAGCGCCACCGAATGGAGGCACAAACGCAACCTGCCCCAGGTCCCCGCTCAGCTTGCTCTCGAATCGTTCGATCTTCGGCTGTGGAATCCCATTGCTGGGCATCGCCGGCAGGCACTCAACCGTTGTCGCAACGGTCAAATCCCCACTCGGCTTCTGGCCCATCAACGCAAACCTCGAAATCGATCTGCGGCCGGCCTCCGGCCATTCTGGATCCTCATTGGGCCCAGGAATGTTCACCCAAGCCTTAGGCCATTCCGATTCCGGATACGGTGTAACCCCGCTTCGCTTGCGGATTTCCCCATAGGTCAAGATTGCAAGGGCTGGAGCAGGCGAGGCGCCGCTTTGCGCATCCAGTTGATATTCGCCGCCAGCGTTGAGTGGGCCCAGTTCCCAATTGCACTCTGCAATGGAATTCCATGCATGGCCTCTCGATCGTCTTTGCAATCCGCCGCTGCTAGCGCGATTCCGTCCAGCCCCTTCACGCTCCAGTTCAGACCGGTCTCGCCGATCTTCAGGCTGAGAGTCCGGCCCACAGTCGACGGTGGCCCACCGGCAACCCGGATTCGTTTCGAGCCAACTTCCTCTGGAGCAAAAGACAGCGACGCGCTCGCCCGTGGCAACCAATATGGCCCCACCCCGAAAATCATCACATCCGCATAAGACAGCAGCAAGGCAGCATCCTTCCGGTATACGTAAGTCTGCCGACCAAACAGCGCAATCACCTAGCAAACCACCCCAACAGCAAACCATTTCGCCATCGGCCGGTTGCGCATCGACCTGCTATGAGTCTTTCTTCAGCCGCTTCTTCACCGGCTCCAGCTCGCTCGCCGTCGCCACCCGCATCAGCATCTGCGGCGCTTCTTCCCGGAACCCCTGCTGCATATGCTGCGACATCTCCTGATTCATCGCCGAAACAAACTGCTCCATCTGCTTCTGCATCGCCGCCATCTTCTCGCGCATGTTCAGGATGATCTCGACACCCGCCAGGTTCACACCCAACTCGCGCGTCAATTGCAGGATCACCTCAAGCCGCTCGATGTCCTCATCCGTGTAGAGCCGCGTATTGCCGTCCGACCGGCTGGGCAGCAGCAACCCCTCGCGCTCATATAAGCGCAAGGTCTGCGGATGGATTTCATACATCTCGGCAATTGCCGAGATCATGTATGCGCCTCTGCCCTTCGGTTTCGCCATCGCTATTTTTCACTCGTCTGCTGCCACATGGCTGCGCGCGGATCTTCGCCTTCCACCTGCGCCAGCTCTCGCAACAATTCTCGCGTTCGCTCGTTCTGCACGTTCGGCGCCTGGATGATCACTTCGACAATCTGGTCGCCTCGCACACCCTTGCGGGCATTTTCGACGCCCTTCTCGCGAAGCCGGAACCGCTGCCCGTTCTGCGTGCCTTGCGGCACCTTGAGCAAAGCCCGGCCATCAATCGTTGGTACTTCAATTTTAGCGCCGAGGCCCGCTTCGCTCACCGTGATCGGAACCTGAATTTCGATGTTGTCGACTTCCCGTCTAAAGAACGGATGCGTTTCAACCCGAATCGTGATGTAGAGATCCCCGGCCTGCCCGCCGCGCGTACCAGCATTACCCTTGCCCGCCACGCGCAAACGGCTACCGGTCAGCGTTCCTGCCGGGATGCGTACTTCCACCTGGTCTGGCCGCGAAAGTACTCCTGCGCCACGGCACTTCGGGCAAACATTGTTCAATTTCCCTTTGCCCCCGCAACGCGGACACGTGAGGTTAAACTTCATCGCCCCAGCCATCTGCGTTACCTGCCCCGAACCGCTGCACTCAAAACAGCTCGTGCCTCCACCGGCCGAGCCCGAGCCTTTGCACTCATCGCAAGCTTCGTTGCGCTGAATCGTCAGCCGAACCTGCGTGCCACGAATCGACTGCCAAAAGCCGACATTCAGCGCGTACTCAAGGTCGCTGCCATCTTCCGGCCCGCTGGCTCCCTGCTTGGCCGCCCCACCAAACATCTGGCTGAAGAGGTCCTTGAAGCTATTGCCGCCTCCGGGCGGAGGGCCTTGCTTTGCCCCGCTGCCAGGCTTGAAGCCACCGCGGTTGCCGCTTGCGTTCTGAAAGAAATCCGAAAAATCGAACCCGCCAAAATCCACACCCTGACCACCACCAAATCCGCCCATGCCATCTCCGGCCGCAGCCTGATCCGAATAAAAGCCGTACTGGTCATACACGGCCTTCTTCTTTGCGTCGCTCAAAATGTCGTACGCTTCCGTCACCTGCTTGAAGCGCTCTTCGGCCGCTTTATCGCCAGGGTTCAGGTCGGGATGGTATTTGCGGGCAAGGCGGCGATACGCCTTTCGGATCTCATCGTTGGATACACCGCGAGAGACACCGAGAGTTTCGTAATAGTCCACCCTGCCCGCCATATACAGCTACCTCTTACTTCTTGTCGTCGACGTCAACAAACTCGGCGTCCACAACGTTGTCCTTCGGCTTTTCAGCGCCAGGAGCATCGGCGTTCGGGGCTGCACCGGGCTGAGCACCCGAGGCTTCCGTCTTGTACATCGCCTCGGCCAGCTTGTGGCTCGCCTGCGTGAGTTTGTCCGTTGCGCCGCGGATCTGTTCGGACGTAGCCGACTCGTCCTTCAGCACACGCTTCAGCTCTTCCAGTTCGCTCTCGACAGCCTTGCGGTCGTCGGCGCTCACCTTGTCGCCGTGGTCCTTGATCATCTTTTCGATGTTGTAGGCCATCGAGTCGCCTTGATTGCGGGCCTCGATTGCTTCCTTCTTCTTGCGATCGTCGGCGGCGTTCAGCTCGGCGTCCTTCGCCATCTTCTCCACTTCCTCTTTGCTCAAGCCAGAGCTGGAGGTGATGGTGATCTTCTGTTCGTTCTTGGTGCCCTTATCGGTGGCCGACACGTTCAAGATGCCGTTGGCGTCGATGTCAAACGTCACTTCGATCTGCGGCACGCCACGCGGCGCCGGCGGAATTCCAACCAGCTGGAACACGCCCAGCAACCGGTTGTCCTTCGCCATCGGGCGCTCACCCTGGAAGATCTTGATGTCCACCGACGTCTGGCTGTCCGCCGCCGTCGAGAACGTCTCGCTCTTCTTGGTTGGGATCGTCGTGTTGCGCTCGATCAACTTGGTGAACACACCACCCAGCGTTTCGATACCGAGCGACAGCGGAGTGACGTCGAGCAACAGCACATCCTTCACTTCGCCGCCAAGCACACCACCCTGGACAGCGGCGCCCACGGCCACCACTTCGTCCGGGTTCACGGTCATGTTCGGTTCCTTGCCGAAGAAGTTGCGCACCATCTCGCGCACCTTCGGGATACGGGTGGAACCGCCCACCAGCACCACTTCGTCGATCTTCGACGGAGACACACCAGCGTCCGAGATCGCCTGCTTGCACGGCTCGATCGTCCGCTGCAGGATCAAGTCGACCATCTGCTCAAACCGGCCGCGCGTCAGCTTCTTCTCAAGGTGCTTCGGGCCGCTGGCATCCGCCGTGATGAACGGCAGATTGATGTCCACTTCGAGCTTGCTTGACAGTTCGATCTTCGCCGTCTCAGCCGCATCACGCAGCCGCTGCAGCGCCATCTTGTCCTTGCCGAGGTCGATGCCGTTTTCGTTCTTGAATTCTTCGATCAGCCACTGCACGATCCGTTCGTCGATGTTGTCGCCGCCGAGGTGCGTGTCGCCATTGGACGACTTCACTTCCACCACGCCGTCGCCGACTTCGAGAATCGAGATGTCGAAGGTGCCGCCGCCGAAGTCATACACGGCGATCGTTTCGTCCTTCTTCTTGTCGAGGCCGTAGGCGAGCGCCGCCGCCGTCGGCTCGTTGATGATGCGCTTCACTTCAAGGCCGGCAATCTGCCCGGCGTCTTTCGTCGCCTGCCGCTGCGCGTCGTTAAAGTAAGCCGGTACCGTGATCACGGCCTCGGTCACCTTTTCACCGAGATAGGCTTCCGCCGCTTCCTTCAACTTCTTCAGAACCATCGAGCTGATTTCGGGCGGAGCATACTGCTTGCCCTGTACTTCAATCCGCGCGTCCCCGTTGTCCCCACCCTTCACGGCGTAAGGAACCAGCTTGGCTTCCTCGCTCACTTCGTTGACGCGGCACCCCATAAAGCGCTTTGCGGAGTAAATGGTATTCTCGGGGTTGGTGACGGCCTGTCGCTTGGCCACCTGACCCACCAGCCTCTCTCCGCCCTTGGTGAACCCGATAACCGAAGGCGTCGTTCTCGCACCTTCCTGGTTGGGGATCACTACCGGCGAACCGCCTTCCATCACCGAAACAACAGAATTGGTTGTTCCAAGGTCAATCCCAATGATTTTTCCCATACGTTTGAATCCTCCGGCCTCATTTAGCCTACTCATAGTATTGAATGTGAGTCTTCTGTTGTCAAGTCTTAGTGCACAAAATGTGAGGCCCACTCTCACCATTGCCGCCGCGTCCGATTTGGCCCCTCTGGAACCCCTCTTTCGCGAAGCCTTCCCGCTCGGCGATCTCACCTTCACCTTTTCCTCCTCTGGGGTTCTGGCCCGCCAGATCGAGAATGGTGCTCCTTTTGACCTGTTCCTTTCGGCTAACGAAGACTTCATGCGGCAGCTGGTGAAGAAGAATAAGGTGATTCAGGAGGAGATCCAGGTCTATGCGATCGGGCGTATCGGGCTCTGGGCCAAGTCCGGGGCGATTCGCCAAATTACGGATCTTGATCAACCCGCCGTCCGCGTGATCGCGGTCGCCAACCCCCAACTCGCCCCTTACGGCCAAGCCGCCATGGCCGCGCTTTACAAAACAAAGCTCCTCGACAAGGTGAAGGACAAGCTGGTTTACGGCGAGAACATTCGCCAGACCCAACAATTCGCCGAAACCGGCAATGCGGACTGCGCGATTCTCAGTTGGAGTCTGATCTATAACAAGGGCGGCTATCTGATTCCCGACAACCTGCATCCCGCCATTCGCCAGGTGGCCGCACCCATCCGGCAAAAGGGCAGCAAGAATACCAAGCTGGCCGACGCCTTCATCAATTTCCTGGTCTCACCTGTCGGCCGCTCGATCTTTGCCCAGCACGGCTTCAACCTGCTGCCGGCCGCTCCCAGCCTGCGCCGCTAGCGGCTCTTACGATTGCGCCTTGAGGTTACCGATGATGGCATTGGTGAACTGCGTCGTGTTGGCCGTGCCACCCACATCGGGCGTCAGTTGGTCGCCTTGAGAATAGGTGAGCTCAATCGCCTTCTGTAGCTTCGCTGCCGCAGCCGGCTCCTTCAAGTGTTCGAGCATCAGCACGCTCGAGCGCAACAGCGCTGTTGGGTTCGCTTTACCTTGGCCGGCAATGTCCGGGGCACTTCCATGCACGCTCTCAAACACAGCGTAGTTGTCGCCCATGTTTGCTCCCGCCGCCACGCCCAGGCCGCCCACGAGGCCCGCAGCCAGGTCGCTCAGGATGTCCCCATATAGGTTCGGCAGCAACAAGATGTCAAACTGCTCGGGCCGCGTCACCAACTGCATCGAGGCGTTGTCGACGATCAGCTCGTTGTAGGCCAGATGCGGATAATCAGCCGCAATCTCGCGGCAGCACCGCAGAAACAAGCCATCGGCGAGCTTCATAATGTTCGCCTTGTGAATTGCCGTCACCCGCTTGCGCAATTGCCGCGAACCATAGCGAAAGGCCGCTCGCGCGATGCGCGTCGAGGCCGTCCGCGTGATCACCTTGATTGAAGTGATCACATCGGGCACCACCTCATGCTCAAGGCCTGAATACAGGTCTTCGGTGTTCTCGCGAAAGATCACCATATCGAGTGCTACATCGTCGAATCGCGTATGCAAGCCCGGCAGCGACTTCACCGGCCGCACGTTCGCATAAAGGTCGAGCTTCTTACGCAACGCCACATTGACGCTCTGAAATCCCCCACCCACGGGCGTCGTCACCGGCCCCTTCAAGCCAACTTTCGTTTTCTCAATCGAAGCCACAACGTCGCCCGGCAGCGACTCGCCCGTCGCCCGGATCCGGTCTCCCGACAGCTCAACCCGCTCCCACTCGATCGCAACCCCAGTTGCGGCCAGTACCCGCTCGGCCGCCTCGGCAACTTCGGGCCCGATCCCGTCGCCCGCAATTAACGTAATCAGATGTGCCATAGCTCCAGCCTGACAGATACTGATAGAGAATGGCAAAAATCACGCACGCTCTGTTGAGCGTCACCGACAAGACGGGTCTCGCCGAATTCGCACTCGGCCTATCGAAACTGGGAGTTGAACTGATCTCGACTGGCGGTACCGCCAAGCTCCTGCGCGAAACCGGCCTCGCCGTAAAGGATGTCAGCGAACTCACCGGCTTCCCCGAAATGCTCGACGGTCGCGTCAAGACCATCCATCCCCGCGTTGCCGCCGGCGTACTCGCCATGCGCGCCAAGCCAAACCATATGGCTTCGCTCGCCGAACACCAAATCCCCCTCATCGACATGGTCGTTGTTAATCTGTACGAATTTGAGAAGGCAGCCGCCAAGCCCGGCGTCACCCACGAAGAACTCATTGAAAACATTGACATTGGCGGCCCCACCATGATTCGCGCCGCCGCCAAAAACTACCAGGACGTCGCCGTCGTCACCCGGTCTGAGGACTACCCGTCCCTGCTCGCCGAGCTCGAATCAAACGAAGCCAATCTGTCAGCGACTACCCATTGGGATCTGGCCAAGAAGGCTTTCTCCACCACCGCTGCCTACGACGCCGCGATCACCCGCACCCTCGAGCAGATCCCCACCCCAGTCGCAATGCCCGACCGCCTCGTCATCAACGTCGCCAAGAAGATCCCTCTGCGCTATGGTGAAAACCCCCACCAGTCCGCCGCCCTCTACGCTGCCGGAAAACACGGCATCGCCAACGCCACCCAACTCCAGGGCAAAGAACTCAGCTACAACAACCTCGTCGACCTCGATGCCGCCTGGCAGTTGATCTGCGAATTCGACCTGCCTTCGAGCGCCATCATCAAGCACACCAACCCTTGCGGCTGCGCCAGCGCCACAACTCTCGCCGAATCCTATCGCAAGGCCTTCGCCGCCGACCCCATCAGTGCCTTCGGCGGCGTGCTTGCCTTCAACTGCGAAGTCGATGCCGAGACGGCCACCGAAATCGCCAGGACCTTCATCGAAGCCGTCGCTGCCCCGGGCTATTCAAACGAAGCCAGTGCAATCTTAAGCGCCAAGAAAAACCTGCGTTTACTTGTAGTTGCGCCCGGTGGGCTGGATGAGCCGGTCGTGAAGACCATCACCGGCGGCTACCTCGTACAAAGTGCAGACCGCAAGCCGTACATCCGCTCTGAAGCAAAGGTGGCCACCGCTGTTGCCCCCACCGAAGCCCAGTGGGTGGCCCTCGAATTTGCCTGGCGCGTCGTGAAGCACGTCAAATCGAACGCGATCGTCTATGCCACCGATGGCCAATTGATCGCCGCCGGCGCAGGCCAGATGAGCCGCGTTGATAGCGTCAAGTTCGGAGCCTCCAAGGCAATCCTCCCGCTCGAAGGCTGCGTGGTCGCGAGCGACGCCTTCTTCCCCTTCCCCGACGGGCTTGAAGCTGCGGCCTCTTTTGGCGCGAAGGCCTTCATTCAGCCCGGAGGCAGCGTGAAGGACGAAGAAGTCATCGCCGCCGCCAACCGCCTCGGCGTTGCCATGATTCTCACCGGCTACCGTAACTTCCGTCACTAAGAGGCACAATAGTGTTCATGGTCAAACCCATGAGCCGCCGTGCGGCAATCTTCACAACTGCGAGCCTGGCGCCTGCGCAAACCAGCGCTTCCGACCTCGATCGCGTCAAGGTCGGCGCCGCCGCGCCCGCCTTTGAATTGCCCTCCGCCTCAGGGGGCAAGCTGAGTCTTGAAAGCCTGAAGGGCAAGAACACAGTGCTCGTGTTCTACCGCGGCTATTGGTGACCCTATTGTGCAACGCAGCTAGTTGAGCTGCACAGCCTACTGCCCGCCAACCTGCAGGCGAACACCAACATCGTCGCGATCGCTCCTGACCCGCTCGAAAAACTCCGCGACATCATCCCCAAGGTCAAAGCCAAGACTTCCGACAAGTTTCTGATCACACTGCTCGCTGATGCCGATCACGCGGTGATTGATCGCTATGGGTTGTTGAACGAACAAGCCGTAACCAGAGGACGGTTTCTTCCGCATCCGACAACCTATGTGCTCGACAAGCAAGGCATCGTGCGCTGGAAGTTCACCGAGAAGGATTACAAGATTCGCCCGACCAACGAGGCGATTCTGACTGAACTGAAAAAGCTGCCCTAGCCCTCGGCGCGGCCGACGAGGATGATTCCTAACTTGATGCCACCCGCATTTGTGTAGAGCACCCAGTCGTGCTCGCCGAGCATCTTCAGGCCAGGCTCGAAGCTCTCTTCTTCTTTCCAGAAGCTGAACACCGAAGGATGCGGCGTACCGCTCGCCTTGTGGCTCATTTCCATCAATTCGTTGAAAGAAGGTTTGGCGGCGAGATCCTTATCGACGGCAATCGGTGTGAGTAGGAGGAAGTCGCGCTGCGGCGCTGCGCCCTGATGGTCGCCGTTTTGCGGGAAGTAGCTGTAGCGCATGGTGTAAACGCCTGGGTTCACCGTCTGGCCACGGCGGTCGTTGAACTTGGCCGTGAACTGGATGATCCCCATGAAAGTGCCATGCTCCACCTCAGGCAGAGTGACGGCTTGCTCGTCCGATTTCGCGCTCGTCGGAATCGGGCTGCGCATCCAGACTTCGCAAATCACTTTACCGGAGGCATCGACAATCTTTGCCCCTTGCTTTGAGACTTGATCGGCGGCCGCCGGAGCGCCTGCCGAGGTCTCAAGTTTGTACTGGCCAAAGGTCAAGGTCTGGCTCAGCAATGCGATCGCGAACAAAAACTTCATACTTTTATTTTAAGAGGGGCAGCAGCACCGCGTCGACATTGGCGTCGTTCCATTCCGCAATGCGCACCCCCCGATGTAAACTCCAGTTCTCAATCAGTTCGACGCTCTCCTCAGGCCCAAGTTTCACGAGTGGACCAAAGGTTTCCAGCTCAAGGAAATCGGCATTGGTAAACGTCTGAAAGCTGCAGAAATACTCCGGATATACCTTGCCGGCTTCGGCCTTGTACTGCTTGAGAAAGAGCTCTCCATTCAGTAGATACGCGCCGAACGTGTGTGGATTGAAAAGTCCTACCTTTTGCGGAGAGGTGGCGTGCCGGTCCTGCCGCAGGCCGAGGTACTTTTTCATGAAGATCCAGCGCGGATCGCTGAGATCCGTGTAGGCCCACATCACCAGCGGGTTGGTGGGCTCAAGCATCTCGGGATGTGTGCCGCGCGGCGGAAAGCCCGTGATGCCGACGCCTCCCTGAGCCATCACCGATGGTGCCCAAGGCGCGAATTCGAGCGCCATGCGATTTCGGTTGATGATGCGATGCACGACCTTCACTTCGCTGCCGGTCGCTGCAAGATAAATGTCCATCACCTTCTGCAGGCCGGTTTCCGGCTCCGTCGCTTGCGTCGCGCGAACCATGTCGCCCATCACTTCCACCGTGACGGGCGAGTTGTCGAGCCCGTAGGTGTAGCGAGCGTCTTCAGGGCCGATCCAAAGGCGATGGCCGCCGCGGATCTGCCAGCTGGTTTCCCCCGTGCCACCCATTTGCTCGGAGAACTCTTTGAACAGGTTCTGCCCTCCGACAAAGCCAAAACGGATCACTCGCGGGCCGACGTCAGCCGTCAAAATCAGTTCTACTTGCGCATTTGAAATGCGGTAGCAATTGGGCCAGCCGCCGTAGGAAATCTTCTCAACTTGCATCAGCGTCTAGCTTATCGAAAGTGGTCCCAACCCTTGGGCGGCAAGGGCGAACCTGGGCGTCCCGCCACCACAATTCCAATCTCGTGAAAGGGTTTTCCCAGCGGCTTGGGGCTAGCCACTAGCAGCTCATAATCTTCGCCATGGTGCCAGGCCTGTTCAAGCGTCGCACCGCGATGGATTGGTGGCGCGGCGGTGATCTCGCAGGTCACGCCAGAGGCGAGCAGCATCCGGTCCAGGTCCATTGAAAGACCATCGGTGATGTCCATCGCCGCATGCGCGTTCGCTCTCACCGTCTCGATCAAATCAAGTCGTGGCTTGGGCCGCTTCTTCCAGATGCCAAGGGGGCCGCTCACATAAAGCCGGTCGCCCGGCTTTGCGCCGCTGCGCAGGATGGCCTTACCTTTGGGCACCGAGCCACAGAGAACTACATCTACGTGTACTTTGTCGCTGCGGGAGAGATCTCCACCCGCAAGTGCAATCTTGTGAGAGAACACGCCGCTGAAGAATGGCTTGACGAAGTCCGGGTCTGGTACAGCCAGAGAGATCAAGGCAAAGCGGGGCGTGGCGGCCATGGCGGCCAGATCTGAAACACCGCGAGCCATCGCCTTGTAGCCCACTTCGCGGGGTGTGTAATCAGGCAGCGTGAAGTGGCGGCCTTCGATTGTGAAGTCTGTAGTGAAAACCAGATCTTCACCACGTGAAGGGCGATACACGGCGCAATCATCGCCAATGCCTACTTCGATTCCCTCGCCAAAGCGGGGAGCCCGCTTGCGAATCCAATCAATGAGGCCACGCTCGTTCATTCGATAACCAGGCCGCTCGGCAACTCCTCGCCAAATACACGGCCCAGAGCGGCCAATTCGTCCTGACCCTCTCCTTCGAGCATGGCCAGCAGTTGCGCTTTTTTCGGATGAGATTCAAATGCCTTCTCGATCAGTGTGATCGTCGCCGGTGGTAGGTCTCGCGCGACGTCACCGGTGTGACGTGCCATCGCGGCCATCGCCTCAGAGGCGTCGCCGAAGGACAGTACCTGATCGATCCAGCGCGTGACCGTGGTGGATGGAATCACCAGGTTGTTCGGGCCATAGAGCAGCTTGCGAGCTCCCAATCGGCCCAGGCACCACATCTCGCTGGCCGAATAATCTTTGGCGCGGATGCGCTTCAGCAGGCCATTGCCCAGCTCGGTCTTGATGCCTACTGGCAGCAGTTCAAGCGAGCTGGCGCAGCGCCACATCTCGCGGGCGAGCGAGGGGTTGAGGCGCTTGGGCTTCGCGCCTTTCGGGATCAGCGCGCCCGAGAGGCGCTGATAAAGATCCTGTTGTTGATTGCGGTTTAGGCCGCCCGAGACGCGGCCAGAGAAGATCCACCAATCAATTTCATTCTGGGCCTGATTGCCAAATACGAGGCCTGAAGCAAAGATCCGCCGGGCCTGTTCAATTCGCAGATCGTCACCCGAGGCACCGAAGCCAGGGCGCAGGCAGAGCCCACAAAGATTGAGCCAGCGCAGTTCGTGCGCCGCCGACTTCTTGCGGCCTTCAGCGCACTCGAGAAAGACATCGGCCAACTTGCGAATGGCACTCAGCGGCCAGGACGCACGACCCAGCGAAAGGGCTTGTTCGAGCTTTTGCGGCAGCGCTTCGGGCTCGATCGAAAAGCCGCCCGAGAAGGTTTCACGAACCAGTTCGCACGCCGTTGCCAGCGCCGATTCCGCAACCGTCGCGGTGGGCTTCGCTACCGTGCTCTTCGCGCTTTGGCGGCGCAACTCAAACTGCAGACGCCAGGAGTGTTCGCTCACCTTGCTGACGGCAAAAATCTCAAGCGTGCCAACCTCGGTAAGGTGCGCGCGCAACCGTACCGGCACGTTGCGCTCCATGTTCGGGTTACCGAAACGGATTACCGCATCGAGGGGCGCATGCAGGTGGAAGCCTTCGTCGATCTCGACACCCTGCCCGGCTACATCTTCCGTCCGCGTCAGCGAGCTGTAGAGCTTGAAGCTGACCAGCTTGTTGGCCAGCAGGTTCAGGCCTGGAACATCGAGCTCCAGGGTCGAACCTTCTTCAGAGCCACGCGGCACAAGGCAGATCGACTGCCTATCTCCCGTGCCGATAAAGTAAGCGCGCGGCAGGCCGCCACGCACCAGAAAGCCATGGCCACCACCGCGAACATGCGCGTAGTAAGCAGCCCCCTGGGCCACCGCCAGATCTAGATCCTGATTTTCAAAAACCAGCGGAGTGGTACCGAACCAACTGCCCACCACGCTCTTCACGCGCTCCCGCAACAGATCGGGGATGAAGAAGCCGCCGTTGAACAGGATCGCGTCGGGCCGCACATTGCCGCTCTCGCTCAAGAACTGGGCGAGGTGTTTCGTAACTGCAGGGTCGCTGACGTAAGGCAGGCCCAACTCGCGAAAGGCCGACTTCTTGTCGACATTCGGCGTGTCGGTTAGCGCGCACTCGGGTAGAAAACCATCGAGCGCCAACTCGCGGGCCTCGGCTCGTGTGATCTCCGTACGCAGCGTGCCACCAATCAGCGAGCTGCCCGCACCAAGCACGGTAATCTCGACAGATTCCGGGCCGTCGGCTGAAAGAAGTTTTTCCTTGGCTGCGGCGCATTGCCGTCGCAAAGCGCTGCGCTGGCGCAGAGAGAGCTGCGTGTTGAGCTTGGTCTCCACCAGCCAGCTCAACGTTAAATCGAGATTGTCGCCGCCCAGCAGCAAATGCTTGCCTACTGCCGTGCGGGTGAATTGAACGTGGTCGCCAGTACGGCTCACCTGGATCAACGTAAAGTCTGAGGTGCCGCCGCCGACGTCGACGATCAGCACGTTCATGCCGTCGGTGAGATTCTTCTGCGATTGCGAAAGGTGGCGCGCGATCCACGAATAGAAAGCTGCAGCAGGTTCTTCAATCAGCGTGAGCTTTTCCATGCCGGCCGCGCGTGCAGCCTGCACAGTTAACTCTCTCGCTTCTTCGTCAAAGCAGGCGGGTACGGTCAACACAACATCGTGGTCACCGATCGGCGAGCCATGCGCAGCCTTCCAGGCTCCCGCAATGTGCGCAAGATATCTTGTTGAAGCTTCAACCGGCGAGTAAAGCCTGCCGGCTTCCTGCGCGTCCCAGGGCAGAATCTTGGCATTGCGATCGACTTCACTGTTCGACAGCCAGCTCTTGGCGGCATAGACGCTCTTGGTCGGCACCAGCGCGCCTTGCTCACGCGCAAAAACGCCCACATACTCCTGCTGGTCGAGATAGAGAAAGCTGGGGAGTGTGCGGCGCTTTTCCTGCCTGCCTTGCGCCACGTACTGCTCGATGTCGAGCACCTGGATGGGAGTGTAATCGGCCTCGGCCGCCTCTACCGGGTCCACCCAGGCCAGGGCAGAATTTGTTGTTCCTAAGTCGATGCCAATCTTCATGCCTTGCGTTCTCTCACACTAAACTCCAGCTTCCAACGATCGCCGCTAGCGGCGACACAAAACAACTCCAGCACGCCCGTGTCAGTGACATGCGATTCGAGCGTCACAGGCACCAAGCCACCCGGGGTTTTTTCAGTTGGCGCGAGCGTCATCTCCATCGCGGGTAACTCGCGCAGGTCGCGCGGCATCGGCTCCAGTAGTTCCCCGGGTTCATCTCCGCGGCGCTCGGTCGAACTGAAGATGCGAAACTCAACGGGCTCGCCGACGTACAAACCAAACTTGCGGCCGGGGAAGCGATGGGACATCCCTTCCTCCATGCCGAATGGTACGACCGTGAGCGCCTTCATTGGAGGCGGCAATCCGGGCACCGCCGGCATGGCGTCTTCGATACCGACGTAATAGCTTCTCGGCACACCGCCCCGGATGCGAATGCCCTTGCCTTGTCGTGCAAGGCCAAAGTAGGCCGCCCCTCGAGCGACAGCGAGCATCAGGTCTTCGCCATCGAGCACCTTGACAGGCTTGCCCAGCCAAAGGTTCAAACTGTTCAGAATTCGATCGCGTACGAGCCCCGCTTGCAGCACGCCGCCATTAAAGAGCACATGCGTCGGTTGCGCTCCGCCCTGCTTTACAAAGTGGGCGAGATGAGCTGTGATCCGCGCATCGCTCGCATAAGGAAGAGCTAGTTCCTGCAGTGCCGATCGGCGCGCACGTTGCGGCGTTTCGTCGAGCGGCACATGCGGAAAGAACCCTTCGACGAGAATCCGTTCGACTTCCTCACGAGTGAGCTTCGATTTGATGGTTCCGCCGATGAGGCTGCTGCCGCGTCCGAGGATGGTGACCGGTTGCTCGGTTGTGGTGTTCTCAGGGTCGAGCAAAGCTTCTTTTGCGGCGCGGCATTGCTGCCAGAGCGCTTGCAATTGCTGCGCATCGAGCTTTGGCAGCTTCGTTTCCAGGTGGCGTGCCAGGGCAAGATCCATGTTGTCGCCGCCGAGCAGAATGTGGTCACCCACCGCGACTCGTTCGAGCTCCAGCGAACCGCCAGCATCCTTGACGTCGATCAGCGTGAAGTCTGTGGTGCCACCGCCGATGTCGATGATCAGAATCCGGTCGCCCGGGCCGACGCGCTCGCGCCAGTCGAGATGTTTGGCGATCCAGGCGTAAAACGCGGCTTGCGGTTCTTCGAGCAGAACCATTTTTTCGATGCCAGCAGCGCGGGCGGCTTTCTCCGTG
This sequence comes from Acidobacteriota bacterium, assembly GCA_016870995.1. Taxonomy (GTDB): domain Bacteria; phylum Acidobacteriota; class Terriglobia; order Bryobacterales; family Bryobacteraceae; genus Bryobacter. The sequence goes on from VFZU01000005.1 coordinate 87,029, forward strand.
AGTTGACGCGCGACAGCGTCAAAGCTGGCTGGAACTGTGAGAACAACTTCGTGCTCCGCAAGAGGAGTCTGACCCGAGTGCTCCCAAGCGGCTGCCAGATGCTCGAGGTAAGCACGCGAGGCGGCAACCGGTGAAACCTTCTCAACACCTTCGGGCGCATGCACCGGCAGAAACGCCTCATTGCGATCCACACCCGCAAAGCTCAGCCAAGATTTCGCACTCGAAACCAGGCGGCCCATGCTCTCGGCGCCACGGCGTCGGGCAAGGGCTCCGGTGACCCACGTCGGGTTCTCATCCCAAGGCAGAGAAGTCGCGCCGGGCGCAAAATCCTTGGGGCCGGGCAAATACAAGAAAGAGGGCAGCAGAGGTTCAGCGCGAACTTCATTTGGCTGTACGGCCTGCTCCACAAGAAAAGCCATTACGGTTTCACCATCCGCGTAAGCCAGCGCGCTGTTGGTGGTGCCGAGATCGATTCCAATAACCAAGAAAACCTACTCAACCTCAATTTCAGCGGGGGCCAGGATCTTCAAATTCGCTTTGGCAGGGTAGGCGGGCAATTCGATTTTCTCGACCTTCCAACCCTTGTGGCGAAGTGTTCCAGCCTTGACATTACCGTCGGCCGGGACGTTGCCGATTAGCTTGATCGCGCCAGGGTCGTTCTTCAGCGCGCCCGCGGCCGAAAGCTGCGTCACTGCGCCTTCCACCCCATCGATCACCGGCTGCAGCGAGAGATAACGCTGCAATGTGGCGCGCGAGCTCTCATGGATATTGCGCACTGCTGCACCCACTTGCTCGTCGGTATACGGTGAGACATCTTCCATCAGAAAGTCGATCAGCCGGGCATCGCGCTGCAGCAGCGACAGCAACTGCAAGGCCCCTTCGCTGACATCCACCTTGGGCGGCGGGGCCGCTGCGGCGGGAGCGGCTTTGGCCGCGCGCTTGGAAAGCCCAAGAGCGAGGATCACAGACTCGGGAAGTTGTCCGCCAAACAGCAGACCAAAAAATGAAGAAAATGCAAGCGAAATACGGCTCAAGATTGGCTCGAGCCTCCGTTTCTATTGGGGATTCGCGGCTGAATTAACCGCATCTTCCATTCTAGCGCTAGGATAAGCACAGATGGCCGAACCCGAGATCAAATGGAAACGCGGCGAGCTGGCTGAGGCTTGCGGTGTCAACAGCGAAACGTTGCGCTTTTATGAAAAGGCTGGATTGCTCAAGCCCGAACGCGCAGCCAACGGATACCGACTCTACGGGATGGCTGACGCCAAGCGAATCCGGCTGGCGCAACGGGCGGTGGGAGTGGGGTTTAGCCTCGAAGACGTGAAGAGCTGGATTGAGGGCGACAGTGTCCGAATGGAGAAGGCGCTGGTCCGGGTTGAGGCCAAAATCGATGAGTTGGAGCGGCTCCGGAAGAGCCTTCGAAAAAAATTGAAAAAAGTTTGAGCTATTTTTCGTCGATCTACCGCTATCCCTGATGAAGACGATTGCAACACCTAATTACAGAGGGTGGCGGCGTGTCGGAGGGATTTCTCTGCCACTCTCTGTAACCTTTTTGCCTTCTGCCGGAACGTAACGGTTGTGAAGCAAGACGGGGCGGCGCTTTTCGAAACCCACGGCCAGGATCTATATCGGTTCGCCTACCGCCTTTCCGGCATTCGCGAGATTGCCGAAGACGCAGTCCAGGAGTGCTTTGTTTCCCTGATGAAGACGGCCAGGCCGATTCCTGATCCCGCGCGGCCCTACCTTTTTGGAGTAGTGCGCAATCTGGTCTTCAAGACCCTGAATCGGCCCACTGCCCTGCCAGCGTTGCGCGATCCTGCAATCCCGCCCGATCAATCAAGCGACGTGCACACGATGCTCTTGCGTCTTCCCGAGGAAGCCCGCGCGGCACTAGTGCTCATCTCGATCGAAGGCTTCACCTACGAAGAGGCAGGACAAATCCTCGACGTTGACCCCGCAACGCTCCGCGTGCGCATTCACCGTGCTCGCCGCCAATTGAAGCAGGAACGCGGATACGAGGTAACCACTCATGACTGACCAAGAACTCGACCTGAGGCTACTCGCAATCCCGGTACCCGATCCAAACCCGGAATGGAGAATTCGCATGCAGAAAAAACTAAAGCACAATCCCTGCAATCGAAGGCTGTTACTCGCTGGGCTGGCCGCCTGCGCGGTGCTGGGCGCGAGTCTCCAAACCAACGAACTCTTTAAGACGCGTCTCGGCATCCCTGGAGCAAATTTGATCATCACTACTCGTACCGAATCGATCAGTTCAAGAATCCAGTGGAGGGGGCTCGGGAACTCGGTGTATCCTCGCAAGAGCCCGGACTGGATTCGCCGCTACACGTATGACAATTCCACTCAAACGGTTTGGGGCTACGAAACGCGTTTAGCTCCCGTGAGTAGCGGCCGCTATCGCATCGAATTCCGGGCTCTCACTGAGGATCCGCGCCCGAATCTACAGGCTGCCGTGAAGAGCTTTCGATGGATTGCCCCAGACCAGATCCCACAGTCTCGCGAAGTTCAGTTCGGCGAAGTGGTCACTGTCGACCTGAGGCCTCAGCTGAGAGATGAACTCCAAGTGAACCCGGGACCGGATTCGATCGTCGATGAAATGAAGAAAGATCCCCTCCGCATCATGAATCCTGTTCTTGAGGAAGGTGGCATCCGCATCAGCGGCGAGACCGCTGCGGGTCTGTCCGGAAAGGCTCTGATGATTTTCTGGCCGGGACAGAAAACTCTCACAATTCGGCTCGACAAAGGATTCAAGGAAGACCATACCGAGATCGGATTTGTGGATGGAAAAATGCTGGAATTCGATCTGGACGGACATCACTACGTGCTCAAGTCGGACTGGGTCATTGCCGATGGGGGTCGCCGGTCCATCTACGGATTGGTGAGTCCCAACCAAGAAGAAAAAGGCCCGGTTTTCTTCGGTTCAAGGGACTAACTCAGTCAGGCTCCGGAGGTTGGTTTCTATGGCTAATACACTCGCCTGAAGTGCAACCGCTTCCCAGATTCGGCATCTATCAGGCCACAACCCTGCTTGGCCAGGGTGGGATGGGAAGCGTTTATCTTGCCGAGCGCGCCGATGAGCTGTTCAGCCAAAAGGTCGCCATCAAGGTGTTGGCCGCCCATCTCAGTGGCAATGACTTTGAAAAGCGTTTCCGTGTCGAACGGCAACTGCTTGCGCAGATGCACCATCCCAACATCGTTCAGTTGCTCGATGGTGGCGTCACCGAAAGCGGCGAAGCATTTCTTGTCACCGAGTATGTGGATGGAGCTCCGATCGACCGTTTCTGCGATCACCGCCGCTTGAACGTGGTGCAGCGCATCGAACTCTGCCTGCAGGTCTGCGCCGCCGTCGAGCACGCGCATCAGAACCTCGTTGTACACCGCGATCTGAAGCCATCGAACATCCTCGTCACACTCGAACAGGCGATTGTGAAGCTCCTCGACTTCGGCACCGCTAAACTCCTCAAGAGCGCCGAGGCCGCCACCGTGACTGAGGTCATGCTGCTCACGCCGCAGTACGCTAGCCCCGAGCAACTGCGCAAAGATCCGATTACCACCCGCGCTGACATTTATTCGCTGGGTATCATCTTGTTCGAGTTGCTGAGCGGCCAGCGTCCCTTCGCCGGGACAGGCGAAGTGATGCATGAACTGGCCCGCGCCTACGAGTACTCGAAGCTGAAGACTCTTGGCACGGACATCACCGAAGAAATCGCCGGTCGTCGGGCCGCCTCCACCCGTGAGCTAAGTCGCGCGCTATCCGGCGATCTCCGCGTGATCTGTGCCAAGGCGCTTGAGCATGAACCAGCCCGGCGCTATGCAACGGTGCGCGAGTTCATGGACGATCTTGAGGCTTACCTGGGCTCACGGCCTGTCAAGGCCCGCCCGGCGACGCTGCTTTATCGAGCTGGTAAATTCATTCACCGGGAGCGCATTGCCGTAGCCGCCGGAGTGCTCGCCGTAGCCGCGATTTCAGGCGGCATTGTTGGCACGCTGCGCGAGAAGCAGCTGGCCGAGAGGCGCTTTGAAGATGTTCGCCGCCTGGCCAGGTATCAGATCTTCGATCTCTATGACCAGCTTCAGGACGTTCAGGGAACCACGCGGCTCAGAGCGGGCATGTCGGCCGTAGCACTGCGATATTTAAATGCCCTCGCCGCCGAGGCAACCCAGGATGAATCTCTCGCTGTCGAGATAGCAAAGGGCTATCTGCGTGTCGGTGATGTGGAAGGCAATTTCGCCATGCAGTCGCTCGGCAATTGGCGCGATGCGCTTGAAACCTATCAAAAGGGTTTGAAGGTATTGGGTCAGTTTCAAGGCTTGCCTGCCCGTCAGGCCAGGGCCTGGTTGCAGTACAGCAGCCTCAACGCCAGGCTGACTCTTGAGCCTGCCAAAGATGGCGCAAACCAGATCGCTCCCATCGTCTATGACTACGAAGCGCTGGTGCGCGAAGCACCCCGAGATGCAGAGAACCATCTTCGGTTGGGCAAGGTTTATCAGGCTGTGGCTCGGGCCCTGCCATCGGGCCAGTTCGGGGACAAAAGCGCGGAATGGGTGGATAAAGCAAAGGCGGCATTCGAAAAGGGCCTTGAACGCGAGCCAAAATCGAACAAGCTTCTCGCCGCCATGGCCAGTCTGGCCGGTGAGCGGGCTGGATGGCTGGTACAGACTCGGCCGCAGGAGGCTTTGCGATGGATCGCCGAGGCCGAGATGTGGTACCTCCAACTGCCCGAGCCGATGCGAAGAAAGATCTCGACACAACGCGATCGAGCGAGCAGCCTCGTCATGCGTGCCACGGCGTTGTTCTCAAGCGGACGCAAGGAAGAAGGTCACGCCGAGATGTTGAAGGCGCTGACTCTATTTGAGGATCTTGCGCGCGACCCCGATAACCTCGCCGCGAAGATGGATCTTTTCAGCACAATCCACAACCTTGCGCTGATGGAGGACGGCGAAGGGAATGCGGCCGCCTTTCTGAAGCTCTCCGAACGAATGCTGACTCTGATCGAGGACATTCTGGCTCGAAGCCGCAGCGCTCGCAGTGAGTCTTACTTTGAAAGCGCGCTGTACAACCTCAGCTATGCCTATTCGCAGGCGAATGACCCGCGCGCCACAGCAACCTTGAAGCGGACCTTTGCGGTCCTCGAAGCCAAGGTGAAGGCCAACCCGAAAGAAGTTTCAAGCCGTGTTTTGTTGTCAGACCTGATTCTCAACCTGGCGCATCCAGGTTTTGACAAAGCTGAGGTGGCACTGGACTACACGCGTCAGCTGACCGAGATTGCTCCCGGAGAGCTGAACAGTTGGGAGCTGTTAGCCGCTGCGCATCTCAAGTTGAAAGCCTACCCGGAAGCAGTGCAGGCGCTCGAGAAGGGCATTGCACTCATTCCTGCTCCGAAGCCAGGAGAGCCACCTTCGAACGTCTACCAAAACCTGACAGAGCGCTTGGGTCGCTACCGGGAAAAATTGGCAACCGCAGCGCGCCAGTAAGGGCCCATCTCTCGTGCGGCAAACGCGGTAAAACCAATCTCGTTCAGCTCGCCCAAGGTCTGGCCGTAATGCTCAAGGATCGGGTCGGCGAACGTACGCCGGCCGAAACGAAGTGTGTTGAGCGCCACTGCGGTTGAGACTTCCATCAATGGCTTGCGCTGAGAAACGGCCGTCTGCCTGAGGAGTTCCCAGTCGGCTTCCACCTGCTCGCGCGTCGCTACTACCTTCTTTAAGGATTCCCACTCCTTGAGCAGCGCCTCGCGATTCAATGGCGGCGTGTTGAAGCTCTCCGCCAGATGGCCACTGCCGCGTTCGAGGGCGTCGAGCAGGTCGGTGATCGAACGAATCGAGCCAGCACCGGTGAGCCAGCCTTCTTTTTCGAGCATGCTGGCAATCTCTCCGAGCAACTTGCCACCAGTGCCGGAAACGTCGGATAGTGCCGCCAATACCCAAACGGGCGAGGCATGAAACACGGCGAGTGAAAGAAAATCGATTCCGTTGCCGGCCGTCCGTCTCACGAGGAAATCGGCAGGCAGATCGGCACCCTTTTCATAAGTACCCTCTACCTTCCCCACCTTTTCGATGAGAAAACGTAGCGACTGCTCAACAATCGATTGATAAACACGAGTGGACCGAAAGGCCGGTGGCAGCGTCACTTCGCTGCTCTCTCGCAACAGCCCCGCAGCCAGCGCGGTTACCGCACGGAGTGTCCTCTCTGGCAGACTCAGCAGGTAGCTAGCGTGTTTTTTCATCCCTCTCGACTTTACCGTCGCGAACGTGGATGATGCGGTGCGCGTGCATGGCGACGTCCAGTTCGTGAGTGACGAGAATGATTGTGTTGCCCTGAGCGTAAAGACGCTCGAAGAGAGCCATGATTTCCACCGAGGTTGTGGAGTCGAGGTTACCCGTCGGTTCGTCGGCGAGCAGAATTGAAGGGTTGTTCACCAGGGCACGCGCAATCGCAACGCGCTGGCGCTGACCGCCCGAGAGCTCGTTCGGCTTATGGTACATGCGCTTGGCAAGGTCGACTTGCTCAAGACACTGCTTGGCACGCTCGACACGCTGCGCCTGCGTGAAGCCAGCGTAGATCAGAGGCAATTCAACGTTGTGCAGCGCCGTGGCGCGCGGCAGAAGATTGAAGCTCTGGAATACGAAGCCGATTTCTTTGTTGCGGATGCGGGCCAGCTCATCGTCCGACATGGTGCTGACCAGGCTACCGTTGATGTAATAATCCCCGGAACTCGGAGTGTCCAGACAGCCGATCAGATTCATCAGCGTCGATTTGCCCGAACCCGATGGACCCATGATGGCGACATACTCGCCACGGCGAATTTCGATGTCCGTGCCGTTGACGGCATTGATCACCTGGTCGCCCATGACATAGGTTTTCTTCAGGTCATAGGTCCGGATGACGATGCCATCCCGCTTCAATTGTTCGCCGCGAACTTTGGGGTCTGCGGCAACGGCTGTGGACATTAAGATTCCGCCTTTGTTGTGGTCTTATTGTCTACTTTAACCTTTGCGTCGTTGCGAAGGGTTCGAATTACTTTGTAGGAACCCGTAATAATCTCTTCGCCTTCCTTCAAGCCACTGGTGACTTCGATGTCGGTCGCCCCGGTGATGCCGGTCTCCACCTTGCGGTATTCTGCCTGGCCATTCTTGATGATGAAGACGCCCTGGATTTCTTCTTTTGCGGCTTTGATCTCAGCCGGATTGGTCGGTTCGGGCTTCTTCTCGCCCGGCTTCAGCGCTGCGAGGTCGCCCTTCTGCCGCACGGTCAGCGCCTGAATCGGGATCGACAGAGTCTTCGGACGCGTCGCCGTGGTGATGCGAGCCGTGCACGAGAGGCCCGGGCGAATTTCGTCCGGGGGATTCTCAAGGGCAACAACTACCTTAAAGTCCTTGGCTTCCTGCGAGGAGATCGCGCTCTGGCTGGCCGCGAGGCCCGTCGAGCGCAGAATCGCCGTATTGCCGATCTCGATCACCTTACCGACAAACTTCTTGCCGGGGATCGCGTCGATGGTGACCTCGGTCGTCTGGCCCAGAGACACATTGACGATATCCGTTTCGTCCACCTTCACCTCAGCGGTGATGATCGACATGTCAGCAATGGTCATGATCAGGCTGGCTGCGGAATTCTGGATACCGGGCACAACCGTTTCGCCCACGCGAACCGGGAGGTTGGTGACCACGCCATCGATGGGGCTGGTGGCGAAGGTACGCTGTAGCACGTCGGCGGCCGAGCGAAGATTCGCCTGGCTTGCGGCAACCCGGCGCTGCGCTGCGTTGATCTGCGCCATCTGCTGCGTACGGGCGGCAACCAACTGGCTCAGCCGCGCTTCGGCTTCGCGAACAGCGGCCTGGCTCGATTCTGCAGCGCTCTTCTTGGTTTCGAACTCCTGGCGGGCGATCAGCTTTTCTTCAAACAACTGCTTGGTGCGGTCAAAGTCTTGGCGGGCTCGTTCTGCGTCAGCCTTCGAACGGTCGATCGACGCCTGAGCGGACCGGATGTTTTCTTCAGCGGCTCGCAAGCCAGCTTCTGTTGCAGCTGATTCTGCTTCGCTCGTAGCCACATTCGCGCGCTGGGCGGCGAGCTGGGCTTCGGGCTGAACACTTTCGAGCTTGGCCAACTGCTGGCCCTTGCGGACGCGCTGACCTTCGACCACATTGATTTCCGTAATGCGGGAGGGGGCATTGGCGTTTGAGCCAATGTTGATATAGTTGCGGGGCTTGATTTCGCCCGACGCGGTTACCAGCGAAACGAGGTCTTGCCGTGCCACCATGGCGGTGGTTACAGACACGATCGCTCCCTGTTTCATCTTATAGTTGGCGAACGCTCCAGCGCCGCATACTGCCAATACGCCAATGCCGATGGCGACTTTCCACTTAGTTTTCAACGGTGACTCCCATCGATTTAGACGACACTACAGGGTGAGAAGTTCGAAAAAGTATGCGCTCTACATTTAAAGACGCTAAAACGGACTAAATTATTACAGGGGCGCAAAGGCTATTTGCCCTTGAGCCACTTCACGCTTTTCGGTTGCGTGGCGCTGCAGGCCATGGAATTGGTCATTCCGGACGAAATGGTCGAGCAGGCCAGGTCCACAGCTGAGCGTAGTGCCAGTTCCTCTGTCGCCCCCAGGGCGGTACGGCAATTCTGCCGTCCTTCGAAGTCCATGCAGACTTCAACCCGGTATTGACCATAAGACATGGAGTTGTAGAACAACATACCGATGAAACCGATTGCGGCTAGTGCAATGAGAAGACCCCACTTCAGATTCTTCATCGCTTAGCCCTCAAAAAACGGAGCCATGCGCCGGAATTTCAGATAGCGATGGTCGACCAGTTCTTTCGGCGTCATTGCCGAAAGCTCGGCGAGAGCCTTGCGGATCGAATCGCCCAGCAATGCGGCTGCGGCGTCATGATCTTCCTGCGCTCCGCCGGGCGGCTCTGGCACGATCTCATCGATAATGCCCCGCTCGAGCAGGTCAGGACCCGTCAACTTCAGCGCTGCAGCGGCCAGTTCGGCCTTCGCCGAATCGCGCCAGATGATGGCAGCGCAACTTTCCGGAGAGATGACACTGTAGTAGGAATTCTCGAGCATCAAGATCTTGTTGCCGACACCCATCCCGAGCGCCCCGCCCGATCCACCCTCTCCAATCACCACCACAATAACCGGCACACCAAGCCGGGCCATCTCGCGAAGATTGTAGGCAATCGCCTCGGCTTGTCCGCGCTCTTCGGCATCAATCCCGGGGTACGCACCCGGAGTATCGATAAAAGTGATCACCGGTCGGTGAAACTTGTCGGCCATAAACATCAGCCGCATCGCCTTGCGATAGCCTTCCGGCTTGGGCATGCCAAAGTTCCTGGCCAGCTTCTGCTTGGTGTCACGGCCCCTTTGTTGGCCAATCACCATTACCGGTTGGTCATCAAAAAACGCATAGCCGCCAACGATGGCGAGGTCGTCGCCATAAGCGCGGTCGCCATGAAGCTCAGTAAACCCCGTGCAAAGACGCTCGATATAGTCGAGCGCATGCGGTCGCTTTGGGTGTCGTGCCAATTGAACTTTCTTGTAGGCCGGGTTCGATTCCGTCGCGACGGGCGCGGGAGCGCTGTCGGGATGGAGCGCGTGGATGCGCGCGGTGATATCGGGATTGGACATGGGTTAGGCGTCGCCGGAGGTTTCGAAGGATTTGGGGCCGAACAACTTCGACAACTCGCCCTGAAATTCCTTGTCCGCGCGAACTTTGCTTGACAGATCTAATGTTAGCGAAAAGTCACGGGGCTTTTCGAGAACAATGCGGACGCTCGCCGGGCCGGGCTTGCGGCGAACGAGCTCTTCAAGGGCCAGCGCTCGTGTTTCCTCTTCGCTGGTAAGGCGGATTCGCAGGTTCACCATCGAGGGCAGTTTGACGCGGGCGTTGTCGAGCGCAACCAGATCCTGAATCGAAAGCCTCGGTGCCGAACCCTCATCCACCAGAACCTTGGCCGTGATCATGACGGCTTTGTCTTCTTCCAGATACTTCGACAAATCAGCGAATTTACTGGCGAAGACCATGCAATCCACGGTGCCGTGAAGGTCCTCAAGCTGCATGGCACCCCAAAGCTCCTGCTTTTGATTCCGCTTGCGTTGAATTCCTGTGAGCAACCCGCAGACCTTCACCTCGACACCTCGCTCGAGGCCGGCCAGGGTAGAGGTGTTGTGTGTGCCGAGGTCGTTTACCTTATCCCGGTATTGATCGAGTGGGTGGCCGCTGACGTAAAACCCCAGAAGTTCCTTTTCGCCAGTGAGTTTTTGCGCGGCATCCCAATCCGGTACCCTTGGCAGTTCGTCCTCGGTGTGCTTTTCTTCGCTCCCCCCGAAGAGATCTCCAAACAATCCCGATTGTCCCGAGTTGCGATCCTTGGCGGCGCGGATACCCGTTTCGATCGCCGCATCGAGAATCGCCATCTTCTGCGAACGCGTGCCCTTCAGGTCATCCATCGCCCCGCAACGGATCAGCGATTCGATGACGCGCCGATTCACGGCTTGCATGTCGACCCGCTCACAGAATTCGTAAAGAGAGCTGAATTTGCCGTCCTTGTCTCGCACCTTGATGATCGCCTCTACCGCCCCAGATCCAACGTTCTTGATCGCGCCAAGTCCAAACCGGATGCCGTCGCCCGAGGGCGTGAAGTTGAGGTCGGAGATATTCGCGCTCGGCGGCAATACCTGGATCTGCCGTTCGCGGCACTCATTGATGTAGCGCACCACCTTGGCTGTGTTGCCAGTTTCTGACGTGAGCAGGGCGCTCATGAACTCGAGCTTGTAGTTTGCCTTCAGGTAGGCCGTGACGTAAGCGAGGTAAGCGTAAGCCGCCGAGTGGCTCTTGTTGAAACCGTAGCCGGCGAACTTCTCCATGTGGTCGAAGACCTTCTCGGCCTTCTTGGGGTTGTAGCCCTTCTTGATCGCGCCTTCGAGGAAACGGGCCCGCTGCGCGGCCATTTCTTCGAGTTTCTTTTTGCCCATCGCACGACGCAACAAATCCGCGTCTCCAAGCGAATAGCCAGCCAGCAGGTTGGCCATCTGCATTACCTGCTCCTGGTACACCATGACGCCGTAAGTCTCTTCGAGAATCGACTTCATGTCAGCGATCTCGTAGGTGACTTCTTTGCGGCCATGCTTGCGATCGATGAAGTCGTCGATCATGTCCATCGGGCCTGGCCGGTAGAGAGCATTGAGAGCGATCAAATCTTCCAACCGGTCTGGCGCGTAACGGATTAGAATGTCCCGCATGCCGTCCGATTCAAATTGGAAGATCCCTGAAGTTTGCCCATCGCAGAAGATCTTGTAGGCCGCCTTGTCATCGAGCGGAATGTCTTCAATGACCAGCTTGATGCCCTGATGGCGCTCGATCAGCTTTTGCGTATCGGCGATGATCGTCAGCGTGGTCAGGCCGAGGAAGTCCATTTTGAGCAGGCCAAGTTTTTCAAGGCCCACCATGTCGTACTGCGTGACAATTTCGTCCTTGTTGGTCCTGTAGAGCGGTACGAGTTCCTTGAGCGGTTTGGGCGAAATCACGACGCCTGCGGCGTGGATCGAAGCGTTACGGGCCATGCCCTCAAGCCGCAGGGCAATCTCGAGCAACTCCTTCACCTTGGGGTTTGCCTTCGACATTTCGCCGAAGGTAGGCTCCATTTCCATTGCCTGCTTCAGCTTGATATTGAGCGGTTGCGTGGGCACGAGCTTGGTGAGCTTGTCGACGTCGGCGAAGCTCATGTCCATCACGCGGCCGACGTCCTTGATCGCCGCGCGTGCGCCGAGGGTGCCGAACGTGATGATCTGAGCCACCTGTTCGCGGCCGTATTTCTCGGTGACGTATTTGATCACGTCGCCGCGGCCGCGTGTGCAGAAGTCGATATCGATATCCGGCATCGAGATGCGTTCGGGGTTGAGAAAGCGCTCGAACAGCAGGTTGTAAGGCAGCGGGTCGATGTCGGTGATCTCCATCGCATAGGCCACCAGAGAACCCGCCGCCGAGCCGCGTCCTGGTCCTACGGGGATGCCGGTCTGCTTGGCGTGCCGGATGAAATCCCAAACGATCAGGAAGTAGCCCGGGAACTTCATCTGCTGGATGATGCGAATCTCGCGCGTTAGCCGCTCCTCATAGACTTCGAGCGGATGACGCAGCCGGCCTTGCGCGGCGAGCACTTCCAGTTTCGACCGGCGCTTTTCAAACCCGGCACGGGCCACCCATTCGAAGTAGCTGTCGATCGTGTGATGCTCGGGGATCTGAAAGACAGGAAAAGGATCCTTGACGTTTTCGAGCTTCAGCTTGCAACGCTGCGCGATGTCCCAGGTTGCGTCGAGTGCCTTGCCGTCCTGAGGGAACAGCTTCTCCATTTCAGCCCGCGTCTTCAGATAAAACTCGGGAGTGTCGAACCGCATGTGGTTCGGGTCAGACAGTGTCCGACCGGTCTGGATGCACAGCATTGCCTCATGCGCATGTGGATCGCCGGCTCGCAAATAGTGGGCGTCGTTGGTTACAACCAGCGGCATCCCGGTGTCGAGCGCAAGCCGCCGCAACTCAGGGATCACTTTGCGGTCGGGCTCGAGGCCGTGATCCTGCAACTCAAGATAGAAGTTGCCTTTGCCGAAAATTTCCTCGTACTCGCAGGCCAGGCGCTTGGCTTCGTCGTACTTGTTATCGAGCAGAGCCTCCTGCACGTCTCCGCGCAAGCAGCCCGAAAGGCAAATCAGACCCTTCGAATGGCGTGCGAGCAGCGACTTGTCAATTCGCGGTTTTTGATAGAAGCCATCGATGTAACCCGTCGACACCAGCTCGATCAGATTGCGATAGCCCTCCTGGTTTTCACACAACAGCACCAAATGGTTATAACGATTGCCTGCGGACTTCACCGTGTAAGGCTGCTGGGTGACGTACATCTCGCAGCCGATGATGCCGTTGATGCCCTGATTCTTTGCGGCGTTGTAAAACTCCGATCCGCCAAACAGGTTGCCATGGTCCGTCATTGCGATAGCAGGAGCTTTCTGCTCGGCCACCACTTCCATCATTTGCGAGATTTCGCACGCACCATCGAGCAGCGAGTAGTCGGTATGGCAATGCAGGTGAATAAAAGGTGCTTTGTCGCCCATAGGAAGACTCCAGTTTAGCGAGGAGTGAACACAAATGACTTTAACTGCATCTTGGGCGCAACGAACTCTCTCGGCATCTGAAGGTGTATGCGGACTTCGAGTTCGTCAAACTCATCAATTTTGGGATCGGACGGAGAAGAGAATAGGATCGTCTGCGCTCCGACTTAGGGTTCGATCGGCTTTCTGCCGAAGGACTGCCGATCGTGAGGCACATTGGAGTTTCCGGCAATCAATTCCATCGTCAGGGACGGGTGATAAGTATCGCTGTTCTCCAGCTTTACTGCAATCGACGAGAGTCGGCGCATGGGATAAGTCTGGCCAAAGGTCTGATGAGCCTCAAATCGCAGTGGCGTCCGTCCATCGTCCGAGCTGTACTTCTGAGCCGCCGGAGTGCCACGGATCACCGGTGCATTCTCAGGCGGCCTTATTAGAGGCCGCTGAAACATCCAGTAAACCCCGCGGAAGGGGATCTCCACCGGCTCGGCGAATACCTGCCTGAAGGCACGGATTTTCAAGTCGGGCGGCGGCGGAAGCTTCTTTTCTTCACTCTTCAAGTCCGGTCGGAAGATCAGCCCAAGGTAGGCACTGTTTGATCGCCCTCCCTGAACTCGATTGGTGTCTTCAGGTGCTGGCTTCGAACCCGCCGACGCCGAGCTAGGATACAGAAGCGGCGGTGGTCTCATCAGAAATAGCACCACTGCCACAGCTACCGCGGCCGAGAACAGGCGAAATCGCCACTGCTTCTCACTTTGTTCTTTTGCCCAGAGGATCAGCAAAACCCCAAGCGTCCCCGGTATCAAAGCCAGGATCGTCTTCCCTGCCAGGCTCAGCGCAAAGCCAGCTTGAAGCAAGACGGCGGATTGAAACGCGTGGCCCCTGGGGGGCGGCGCTTTGGGCAGGTAGTGCCGCAGCGCAAAGCACAGCGGGATCAGACACAAAAACGCAAGCCCGTTCTGGTGTTTTGCCAGAATCAGCGCGGCCAGCAACCACATCGCCGCAACCGAAACATCGCGCAGAATCTTGCGATTCCCACGCGTGATGAGCCAAAGTATTGCAAGTCCACCTAGCGTCACCACGATCAGATAGATCGCCCAGGCGGTAGTGCCGGTTAGCATCGCTCCGGGCACAATCCGCACAAGTCCGACCGCCAGAAGCAGCAGGATCACGAATGGAACCGCGGCTGGATTGCGAGCGATCACGATGGGGGCTAAATTGCTCCGACACCAAACGTGTTCGCCAGGTTCCTAGGCGAAGAAGGGAGAATAGAGGTAATGACGTTGATTTGGATCTCGATCTTCGCCGCGCTCGAGGCACAGGCCCAAGCCTGCCCGGCCAAGACCGTGCTCGCCAACATGCTGATTGAGGTAATTGAGCGTGGCATCGATGAACCGGTCAAAGGCCTGGAGTTAGGTGACCTCACTTTGATCGGCAAAGGGGCGGAACCGACCCCGATTGGCCTCGCGACTGCTTTGCCTGCGGACATAGTCGTTCTCGTTGAAGATCGTTCTCGTGGCGGCTTGCTTGCTGGCGCAGCTGATCTTCTCGTGAAGTCTCTCCAGCCCGCCGATCGGGTCGCGGTGCTGACCTACGGAGTGTCTTCAAAACGTCAACTCGAGTTTTCCAAGGACGGGGAGGCCATTCGCGTCGCTATCGAGAAGGGAGCCGACAGCCTTCAACTGCAAGTTGCGCGCCCCCTCTATGGAATTGTCGAAGCCATGAAGTTGTTCAATAAGCCCGAGCCTGGCCGCCTGCGCGCCATTTTTCTGTTGGGCGACAACATGGATTTCGGTTCGCAGATCCGCATCGAACAGCTGGCGACCAACCTGATCGAAGATCGCATCTCGGTGGATCTGGCAATCGACCCCGCCCCTCGGCGCATCATTCCGCGCGTGAATGTTCCGCCGCCCACCGTTGGCAACGATTCCCCCGCGATGCGGCCCGTTCTGGTCGGCCAGCAATCCGTCTCGAGCCTGGCTGAAGCTACTGGAGGCACAGCATCAGCTTATGTTCGCGCTGAATTTTTCAAGGCCATGCGAGAACGGCTCGCACAGAGGTTCGCCGTTCAGTATTGCGTCGAGAAGAAACTGATGAGCCGTCCACCCGTGGTGGAATTGAGCGCCGCTGGCAAGCGCAAGTTTCCGAGCGCCGATGTCAGAGCACCCGGCCGGGCAACGCGCTAGTCGATTCGCAGCGAAGTCGATGGGTTAAGGCGTGAAGCGTGCCGCGCCGGTAGGTAGCAGGAGACTGCCGCAATTGCTGCCAGCAACAGTGAAACCAGCGAGTAAGCGTAGGGGTCGAAGGCGCGGATGCCCAGAATCGAAGATGCGGCGAGCTGCGAGAAAACCCGGCAGAGTGGCAAGCCGATAGCGATGCCGATGAAGACACCGCGGAGGCCTTCGAGTACGAGGCGAGAGGTGACCTGGCGCGGCAGCGCACCAAGGGCCATGTGGATGCCGATTTCCCGGGTGCGTTGTACGACCGAGTAACTCACCGTGCCGAAGAGGCCGATGCAAGTGAGTACGAGGCCGAGTAAGCCAAGAACGCTCGAGACGAGGGCGGCAGCAGTGAAGGGAAAGCGCTGAAAGCTGGACATGTCACGGAAGCTGCGAGGCTGGCAATAGGTGGGGATGGCGGAATCGACGCAGAACTGGCGCAAAGCGCTGAGAAGCTCTGGGGTGGCTTGAGTGGTGCGGAGAATTACGCGCTGGGCAGCGCCGTCCAGCGGCAGATACAGCATGTGCGGGTCCTTCTCTTCCCAGATCCAGGAAGTGCTGATGTCAGGAACGACTCCAACGATTTGGACAAAGTTGGTTTCTTTCTCGGAGCCAAGCTTAAGAGATTGACCGAGAATTTGAGAGTGGGGGACTTGGGGCCAGAGGCGCTGCGCGGTGGCGGCCGAAATTACAGCGGCGCCGCACTCGGCCGGGCGAAGGAAGCGACCCGCGAGTGGGCGCAGTTGCAGAGTTTCGAAATAGTATTCATCGACCTGGTTGGAGCGGAGGTTTTGAGCGGCCCCGTTGAGCGTGACTTCGCTGCGACCTGTCCAGCCGTTGAGCGGAGTGCAATCGATGGCTGAGGCGCTCAACACGCCAGGCACGCGGCGGAGTTTGAGAAGATCGGCGTTGGACAAGGGCTCGTTGATTCCCAGATCGACGATGCGGTCGAGGTCGTAGCCGGGGCGGAGCTCTTCGAGGCGATGGGCATTTGAGATCAAGATGCCAGAAAGCAGCAAAAGGACGAAGCTAGCGGCGGTTTGGCCAGCGAGCAGTGCGGTACGGAAAGGATGGGGTCCTCGCCGGAGGGTCAGTGAAGGGGCCGTAGATTCGAGGGCAGGGAGAAGGCCAAACGCGAGGCCTGCCAAGAGGCCTAGGAAGCAGCTGAAGAGGAACACCCGCCAATCGACCGAAACGGGAACAACGACAAGGCCGAGGCGGGTCGCTTCAGAGAAGAGATAGTTGTAAACCCAGTGAAGCCTGAAGGTAGCCAGGAGCGGGCCCGCAGCGGATCCGAGGAGAGAAAGAAGGATGCTCTCCGTCAAGAGTTGAGAAACGATGCGACTGCGCGAAGCGCCGAGCGCAAGGCGCATCCCGATTTCGACTTTGCGAGCGGCTGCGCGAGACAACTGGAGGGCAGCGAGATTGGTGCAGGCGATCCAGATCAGGAGCAGAAAAATGAGGAAGAGCATCGCAACAACGGCTTTCTCCATGGGTCCGGTGGGTATGGCGCTTTGGCGGGGCTCGAGTTCTAGGCGAAGAACTTTTTCATCCGCAGGGCGAGGGAAAGCAGTGGCGACTGCAGTAAGACGAGCGATGGCTTGAGCGGGAACGAGGCCGGGGGCAAGCAGGATGGAGAGGTCGAGTGAGTTCGCAATGGCGGAAGGACGCAACGCATGGTTGAATTCAACGGGCAGCCAAAAATCGGGGACGACCATTTCAACACTGACGAAGGTGGGATCCATGATGCCGATCACAGTGAACGCGCGGCTGCGCATCGTGACAGAACGGCCAATGGCTTTGGGGTCTTGGGCGAAGAGGCGACGCCAGCCAGAGTCACTCAGGACCACGACCGGATCACTGGTGTGGACGGGGAAGGTTTGGCCGAGTCGCGGTGAGGCCGCGAGGGAGGCGAAGTAGTTGCGGGATGCAAGCGTGACGAAGGCGGCATGGGTTGCGGAGCCACGATTGGGATCTGCACGGTGCTGTCGGAGTAGAGGCCTTGGGCGATGGAAGAGGCGTTGGCGACCAGGGCCGCGTACTCTTCGGGAGACCAGTTGTTCGCAGTGCGTCCGTTCTGCTGAACGGCATTGATCCAGTAGTTGCGTTCAACGCCCTGAATCGGAAGTGGTTTGAGAATGAACTGATTGAAGAGGGAAAAGAAGCAGGTGTTGACGCCGATGGCCAATGCGAGGATGGAGACGGCGGTAAGGGTGAAGCCGCGGTTGGAGCCCAGGACGCGAGTCGCGAATCGGAGATCGAGACGGATTTGATCCCAAAGTCGGTAGCCGAGCGAGGCGCGGCATTCTTCGCGGAAGTGCTCGGTGCCGCCGAATTCGATTTTGGCCTGGCGGTAGGCCTCGGCATGCGAGAGCTGGGAATTGCGGCCGAGGAGATCTTCAGTGCGCGATTCCAGATGGAACTGGAATTCACGTTCCATCGAGGATTCAAGGGAGTTGCGATTGAGTAAGCGCGAAAGGAAAGCAGGGATCAGCTTCATGTCAGGCCTCAGTAGGGTCGATTTGGGCATTGAGCACATGGGACATGCCATCGACGATGTGGCGCCAGGAAGAGAGTTCTTTTTCGAGGCGTTGTTGGCCAGAGAGAGTGAGAGTGTAGATTTTCGCGGGGCGATTGTTTGACGTGGTCTGCCAATCGGCACTCAGGAATCCTTGGGTTTCGAGGCGGTAGAGCGCGGGGTAGAGAGCGCCCTGACCGATTTCGAAGTGTCCCTGGGAAGTGAGCTCGATGCGCGACAGAATGCCGTAACCGTGCTGCGGGCCGAGAGAGACGGCCTTGAGGATGAGGAGATCCAGGGTGCCGGGAAGTATGGTTGAAATTGCCAGGGTTGACTCCTCAGGTAATTAGGAGTCTAAAGGGTAATACCTGAACGACAAGGCAAAGAAATGGCGAACTTTAGATTAGGCTGGGCCTAGACGGTCAGCTGAAACTCAGTCCACGCTCAGGATTCTTTCACCCAGGGGTGAGGCGGTTGCGTCTGTGAGCGTGGCGGAGTGCGGGCAGAATCGAGAAGTGCGGTGAGCTGTGCAAGACGCCTCGGCTCATTGGCTGCGAGGTCTCTACTTTCGGCGATGTCGGATTTCAGGTTGTAGAGCTCGAGCGGTGCGTTGGCTTTGGGGCGGATGACCTTCCAGTCGCCTTGGCGCAAACAGGACATGACCTTCTCTTCGCGGAAGGTGCCCGATGCGCCGACATAGCTGGGGAGTTCCCAGTAAAGGTAATCGTGCGGTTTCTGTTTCTTCCCGTAAAGCGTGGGGAGGATGCTGAAACCATCAACATTCGAAGGAGCGGGTAGGCCAGCGAGTGCGGTAGCAGTGGGGAGGAAGTCCATGAAGTTCCAGGCGAAGGAAGAAACGCGGCCCGCAGGAATGCGCCCCGGGAAGCGGGCGACCATCGGGACGCGGATGCCACCTTCGTAGAAGTTCGTTTTGAAGCCACGGAAGGGACCGTTGGTGCGGAAGTAATCTTCGGTGTCGATTCCCTTGAAGTGGCCGCCGTTATCTGACGTGAAGATGACGAGCGTGTTGGCCGAGGCGCGCTTCTCATTGAGCTTGGCGAGCACCTGACCAACGTAGCGATCCACGCGAGAGACCATCGCGGCGTAGGTGGCTCGAGGCCGCGGATTTGAGGCGAGGCGGCCGGACTTGTCGCTCCAGGGAAGGGGATCGGGAATGGTGGAGTAAGGAGCGAGTTCTTCACTGGGCGCCAGGGGTTCCCAATGAGGAATGGTGAGCGGTAGGTAACAGAAGAAGGGTTGAGAAGAAGACGTGCGGTCGAGCCAGGAAAGGGCGCGCTCCATCATGAAGTCATTGGCGTAGACACCCCGCTGGCGGCCTTGATTGCCACGGATGGGGGTGAGGCGATCGTTGATGTAAAGGCGCTCGGGGTATTGATAATGGGCGTGCATCTGATGCAGGAAGCCGCAGAATTCATCGAAGCCCTTCTTCCAGGGCACGCCGTCAGTGCCGATGTCGCCGAGGCCCCACTTACCGAAGCAGCCTGTTTGGTAGTTGGCCTGTTTGAGGTGTTGAGCGACCGTCATGTCGCTTGGCAAGAGCGAGACGCCACCGGGATTGGAACGCACACTGGTATGGCCCATGTGCTTGCCGGTCATCAAGACACTGCGAGACGGGGCGCAGACCGTACAGCCCGCGTAGGCATCGGTGAAGCGCATGCCTTGGGAGGCAAGTTGGTCGATGTGAGGAGTGCGGATGTGCTTCTGCCCGTAACAACCCGGATCGCCCCAACCCATGTCGTCGGCCATGATCCAGACGATGTTGGCAGGTGTCGCAGGCGCAGCAAGAGCAGCGCCTGCAGAAGACAGGAAGCTTCGGCGAGAGAGCACGCCTAACAGTCTAATTCTCTCCAGCCAAAGCCTTCAGCCTGGCCAGGTTCGCCTTGATGCCATGCACGCCGTCGAAGTACAAATTGCTGAAGTTGATAAACCGGTAGCCCTGCCGCCAGGCCTTCTCAGCTGCTTCGTAGCTGCCCAGCGCGATGCCCGGTATCTTGCCCATGGCTGCGACGCGGGCTGGAAACGCCTCGAGAAAACGCTGCACATCCTCATGGCCGGTTTGGCCGATGTGCCCGGTTGCGGCGGAGAGATCCATCGGGCCAGCCAGCACGATATCGATGCCATCGACGGCGGCGATCTCTTCTACCTTCCCCATTGCCTCAGAGGTTTCCACCTGCGCCACCAGCATCGTCTCGCCGTTGGCGTAAGGCAGATAATCGCTCCACTCGATGTCGTTGTAGTAGGTCCACATCGGCGAGACGCCGCGATTCCCCATCGGCGGATACTTCGCATACTTCACGGCCAGTTTCGCCTGCTCCGCATTGTCGATCTGCGGAATCATCACGGCTTGCGCCCCAATGTCGAGAGCCTTCTTCATCAGCACCGGGTCGAGGCCGGCGATACGCACCACAGGCAGCGCACCCGTGCGCCGTACCGTCGTCGGCACCACCTCAATCGACTCCGTACCAAAGCTCGCGTGTTCAGTGTCGATCCAAACCCAGTCGACGCCCGTCGAGGCCGTCAACTTGGCTGCCAGGGCCGTCGGGCCCATCGTCGCCGCGCCCCAGGCAGTGCCGCCAGCCGCGAGTTTTTTCTTGATCTTGTTTTCAAATGGATTTTGCATTTCAAACCTGTGCCAGGAAAGATTGAAGGGCCACAAATTCAGAGGTGATGTCGATGGTTGCACTATCTGCCTCGGCGCTGGCCCCTCCGTACACGCCTGTCACCAACCAGGAGCCATCGTCGTTTTGCAACGCTGCAAGACCCCGCGCCACAGCCCCTACCAGGGCCAGTTCCTCCGGCGCTTTTGTCATTCGATACGTCCAGGCCGCTCCCCAGCCGATCTTGCCGCTCTGCGGCGTCTGGTACCGGTCGGGCCCGGCAAACTCACTGGCACGCAGAAAGCTCTTTGCCAACTCGAGCCACTTTAAATCCCCTGTCATTCCGGCAGCGCTGGTGAGTAAAGCCGCACTGATCCCGTATTGAAAGTAATATTGACGGGTTTTAGCGGAATCGACGAACGCACCCGGATCCTGCATGTCGAGCACCAGGCCATCGCGCCAGCTCGTGTACAAGCCACTGCGCAAGTCTGGCTGACTCGTGTACAAACGCTCGAGCCAACTCGCTGCGGCCAGCCCCAGATCGTGGCGGCCTGTCCAGAGGCAGGCAAGCCCGGCCATGCTGGTCGTCATGACTTCTTCGATCGTATGCGCCGCATCGGCATAAAATCCACCGCTGGCCGCATTGTGATGTGTCGCGATGTAGCCCGTCAGTTCCCTTGCCAGTTCGAATCGGCCGCTCATCATGGCAGCCACAGCAATCCACGAGTGTGGATACGTGCGGTAGAGATCGATCCACGGCACTCCCTGCCCATCCAGGTCTCCCGCGCTGCGCAGATAGCGGGCCTCAATGTGATCCATCACGCGGTGCGCATCGATCGAGTGGCCGCTGGCCAGCAGCGCCGCCGGTGTCTTGTAATAAGCGCGTAGGTCACTGCCACCGCGAAACGAGCCATCCGGCTGCAACAGTTGCCGCAGCCAGTCAGCCCCGCGTGCGGCGGATTCGAGGCTGATGCGAAGGTTGTCATTCGTTGTCATGAGGCGAAATGATATTGTACGGGTTTCTCATCTCACCACATGCAATTCATCGATTCCGACCTTGATTTTCCCATCAGCTCCGCCGTAGTTCACAACGGCCGCGTCTTCGAAGCCGTTGTCACGGGGATCCCGGATGGACACTCGAAACCCGTAGCAGGTGGAGCTGCCGCTGAGATGACTGAATGCTTTCGGCAACTCGACATCCTGCTTGCCACCGCTCGCGTGGATCGCAATTCCATCTGCACCGCGAGACTGTATCTGGCCGATGTACTCAACGAAATTGCTGAGGTGAATCAGGTTTGGAAGCAATACTTCGGCTCGCATCCCGTTGTGCGAAGAGCCTACGGGGTTCAGCTACAGGCGGGCATGCGCGTTGAGGCCGCCTTCACCGCTGAGCTTCCAGAATGATGGCGCCCCGCTGGCAAACTGTTCTGCTGCTTGCTGGCGCCGCCGCCTTAAACTATGCGGATCGTACTTCTCTCTCCACGGTCTACCCTCTTCTTCAGGCCGATCTAAAGCTGAGCGACATCGAGCTGGCTTCGATCGGAACCCTGTTTCTCTGGAGCTACGCCGCTGCCTCTCTCCCCGCGGGCTTCATCGCCGACAGGATGCCCAGAAATCGCGTGATCGCCTACAGCCTGCTGGCCTGGAGTCTCGTAACACTCTTGACTGGACTGGTGCGCAATACGGGAGAGCTCCTCGCCACTCGAGTGGCACTCGGCCTGGCGGAGTGCTTCTATCTTCCAGCCGCCGTTGCGCTGATTGCTGATCACCATCCACCGTCGAGCCGTGCCCGGGCCACATCCTTTCACCTCTGCGGTCTCTACGCCGGCCTCATCGGAGGCGGCACGCTCGCCGGTTATCTGGGTGAAACTCACGGCTGGCGCATCGGCCTTCTGCTGCTGGGTGGTGTTGGTGTTGTTTTCGCCGCCATCTGTTATCGAGCTCTGCCAGAAGCTCCACGCTCCAATCCTGCTCCTGCTGCCGCAAGCCAACAATTGCTTCAGCTGCTTGGCCATCGCGGCTTTCTGCTGCTGGCGATCCAGGCCATGCTGATCGCCGTGGGCACCTGGATGTTCTTCAACTGGATGCCCCTTTACTTCAAGGAGACCTTTGGTTTGAGCCTCGCCGTCGCCGGATTTTCCGGTACTGCTGTGCTGCAGGTAGCCTCGATCGCCGGGGCGTTGATTGGTGGCAATCTTTCGGATCGTATCGCCAGAGTCTCGCCCCGCGGCCGCTTTACGATGATGGCCGGCTGCTATTTGCTTTGCGCTCCTTGCCTATTGGTGTTTCTCTCCGGTGGAGGCATGGCAATCATCTCGATGGGTGTGATCCTGTTTTCCTTCTTGCGCCTGGTAGCTACCGCCAACGAGACTGCGGCTCTTTGTGATCTGGTCTCGGGTGAGAATCGCGCCACGGCGCAAAGCCTCATGAACACTCTGAATACGTTGGGGGGCGGAGTGGGCGTGTTTCTTGCCGGATACCTCAAGCAGGATTGGGGCCTGAGCGGTGTCTTTGCTGGCGTGGGCTTGCTTGTGGTCTTAGCCGCCGCTCTCACCTGGCTCGCCCGTCAAGGTGTATCCGGGTCGGTAATCAACTGCGATTCCGAGGCGAACTTGCGGTGGTTAAAGTAGCGCAATTCGTTTAAGAAACTGCCTGACTCGGTGCGATCCTTCGCCACCGTCCACACGCCATCCGGCAGTCGCTGTAACTCGGTGGTGGTCCTCGCGCCCTTACGCAATTCCCCCGTGTTTACGATGTTGTTCGAATACGGGTAGCTCAATCTTCCAACCGCAAACTGGTGAAACAGCCATTTCACATCTCGCACTACTTCGATTTCAGCTCGCGTCCAGTGCAACTCTGCCACATCGATCCAAAGCTTGTAGCGGTACGAGGCCAGGATGCGCGATTGCAACCCCTGTTTGGGTTGTGTCGCGATCACGTGGTTGCGGCGGCCTGCCAGCACTTCTTCGCCGAGGTACTTAGCGTCATGCGCGTCCGGCAAGAGCTCCAGATACTGGCGCTCATTGCGCCAGTCATAAGCTCTTCCGGGGTTAGCGAGATGTTGTGAGAGCCTTGCCTTCTCAGTTTCAAGCTCTTTGCCCGTCACGTTCAGCTTGCGCCAGTACAAAGCTCCAGAAACGAGGTTCACCTCGAACTGCTACTCACGCGGCAATTGGCCCTTGCGGAACGACTTTTCCTCTGACGTCCAGACATAGCCACGCAACTTGCCCAGGTTGCCCTCGTCGAGAGTGACCGATTGATCGAGAATCGTCCTGACGTCGGGCCTTGTCGCCTGGCTGGCCAACAACGATAGAAAGAAGCTTCGGGTCATTGGGGTTCGGTAAGCAATTGCGATTCGGAGGTGAACTTGCGAAACTTCGAAAACGAAAGTTCCGATAAGACGCCAGGTTTTTCGATCCGGTATAGCTTCGGAGCCCAAACTCCATCCGCGAGCCGCTGCGTTCGAATTGTCAGAGTGGTACCCGGCAAGAGTTCGCCCCGGTTAATCAACCCCGGAGAGTAGGGCAGCGAAATCCTTCCTAATAGCAACTGATTCAGCGTAAAGGTCGTGCGCCTCTCAATTTCGCAGACCGCCTCCAACCAGTGTCCCGTCTCCGGATCGAGAGAGAGGCGGCATCGCGCGGCACTGAGAAATGCCAGCGAATCGTCCCTTGTTTTGGGAGGCTTCGATTCGATCACCACTACTGTGTGGCCGTCCAGCTTGCGCGTGCCTTTCCATTCGAATCGATGCGCTGCGGCCCACTGCGCCAGGATCTCCCGCTCCTTGCGCCAAACTTCCTGGCCTGCGCTTTGGCTTGCTTTAGCCAGATGCAACCGCAAACGTTCTATTTCCAAACTCGCTTGCTCGGGCGAAAGATCCCGTTCGTTGTGCTTCACCTTGCGGAAGTACATGCCGGGGCCAACAAGGTTGATCTCATAGCTCTGCGTCTCGCCTAAGAACCGGGAGGCTCGCGACTGATCGTAAACCTCAAAGACATAGCTGCGCAGCCGGGCGAAGTTCTCTTCGTCGTGGGTCAAGGCCCGGTCGAGCAGCGAACGCCAATCCGGCTCGGCGGCCAAAGCCCACAGCATCCATCTTCGTGTCCACAACATCGGCTTGCATCTCATGCTAGCAGCGCTATGATTCCAGATGATGCGGAAACTAGGCGATCTCAGCGGCATTGGCAAGGCCGCACTCAAAGACTTTGAACTGCTCGGTGTCGGCAGCGTCGAAGACCTTGCCCGCCGGGATGGCATGAAGCTCTACCGGGCGCTCGAGAAGAAAACGGGTGTGCGGCAGGACCCTTGTGTCCTCGACGTCTTTCGTTGCGCTATCGCACAAGCCAAGGACCCGCAACTCGATATCGAGCGTCGCAACTGGTGGTGGTGGAGCCGCGAGCGAAAGGCTGGCCGGCTCGCATGAATCGCCGCGAGGCCGCATCGATGATTGCTGCCGCAATGGCTCCGCCACAGCCCGAGCGCCTCTGGTTCAAACCAAACGGTGCTATGCCGAACAACGAGCGCCTGCCCGTGCTGTTGTATCGGAGCCTCGATACCGCGACGATCGAAGCCGTGATGGGAAAAAACGGCTGGCCCGTGCAATGGCGCAACGGCGTCTATACCTTCCACCACTATCACTCGACCGCTCATGAAGTGCTGACCTTTGTTCGCGGCGAGGCCAGGCTATTGCTCGGCGGGGAACTTCCCAAAGGCGTCGAAGTCCATGTTCGTTCGGGTGACATGGCGGTGCTCCCCTGCGGCACTGGACATTGCAAGTTGTCTTCGAGCTCTGACTTTCTGGTGCTTGGTGGCTACCCTCTCAAGCAGGATTGGGATCTCTGCCGCGAAGCCCCCTCTACCGCCATGATCGAAGCCATGCGGCAACTGCCCTTCCCCAAACTCGACCCCATGGGCAATCCCTGGAAGTAGCTCTACTTCACGCGCAGCCGCAACGTGCCGAAGTTGTTCAATTGCGTCCGTGTCTTTGGGCCACCCGAAAACCAGTCTTCGTGATGGAAGTTCCCAAAATTCCCCACACCCTTCTCGGGTGTATCGAGATCCCCCAACGCAATGTTGATCCCGACTTCACGCTCGCCCATCGCAGGGCTCCAGAACTTTCCTGGCTCCACCTCTACGCATGGATCAAAAGCGATCGACCACTCGATGATGTAGCCCTTGCGATTCGGCTTCACGCTGGTCGCAGCGATCATGGCCCCGGAATCGATCCAGCTTGAATAGGTTGCGAACGCCTTGGCATCGCGCCGCGGTTCGCCTTCGAGTAACCCGCCCTTACCCAATCCGCCCAAGCGGCTCTTGGTGAGATTCACAACCATCTGCCACGAGCGGCCATTGCCTTCGACGGACTCATTCCCCTGAAACGTGTTCGTCGCGTTCAACAGAATTTCCATCTCGTCGCCAAACCAGGGAAAGGCTTCGCGTGATGGTTTGCCATCAACAAAATCGTGTGCCTTGGGGTTCTCCTTCGGCAGCCACCGCGGCGTATCGATGCCGTAAAGCAGATCATCGTCGACCTCAAAGGCGAAGTAGAGGCGCTTGCCATCGTGCTTCACCCAACCTTTCAGGTTGAGATCTTTCGGATCTGTCGTGGGAGAAAAAGTGTGGGTCCAATCGAGCACCCCTCGAATGGGCGTTGCGTCACTCCATTCGCCTTTATCCAGCTTGCCATCAATTTTGGGAGTCTTGCCCGGCACCGCGTCGAGCGTCTTTCGAGGCTGCCCGCAAACCAGGGCAGCGGTGAACAACAGAATGGCCGCAGCGCGTCTCAGCGCTTTTTCCTTCCAGCAGGCGGGGCGGGAGCGCTGCTCGACATGCCCAAAGCCTTAAGCTCGTCCTTGGCCAAGGTGGCCTGCGCCGAATTGGGCGACTTCTTCACCAGATTGCGGAACTCCGTTACTGCTGCTGTACGTTGGCCGCTCTTGGCGAGCGCACGGCCCTTTTCAAGTTGCGCATCGAGGGCCTTGGGGAAATCCGGATACTTCTCAAGCACGGCGTCTAGTGCTGCCACTGCGTCGTCGTAGCGATTTAAGCTCATCAGCACAAGGCCGAGATTGAAATGCGCATTGGGTGCATAAGAGTCGTTGGGGAAAAACTTCAGATAATCTTCAAACTGCTTGGCGGCGAATTCGAGCTGACCCGAATTGCGGGCCTGAATCGCATTGGTGTAGAGGCTCTCACCAGTCACACCAGCGGGCGGCCCTGTGGGTGCGGTAGGTGCCGGAGCTGCGGGCGGTGCCGACATCGTAGTGACTGCATTCTTCACGTCGCCCAATTGCGACTGAACCTTCTTGATCAACTCGGCCAGTTCCGCAACCGATTCCTTGAGCAGTGCAAACTCGGTGGTCATCTGATCCACCTTCGTATTCACCCCAGCCACCGGCGCGGTGAGCGCCGTTTGCTGGTCTTTCAACTTGTCTCCCATGGTCTTGTCGAGAATCGCCAGTGCAGTGTTGGATTTGTTGGCTGTATCAAGCGACTGCTGCACCAGGACATTCAACGCGGCAAACTTTTCGTCCATCGAGCTCTTCATGCTGCGCACTTCGTTCTGCAGTAACGCGACGTCGCGTTGGATCTCCAGAATCTTGTCCTTCTGCCCGAAGGCAGGTAGACAAAGAGCGGTAGCAAGCGTGAAGAGCGCGATGGATCGAATCATGGGAGCCTTTCCGGTTTAGTTGGCGCTGAAGTGAGCGCGACGGTTCTTCTGCCAGCAAGCTTCGTTGGCTTCGGTGCACGTCGGCTTTTCATTGCCGTAGCTGATTACCTTCAACTTGTCGCCAGGCACGCCCAGGTTCACAAGGTAATCCTTGATTGAAGAAGAGCGGCGATCGCCCAAACCGAGGTTGTACTCGGCCGAACCGCGCTCGTCGCAGTGGCCTTCCACAGTGACGATTCCACTCGCGTGCGCTGCGAAGATCTGCTTCAGCGCCTCGGCGTTCTTGTTCAGAATCGCCCGGCCATCTTCACGAACATCGCTCTTGTCGTAGTCGAAATAAACGTCGCTCAGCATTGAGGTCACCATCTCGGACAAGCTCTTGGTGACGGTGCGGACCGGTTCGGGACGCGGCGGCGGGGGCGGTGCCGAAACGCTCAGCGTGACGCTGCGCTCGGTCGGGCCACCGGGGCCGCTTGCCGTCAGGCGGTAGGTCGTCGTCGAAGTCGGGCTCACCGAACGGTTACCCGTTGCCTGTACAGATCCGATGCCAGCCGAGATCGTAATGCTATCTGCGTTCTCGACGGCCCAGCTCAGCGTGGCGCTCTGGCCAGCGGTGATCGAGCCCGGTTCCACAGTGAATGAGCGGATCGTCGGAGCCGGCTTGGGTGCCGGTGCGGGTGCCGCTGCAGGCGGCGGTGGCGGTGGTGCGGGTGCGGGTGCTTTCTTCTTGCAACCAACCGCAAAGAGAGACAGCGAAAGAGCGAGTAGCGCGGTACTCAGTTGTTTACGCGACATGATGTGAGAGACCTCCAAAGTTCAACGGGCAGCAATTGAGACTTCTAAAGCGACAGCAAAATTCTAGTGAGTCCAGACCGGCATTTCGTTCCGCCCTGCCGTAGTTAACGGGCGGAGCTGCGTGCCGTCGGCAAGCATCGTCCAAATCTGTGATGTGCCGTTACGCGTCGAGCTGAACGCAATGTGCAAACCATCCGGGGCCCATACCGGGTTCAGATTGCGCCCCGCGCCATGCGTCAGCTGCGTGATCTCGCGTTTCGCGACATCCATCATGAATATATTAAAATCTCCCGGCTCAAGTCCACGAGTCCAGGCAAATGCAATCAAACGTCCATTCGGGTGCCAAGCCGGGTTGGCGGCCTGCCCCGTTCCATCTGTCAGCCGTTCGACGTCTGACCCACTACTATTCATTCTATAGAGTTGTATGGGCCCCGATCTACCTGAAACGAAAACAACTTCAGAAGAATTTTTGGGGTTCACTTTCGGTTCCGTCTCCACCGCCCGAGCCGTCGTGATCCGGTTCAGGTTCGACCCGTCGACATTCGCGGAAAAAATGTTCGGATAACCGCCGCCTATCTTCGTCGAAAAGAGCACGGACTTCCCGTCCGGTGTGAAATCCGGCGAGGCGACAATGCTCGACACCGGGTTGACGAAGGTGAGCTTCCTCCCGGAATCGGCCGTCATCAAGGTGATTCCGGGATTGCCTTGCAAAAAGCTCGTGAAGGCCAACTTCGAGTTGTCCTGGCTCAGCGTTGGAGTCGTGCAAATGCTGTTATAGCGAGTGACCGGTTTCTGTCCCGACCCGTCATAATCCATCGTCCAGATCTCTTTGGATCCGCTCCGGTTTGAAACGAAGTATAACTTCGAACCTAGCAGCGACTTCACACCAAACCGGTTCAGAATGTCAGCCGCAAACTCACGAGCCACCTTTTTCACTCCACCCTCGTCGATCGGGCCGAAGTAGAGCTTGCCGAACATCTGTGCATTGGTAACGTCGGCTTGAGTTACGTCATAGAGCCAGCCGAACAAAACGAATTGCCCGTTTTGAATCGCGGTGTAGCCCATCGCGAGGTAGTTTGTGTTCACAGGTGAGCCGGCCCAATCGGTCAGCCACGGCCCCTGGGACCGGCCACCAACAGGCGGCTTCCAATCCTGCGGCTGCTGCGGCACCGAGGTGGGAAAGAAGCTCTTGGGTGCCATCTTAAACAAACCCGCTCCTACAATCTCGTCATACAGGGCCACGTTGAACACCTGCATCCAGGGCTGCGCCTCACCCGCGCCACGAAAGTCGGGGATCGCAATCACGGGCTGCCTACCGCCCGTGATAATGCCAATCATGTCCTGGCTATATAGGGAAGGCGCCAGACAGGTCAAGAGTGCGGAACGGCGGTTCATTCTCAGGGATCACCTCTTCAGTTCAAACCAAAATTCTATGTTCGCAGAGTTCTTTTCAAAGCCCTGCGGCAATGGCGGCATCGGATTGGAGTCTCGCACCGCCCTCTCGACCGATTGATCGAGAGCATAGTTGCCAGAGGATTGGATGATCTTCACGTTCGATATGTTTCCATCCTTGGCAATCGCAAATGTAATGATGCAGGTGGGAGCGGTACGCAATCGCATGTCGACATCCTGCGTGTTCCAGCGCTGCGCCACCCGTTCGCGAATCAACTTCTCGTACCAGCCAAAGCGGTTGCCAAAAGGCGAAGAGGCCGCCGCGCCTACACCACCAGAACCCGGAGCTCCAATCAAGGGCGACACCGCGGCCCGCCCCAGAGTTGAAGTGACCTGATTCGGCACAATTGGGTCTTCGCGATACTTTTGCTTCGAAGCGATGACTTCCTGCTTCGATTTCTTCTCGCGCTTCTTCAACGGAATCGCATCCGGGTCTTCCTGCTTCTCGGCGGGCTTCTTTTCTGTCTTCTCCGGCGGTGCCACCTGCGAATCGGTATCGTTCGCTATCCGATTGATACGGCCTTCACGCCTTGGCAGTGGAATCTGCGAAACGGCCGAAACCCCGGCTGACGCCCCCAAAGAGTTCGGATCACCGAACCGGTCTCGTGCCATCTCACTCCAATACCCATATCCGATCAGCGCTGCAATTACGCCCACGTGCAGCAGCACCGAATTGCGAAAGCCATGCGGACTAGCGTCGTGACTTGCTGTCATCGGTCTGCGTTACCAGTCGCACGCCAATCTTTCCATCAGTCAGTTCGGCCACCACTTTGGCGATCGGGTCATAAGGCGTCGCCTTGTCGGCGCGGACGAAGACGATAGCCTCTTTCGCTTTCTTGTTCGCCTTCACCGCCCCTACCAGCTCATTGATGTTCACTGGCTTGTCGTTGAAATATAGCTCCCCGGTCTTGGTGATGTTGACGACATTCAGATCCTGCGCGGAAGCCCTTTCGGTCTTTACCTTCGGCACTTCAATCTCAAGCCCAAACTGCATAGCCTGCGCCGTCAACATAAAGATGATCAGCAACACGAGCACCACGTCCACCAACGGAACGACGTTCATCTCCGACATCGTGGTGCCGCCGTAGCGCCGCCCGCGCCGTCCGCCCCCCGCCAAACTATCGATCGAGAATCCCATCGCTAGCCTTCGAAAGTCCGTTCCACAAAGTTCATGAACTCCAGCGAAAAGTCCTCAAGCCGCATGCCGATTTCTTTGATCTGGCCGCCGAGGTAGTTGTAGGCCACAGCCGCGGGGATCGCCGCTGCGAGGCCCGCGCCCGTTGCCACCAGCGCATCCGCAATGCCCGGTCCCACCGTCCGCAGGCTCACCGAAGCCGACATCGACAACGCCTCGAAAGCATCAATGATCCCCCAGACCGTGCCGAACAACCCGATAAACGGAGTCACCGAGGCAATCGTCGCCAGCCAGTTCATACTCCGCTCCAGCTTCTGAATTTCTTCGCTAATCCCCAATTGCAGATTTCGCTCGATCATCGGCTTGTTACGGATTTGATTCCGCCCGCGCGCCTGCCGTTCCACCTCGGCGTATCCAAAATCGAATACGGCCACCATCGGCGCCGTTGAAAACTGCTCGGCTGCGGCTGTAATCGCATCAAAGCCTGTGGCCTTGCGGAACACCTTTAGGAATCCGCGATTGGCCTCGATCGCTTTCTTCAGCATGCTCATCTTGCCAAAGATGATGGACCAACTCAGAAGCGACGCCCCAATCAACAACAACAGAACAGCCAGCGGAATGGGCTTGGATGGGTTAAAAAGCTCGCTCAACTTGAGCTGGAGGATGAATGCGATCATTATCAAACTTCATTATCACCGCCAATCGGACGCGACTGCCAGTAAAATCAAGCTGATGCTCGTCGAATTGCTGGTCGAAAACTTCGCGGTGGCCGATCGCGTGCGCGTCCGCCTGCATGCGGGCCTAAACGTGCTGTCTGGAGAAACCGGTTCCGGCAAGAGTCTCATCGTCGATTCGCTCGGTCTGCTGTTCGGCGGCCGGGCCAGTGCCGAAGTCATTCGCAGTGGTGCTGACAGAGCCCGCATCACCGGCATCTTTGAGGCCGTCCATTCCAAAGAACTGCTTGCGCTGCTCGAGGCCGCGGGCCTCGAAATGGAAGACGGCGAGCTGCTTGTTGAACGCGAGATCCTTTCGAGTGGTAAATCCCGCGCCTTCGTCGGTTCGCGCCCCGTCTCAGCCGGCCTGCTCAAAGAACTCCAGCCCTTTCTCGGCGACATCCACGGCCAGCACGATCAGCAGCGCCTGTTCAGCCCAGCCGAGCAGCGCGCCATGGTCGACGAATTCTCAAAGAACGAAGCCCTTCTCGACAAAGTCTCCGCCCTCTGGTCTCAACTGCGGTCGGCCGAAACCGAACTCCGCCAGCTCGAAGAGCGCGAGCAGGAGATGCTCCGCCAGCGCGACGTGTGGAGTTTTCAAAAGCAGGAAATCGAAGCG
This sequence comes from Acidobacteriota bacterium, assembly GCA_016870995.1. Classification (GTDB taxonomy): domain Bacteria; phylum Acidobacteriota; class Terriglobia; order Bryobacterales; family Bryobacteraceae; genus Bryobacter. The sequence goes on from VFZU01000005.1 coordinate 118,894, forward strand.
GCCCACCTCAAGCCCGGCGAAGATACGGCCCTCGAACAGGAACTGCGTGTCCTTGCCAACATCGTCAAACTGAAAGAACAGGCTGGCTGTGCATTTGAAGCCTTGCAGGAAGGCCCGGAGAGCGCCATGTCCACTCTCAGCGTTGCGATCAAACGCCTGGCCGAGCTGCGCCGCATCGACGAATCGCTCGACAGCGTGCTCGACACACTCAAGTCAGCCAGCGTCCAGATGGACGATGCCGCCCGCGAACTCGGCCGCTACGTCGATCGTCTTGAGGCCGACCCCGGCCGCCTGCAAGTTGTGGAATCCCGTCTTGCCGAGATCGACAAGCTTCGCCGCAAGTATGGCCACACCGTCGAAGATATCCTCGCCTTCTTCGCCCAGGTCAGCAAAGACCTCGCCGTTGTCGAGCGCGCCGATGAGCGACGCGACGAACTCGCCAAACTGGTCGCTAAACTCCGCGCCGACTATCAAGCTGTCGCTACCGAACTCACCACAAAGCGCCGTAAAGCGGCCGACAAGCTGGCCACCAAAGTGATCCATGAGCTGAAAGATCTCAACATGGAGCGCAGCCGCTTTGTCATCACGGTGGAAGCCGCCGAATGGGGGGCTTCCGGTATGGATGACATCCGCTTCCTGATCTCAACGAACCTGGGCGAAGAGCCGCGTCCTTTAGAGAAAGTTGCGAGCGGCGGCGAACTCTCTCGTCTTGCTCTCGCTCTCAAGGTCTCTCTGGCCTCCAAGGGCGGTCGAACCATGGTCTTCGATGAAGTCGACGCCGGCATTGGTGGCAGCGCAGCCGAACAGGTCGGCAAGAAGCTCAAAGCCCTGGCCGACAAGAACCAGCTTCTCTGCGTCACGCACCTTGCCCAAATCGCTGCTTTTGGTGATCATCACTACTCGGTATCGAAGCAGGAAACCAATGGCCGCACCCATAGCGTCGTCGAAGAACTCGAAGGAGAGGCCCGCGTCAAGGAGGTTGCGCGTATGATCGGTGGCCAGCGTCTCACCGGCGAAGCTCTCCGCTACGCCGGGCAACTCATCGAGATGGGCGCGGCACTCTCCACAAATTCGCTATAATCGTGAGCGGTGAGGTGCGAGAGTGGTTGAATCGAACGGTCTCGAAAACCGTCGTACCCGAAAGGGTACCGTGGGTTCGAATCCCACCCTCACCGCCAGTTCATATTCGTCAGAGTAAGCCCCTTCAGATCAACGCAGTCCTCCTTAGATTTAGTACTCGTTTACTCCAAGAGCGCGCCTCGTGTGATCAAAAATTCTGGTGCGCCATGTCACATGCTGCCCCCAACCTCTATCGCAGTCACACCAGAACTTGCAGCCCAAAGTGCAATTCTCGAGTCCAAACAAGACAACCTTAAGAGGGTTCTATATGGACGGATGCAAAGCACCTACCGATGGTTGCCGCCCATAAGGGACTTCTTTTCTAGGAGCCTGTTGAAAAAGCCCCTGTTCGTCAGTTCTGGTTTTTTCTTGATCGTTTCTTAGGCATTCGAGAAGGTTTTTGCGGCCGGGCAGAGCTCCGCCGGAAGCCGCAAAGCTTCGGTTTTTGCCCTATTTTCTGCGTTTAGGCACACTGCTCCTCGAGGGTTTTGAGTCGAAGCAGATTGTAGGCGGCCGCCGTGTACGTCACCAGCCATTCCACCTTGTCCAAGCCCCGCAGCTTGACCT
>VFZU01000006.1 GCA_016870995.1 Acidobacteriota bacterium
CTTGTAAGTCCTTTTTTTCTATAAGTTGGAGAGGTTACCCAAGAAACCGCGCGATGAGGCACGTGCAGATCGGATGATGTTTTAGACCATTTTGGAAAAGGATTATCAATATGGGACAAAGAGGAACCATATCAGACGCAGCTCTTCGATTTGAGCAGGGCCTTGCGAAGGAAAAGCCGAGGCCACCAGCGAACATGAGCAAGGAATCCAAGCGCGAATGGGAGAGAATCACAACCTTACTCGAAACCCGTGGGCTTTTGGATCGGCTCGACGAAGCGGGGCTTCATGATTATTTGACCTGCTGGGAGCGACTCCGCGAGTGCGAGGCGCTATTGACCCGCGAGGGCTTGGTTGCAACAGCAGAAAGAGGCACCGTGAAGCACCCGGCGGCGACGTTGGCATCGCAATACAGGGCGTCTCTGCTGGCATGGTCGAAGGAGTTGGGCTTGACGTTGGCTTCTCGCTTGCGGATGCAGGTTGAGAGGAACCTGAGTCCGGAGGCGAGGGCGCATGACCCTTACGGGCTGCTCGACTGATGGCTTGGCGTTTGACAGCGGCGGGGCCGTGGCGTTATCGTCTTAGGCGAGAGGCGGCAGGACGGCAATCCTGCCGTCTCTCTAAACCACACCGAGGATACAACTCGACATGGCCTCCACCAAGTGTCCCTTATCACACACCCGCCCGTCTCGATTTGAAACGGGCAACCCAAGCCTCAACATCTTCTTTGCTCAGCACTGCTGGCAGAAGCAAGCCATCAAAATCAGCGAATAGAAATCCGTCTTTTTGCACAACCGGGCGTTTCTTTTTGGAATCCATGCCCGTATTGCTGCAAGTAGCTTGCCATTCCCAAAGTTTCCCCGTCCTGCTGCACAGCACCCACCGGGCGCGGCGGCACATAGCAAACCGACATGAAAAGGAGAACATCATGCAACACCCATTGAGCCATGCACTAAACAAGCTCGAAGCCGATCTTGCTAGCGAACACACATCACCCGAGGCGGAATTTATTCAGTGCGTCTTGAGCCTATACGACAGTGGCTTGCTCGACCCTGCAAGGGCTGAGCTTGCGCTACAAGATTGGCGCGACGAACTAGCCGCGATGCAGCACTACACACACGCGGCGGCAAGGTGTCAGCCTGAAATGCTCTGCGCCGCATTGGAGGCCGCGTAATGGCCGGGCAAATCATCAGGCGGGGTGACCGGAAATGGTGCGTGCGCGTGTTCCTTGGCAACAACGAGCATGGGAAACGTGTCTACCAAAACCGCAGCGTTTCAGGCGCAAAGAAGGACGCCGAAAAGGTGCTAGCGGAGATGCTGCGAACCCGAAGCTTAGGCCCTTCGATTCTGCGAAATGAAAGGCTTCTAGTGGATGAGCTTCTAAACGATCTCATCCGCGAATACACCATCAATGGCCGGGCGGTGGGCATACTCAAGATGAAAATCGAGAAGTACCTTCGCCCATCATTCGGGAAACTGCAAGCGTCAAAAATCAACACGGCGTCGATAGAAGGCTACGCTGATTCTCGTTTGATGAGCGGGGCAGCAGTGGCAACCGTTAACAGGGAACTTGGCTTGTTGCGTCGCGCCTTCTCTCTGGGCTACCAGTGCGAACCCCGCAAGGTGGAGCGCATACCGAGAATCAAACTTTTCAAGGAGAACAACGTCCGCAAGGGCTTCTTTGAGCATGAGCATTACAAAGCGATGCTTCAGGCACTACCGGATCACCTGAAGGCAGTTCTAGTGATGGGCTACTGGACGGGCTTAAGGCGAGGCGAGATCACTTCTCTGAAATGGGAGCAGGTTGACCTGAGAAACGGTGTACTCCGGCTTGAAGCTGGCACAACCAAGAGCGGCGAAGGGCGTATTGTTCCACTTGCGCCGGATCTCTGGGAATGCCTGAAAATGCAGCGGGAAAGATCACGGCTTGAGTATCCCGAATGCGTTCAAGTTTTCCACTACCGGGGCAAGCCGTTTAAGGACTTCCGCGATGGATGGGACACAGCGGCGGCGAAAGCTGGCCTTATCGACGAGAAGGGCAAGCCCAAACTGTTGTTTCATGATCTCCGCCGGAGCGCCGTTCGCAATCTGCTTCGTGGTGGCGTGCCTGAAAAAGTGGCGATGGCGATCAGCGGACACAAGACGAGAGCCGTATTCGACCGATACAACATTGTTGCTGAATCGGATCTTAGGACAGCAATCACGCGATTGAGCGGCTACATTTCACAGCAAGAAGGTGAGGCCGAAAAAGGCAGTATTGGCACACAAAACCAAAATCCGCACACTATTCGCACATCGGAAGCAAGTGGGGTGATAAATTGAGCTTAAAGATAGCCCGTAAATTGTTGATTCTATGGTGCGGACGAGAGGACTTGAACCTCCACGGGGTTGCCCCCGCTAGTACCTGAAACTAGTGCGTCTGCCAATTCCGCCACGTCCGCAAAAAACCAGCAGTTCTTTTATGGTCCCAAAGCCGCATCGCTGTGTCAATTCCACATCAGAACTTCAGTTCCACGCGGATTCGATCCGGGCCCTGTTTGAGCAGCAGCACCCGCTCCTTCTCAAGCCACTTCAACTCACCGCCTTCACCGCGGCCCATATGCCGCACACGCACATGGGAATTTTCGAAAAGTACTTCCTGCTTGGTCTCAACAGGCTTGGCTAAAATAGCAGGCACAATCTGGACGTGCAGCGCCTTGCCTCTGATCGTCACAGGCCCATCCAGCCAGATCACTCTCCGCCCAGCCACCAACAAGAACTCCCCCGTGGGCCTTCCATAGATTGGCGCGAAGTTCAGCTCCTTCATTCCCTTCGGTACATCCATTTCGAACACTCTCACCGCAGCGTTTTCAAGCAACAATTTACCCGCCGCCCTCGCTTCTCGATCCGCGTCGATCCTCGCACCCTCCCTCGGAAACATCTCGGGGCGCCGCTGCATCAACAGAAGCACGAGAAAAAGCGTCTTCATGCCGTCATTGTAGCCGCCAGGGCCAAGGCGGTATTCGTATGCAACGCCACAGTGTCTTCGAGCTTCACCGCGTAGCCGCCCGCCAGCGTGACAAAGATAGGAATCCCCCGGCTTCGCGCGGCGCGCATCACCAGCAGATCCCGCTCCATCATGCCCCCCATGGTCAATTGCAGGCCCCCTAATTTGTCCTGCTCATAGGGGTCGCTGCCCGCAACATAGGCGACCAGGGCCGGTTGCATTCTCGAGAACGCCTCTTCGAGGCCAGCCTGCAACGCGGAGAGGTATTCCAAATCCCCAATGCCATCGTCCAATTCGATATCCAGATCGCTCGTCTGCTTTTCGTAAGGGTAGTTGTCCCGTTGGTGAATCGACAGTGTGAACACGCTGTGGTCTCCTGCAAAGATCCCCGCCGTGCCATTCCCCTGATGCACATCCGTGTCGATCACCATCGCGGTTTTGATCGCCTTCTCTTCTTGAAGCACCCGCACCGCCACCGCAACGTCATGAATCGCACAGAACCCTTCGCCATGCCCACCAAAGGCATGATGAAACCCACCGCCGATATTGAACGCAGCACCGTCCCTCAGCGCCGCCCGCGCCGCCTCGATGCTGCCTCCGGTGTGATAAAGAAAGCCCTCCACCATCGGCCGCGAATACGGAATTTCAAGCCGCATCACCTGGTCGTAGCGGATCGTCCCATCCATGAGCGCAGCCACCCAATCCGGCGAATGCACCAGCATCACCTGTTCGCGTGTTGCCTGCACGGGCTTGAGTAAATTCGCCTCGCTCAACAATCCGCGCTTCTCCAGTTCTTCGCGAATCCGCTCGAATTTCACTGACGGAAAAACATGGTCCCCCAAGCGCAGGTTGTAGCTCGGGTGGTAGCTGAAATGAAACGGTACGTTGCCCACGGAATATACTGATAGTTTCACCCCTTGAATCGAAAGGAAGCAATGCGTAAAAAGGTAACTGTAGTCGGAGCAGGCAATGTAGGAGCCTCCTGTGCCCTCCGGATCGCAAACAAAGAACTCGCCGACGTCGTTCTCGTCGACATCATGGAGGGCGTCCCGCAGGGCAAAGCTCTCGATCTGCTCGAAAGCGGCCCGATCGAAGGCTATGACGTAAGCGTCACTGGTGCCAACGACTACGCCCCCACCGCCAACTCTGATGTTGTCGTCATCACTGCCGGCTTCCCTCGCAAGCCCGGCATGACCCGCGACGACCTTCTGATGGCCAACTACGAGATCGTCAAGGCAGCCACCGAAGGCGCCGCGAAGTATTCGCCCAACGCAATCATCGTTGTCGTCACCAATCCTCTCGACGCGATGTGCTACACGGCTCATGTGGTGTCGAAGTTCCCCAAGCACCGCGTCATCGGTATGGCCGGAGTTCTCGATACGGCGCGCTATCGTACCTTCATCGCCGAAGCGCTGAACGTTTCGATGGAGAATGTTACGGCAATGGTGCTCGGCGGCCACGGCGACACGATGGTGCCGCTCGTCCGTCTCACCAGCGTCTCCGGCATCCCGTTGACCGAGCTGCTCCCGCAGGATCAGATCGATGCCATCGTCAAGCGCACGCGCGAAGGCGGAGCCGAGATCGTGAAGTATTTGAAGACCGGCAGCGCTTTCTACGCTCCTTCGGCGGCCACCGTCGAAATGGTCGAGTCGATCCTCAAGGACAAAAAGAAAGTTCTTCCCTGCGCCGCCCTTCTCGAAGGCGAATATGGGATCAATGGTCTGTTCGTCGGCGTGCCTTGCAAACTCGGCGCGGCCGGTATCGAAAAGATCTACGAACTGAAGCTCAGCCAATCAGAAACGGCGGAACTGAATCACAGCGCCGCCGCCGTTCAAGAGCTGGTGGACGTTCTCAAGCAGAAGGGCGCATAAGAGCCCTTAAAACCGGAACCTCAGCGAAGCCTGCATCCGCCTCGGAGCCCGCGTCCCAGTCACCTCGCCAAAACGCGCATTCACTTGCGCGCCGTTTGCCTCAAAGCGAGCCGTGGTGTCTACCGCGTTGTACTGCGTGTGATTAAACGCGTTGTACATCTCCCAGCGCAGCTGCAGGCTTTTCTTTTCGCTGAATAGCGGGATGTTCTTGAAGAAGCTAATATCCCAGTTGGTAGTCCCGGGCAAGCGGAAAACATCCTTCGGGGCATTGCCGAAATCTCCTCGAGCCGGCCGCGCGAACACCGTTGGATTAAAGAACCGCGAGAAGGTTCGATCTCCTTGGGCAAGCTGTGCCTTGCCTGTCACATTGATGCGATTGCCATCTCCGCCGCCGCTCAGGTCCACTGTGTCGACTGTCGAGAAGCCCACGCCCGAAGGGAAGCCACTTGCAAATGTGGTGATGCCCGATACCTGCCAGTTGTCCAGAACCATCTTTCCCACTTTGTTCGGCACGAACTTGCTGCCCTTGGGCAGATCCCAAATGTAGTTCGTAACGAAAATGTGTGTCTGGTCGAAGCCCAGTTTGCCGTAGTTCCACACCCTCAAGTCGCGATACTGCGCGACACCATCACCATCAGAGTTCGCGTAACCCATTGCCTTCGAATACGTGTAGGCCATGCTGATCGAGAGACCCTGAGCAAAGCGACGATTCAACGTGACCTGGCCAGAGTTGTAATTCGACGTAGACGAAAACTCGTTGTAGTTGATGTTGCCCCAGCCCGGGAAGGGTCGGAAGAAATTGTCGGGGAGGGGTGTCGCCGGATTCGAAGGATCGGCGTTGGCCGTAAGATAGCGCGCACCATATGGCACTGTGTTGATGTTGCGGCTCACCTGCAGGTGACGTCCCACATTGCCGACGTAGGTCACCTCCAGCACGGTCCCTCTGCCAATGTCGCGCTGCACGCCAAACGTGAAGTTGTACATGGCCGGAGTGACAGCCTTTCTCTCAAAAGTGGATGTGTTGTTGGGAAACAGCACACCCGTTGAACTCAGGAATGAAGAAAGAGTTCCGTAGTACACGATGGGCGTCTGCTGCGTAGGCGGGTTTTGCGAAAAGCCTCTCACTCCTGGTGCCACTGTGTTATGAAAGATGCCGAAGCCGGTGCGGATTGCCGTCTTGCCATCACCGAACGGATCGTAAGCAATACCGAAACGAGGCTCGTAAAGGACTGGTGCCTGCTCGCGGAACCCACGCGGATAAGCCGTATTGGTTGCCGACACCGCACCATTAAATGGATTCCCGCTTCCCGGAACAAACGCCCCGATGAACACGGCTGGCAGAATGTCGCCGTTGCGCGGATTCACCGCGCGCCGGCCCTGCGGGGTTGAAACCGGGGCGTAGAGTGTTGGAATCTGTGCTCTGTTAAAGAGGCTGAAATCCCAGGCTGCTGCTTGCTGCCGTGCATGATACCACTGGTTGAACCAGACAAACCGCATGCCAATGTCGAGCGTCAACTTGCGATTGACCTTCCAGCTATCCTGCACAAACCAGCCCATCGTTGTCTTGCGTCCTTCGTTGGAAGGCCGCGATTGCGATTCGCTGTAGTTCGCGAAATTGCCGAGTACCGCGTTGGAATACGCGTAGTTTGAATCGAAGGGATTGTTCACGTCACGGGCAAACGCGAAGCTGCCGCCGTAAGTGCCTTGCTCGCCCTCGTAGTTGCGCGTCCTTTCAATGGCGATGCCAGCCTTGAAGGTGTGCGCTCCTCGGGCATAGGTCGTGTTGTTGCTGAGGTTGAACGCGGTGTCCGCGCCACGCAAAGGAAAGCGCCCATCATAGGTGATCGCCGCCGCACTCGGTACGCCGCCGTAGCTGGCCTGCGGAATCACGCCCAACGGATTGTTGCCCGGAAAGTATTGCCCCAACGTGCTGAGCCCACGGTTGGACCGCAACACCTTCTTCAGTTCTTCGTCGTTAAGCGGGGGGCCATCTTCAACGGAGTGCCGCGCGCCGAATGTGAACTCGTTCACAATGCGTGTTGACAGGATGCGTGCCCAGTTCATCACGATGCCGTCGTCGGTGAATGTGTACTTCTGTTTGATCAGGCCCCAATTCGATGAGCCAGCCGCTACTGCATAACCGATCGAATCGGCGAACCAGGTAGAGCCTCTGAAGTTCACCGAGTCCTTCGATGTCGGTTTGAGATCGATGCGGAACAGATGCTGGTTGCGCGGTTGTTCAAGCGCCTCCTGGAACTGGTAGTTGAAATTGCCACCCGTAATCGTGCGATTCAATTGATTGGGGAGCGGGAAGATGTTCAGCATGGCCCGGCCGTTGGCGCTGAGGCGGCTCGCTGGGATCGTGTTGTTCGGAAAGTTTGCGCCACCCTGTGGATCCCGAATCGGAATGATGCGATTTCCAAGGTCCACCGTTTGAGAGAAGTCCCCATTACGCTCAAGCGCCGTCGGTACAGTCACTTGCCTGACCGCTTGCGGATTCTTCACCCAGCTCTTCTCGAATGAATAGAAAAAGAAAGCTTTCTCTTTGAGCTTGCTGCCTAAGGGAATCGGCCCACCGAGAGTTCCTCCAATCGTGCTGTAACGATAGATCGGGCGCCTCACGCCATTCCGATTGTTGAAAAAGTCATTCGCGTTCCAGCTCTCATGCCGCTTAAACCAGTACGCGGTGCCGTGATACTCACGCGAACCCGACTTCGTAACGATGTTGATCGAGCTCGCTCCATTGCGGCCATACTCAGCCTGGTAGTTGTTCATCAGCACTTTCACTTCGCCGATGGCGTCCATGTTGATCGGGCTTGAGAACGTGCCGGGGCTACCAAGATCATTCCCTGTCACGCCATCCACCTGCAAGCTATTCCAGTTGCTGCGAGTCCCTTGAATGTTCGGCGATTGCGTGCCGAAACTGCCTCCCAAGAATTCCGTGTCGGTTTGCTGCGCCACACCGGGCAGGATCCTCAACATCGAAACCACATCGCGGCCACGAATCGAAACCTGCTCAAGCTGCCGCGCTCCGATCAGCGCCGAATGCTCCGTCGAGCTGGTTTGTACCGTCACTGCCTGCGCTTCGATCGTCACAGATTCCGAGACAGCTCCGATCGTCAACTGCAAGCTGCCGACGCTGAGTCTTTCGGCTGCGCTCAACACGTTGCCCGTCTTCTTGAGCGGTTTGAAGCCGCTCACTTCCACTGAAACCGTATAGCTGCCGGGTTGTAACGCGGGAAACACAAAGTCTCCCGTTTCGTTGGTTGTCGAGTTGCGCTCTTCGCCGGTGCGCTCGCTGATCAATTTCACCGCCGCGGCAGGAATCACATTGCCGCCTGAGTCCACAACTGTTCCGGAGATCGAGCCCGAAATGGTCTGCGCAGTGATGACATTAACACTAAATAATGCGAGTAACAGTAGGATACGAAGCATGCTGCAGGAATTTTATCTCAGATTCCTGCAGTTCGATCCGCAAACTAAGCACCCCACCACCGAAAAGTTTCCCCTGGGCATCAGACAACAAGCTTAAAGTGCCACCGCCCATCAACGCATCGCGGCAAACAAAGTTCAGCGCACCCAGGTTCGGCAGTTCAAATCGCTCCACATCCCCTTCGATTCGATCCGCGAAATGTGCCTTGACTCGTGCTGCCGTCACTTCCCTCAGCAGCACTGCATAGGCCTCCGCTTGGTAAGCGATCACTCCAATGTTGACCAGGTTGCCTTTGTCTCCAGACCTCGCGTGCGCGATTTGTCCCAACTTGACAATCATTCGATCACCTCAACTCGCAGCTCTAACGCTTCACGCGGCAGTAACGCGGGCCAGTATGCAACCACCTCGTGAACCTTGGGTCTGCCTTCGCCATACCCGGTTGCCCCCGGCGGCCCGTTCAAGACCAGTGGAATCATCTCCCGCGTCCATCGCTCCACAGGAGATTTATCCCGCGCACGCACGGCCATGCGCAGCATCGCCGACTGTGTGTCTCCAAACACTTCCGTCGCAGTGCGTTCAAACAACAAGCCAAGATCTCGGCAGCGCTCTTCGACGATTGCCGAGGCGCGCCGGCACTTTTCGTCCGCTCCTGGGCCCCCATAGACAAGCGTGCCTGCGGCCTTCCAGCCCCAGTGATACGAGATGCTCGCCTTCAACATCTCAGGTCTTAGCCGACCCTTGGCACCCGTTACTCTAACTCGATCCGAGCCATCCATGCGCAGATGAACGCTCCTGAAATCGGCGACCACATCTGGCGTGTAATAAGTCCCAGGATCCCCAACTTCATAAACCAACTGCTCCTTCACAGAACCCAGCGTCACCTTGCCGCCGCTGCCCACATGCTTTGTGATGACGCAGGTGCCATCAGCTTCGGCCTCGACAATCGGATAGCCTACCCGCGAAAGGTTCGGAATCGTCTCCCAATCCTCAAGGCAATTGCCACCGGTGCACTGCGCCCCGCATTCGACGATGTGCCCTGCGACAATCCCCGCCGCCAGCAGATCCCAATCCGTCTCGCTCCAGCCGAATTCGAAAACCATCGGTGCCAACACCAGCGCGGCATCCGCGCACCGGCCCGTTACAACGACATCGGGCTTTGCCTTCAAAGCCTCCACGATTCCGAAAGCGCCGGTATAAATGTTCGCGCTCAACACTTGCTCGATCACGGTTTCAAGCAACTCCCCCGTATCCAGATTGCGCAATGCAAAGTCACGCACCCGGCCGAGGATGTCATCTCCCAAAACGACAGCCACTCTCAAGGAAGGGCAACGCCGCCGGATCTCTGCGGCGCACGCCAGCGGATTCACACCACCGGCGTTGGCGATCACCTTCACACCTTTGCCCGCAACGCGCTCCACCAGGGCAGGGAAGTCCCGCGCGTAACCAAAAGCGGGGTTCTCCTTCTTCTGCTTCTGCAGAATCGACATGGTCACTTCAGCCAGATAGTCGAGCACCAGATAATCGAGTGGGCCATCTTCAACGAGCCGAACCGGGGCTTCGAAAGAATCTCCCCAGAAGCCTTGCCCGCAACCAATTCGGATCATCGCGCACAGACCTCAAACAGGAAGGCGAGCGTCTCCCGCGTCTTGGCGGGATCGATGATTGCATCCACATGTCCTCGGGCCGCCGCATAGCGCGCATCCAGCCATCGTTCGTAGTCCGCTCTGGTTTGGGCGATCTGGCCTGCCATTTCTGGCCCAGGCTTCGCGCTATGAATGGCCTGCACGGCCGAGTCGCCTTCCATCACTCCAATCCTTGCCGTCGGCCATGCCAGTGCAAAGTCTGGGTCGAAGCCCTGGCCCGCCATCGCGTAATAGCCGGCACCCGAGGAGTGATTCAGCGTCAACGCAATCTTCGGCACAGTGGCGCAACTCATCGCTTCCACCATCTCCGCGCCTGCCCGAATGATGCCGCTCTCTTCGGCCGCCTTCCCCACCATAAAGCCGGAGACGTCCTGCAGATACAGCAAAGGCAATCGATGCCGTTCGCAAACATCCACAAAATAAGCTGCCTTGCGAGCTGACTCCGTGTAGATGATCCCGCCGATCCGTGGCCCTGAGGCTGTTTTCAGAAAGCCCCGTCGGTTCGCTACAACACCAATCGGTCGGCCCCCCAGCCGGGCTCGTGCGCAGATCATTTCTGGCCCGTATTCGGGCTGATGCTCTTCGATCGATTCTGTATCGAGCAACGCACTCAGCACCGCATTCGTGTCGTAAGGCTGACGGTGGTCGTCGGGCAGTGTGTCGTATAAATTCAATCCTTGAGTCACTTCGCCAATCTCTCGTCGCAACCCGATTTCGCGCAGCCGCGCTCGCAACATACCGATGCACTCCTCATCGTTGCGCGCCATCTGGTGCGCCACCCCACTCACTTTCGTGTGCATGGCCGCCCCGCCCAACTCCTCGGCGCCGGACGTCTCACCCGTCGCGCCCTTCACAAGGTTCGGCCCACCCAGGCCCATGAAACTCGTCCCTTCCACCATGATGATCAAGTCGCTCAAGGCTGGCAGATAAGCTCCCCCCGCAATGCACATGCCCATCACCGCCGCCAGTTGTGGCACCTTCAATTCGCGCCGCATCTTCGAGCAATAGTGAAAGATTCTAGCCGCCCCATACTGCCCGGGAAAAATTGCATCCTGCAGTGGCAGATTCACTCCGGCGCTATCCACCAGATACACGATCGGGATTCTTTGCCGCATCGCAATTTCCTGCGCCCGCAGAATCTTTGCAATCGTCTCCGGCCACCAAGCTCCTGCCTTCACGGTCGCGTCGTTGGCGACGATGACGCAAGGCCGCCCTTCCACCAATCCCACAACACAAACCACCCCGGCCCCCGGCGCTTGCCCCTCGTACCGGTCGTGGGCCACCAGCAGCCCGGTCTCGAAAGAAAAACTGCCAGCATCCAGCAAGAGCGCCACACGTTCTCTTGCGGTCAATTTACCCTGCGCGTGCTGCTTCGCAATCTTGCTAGCCCCGCCGCCGAGCCGCAACAGCTCTTCCAGCGATCGCAATTCCTCAAGCAAAGCCCGCATTCGATTCGGCATAACGCTGATCTAACTATAAGATGAGAAGACCCATGGCAATCTTCGACGAGAAGACCGCACGCGTCCTCGCCACCATTCTTGCCTTCGCCGCTTCCCTCTATGTACTCTGGGGCCTCCGCGAACTGTTCTTCCTATTGCTGATCTCGATCTTCTTTGCCTACACGGTTGAACCCATCATCAACTACATCAACCGCAACACGCCCCCGTTCATCTCGCGCCGCAAAGCGATCTTCGTCACCTACATTGCGATCTTCATTGGCATCGTCTTCGGGCTTACCATCCTCAGCCAAGTCATCGCCGACCAGGCAGCAGATCTGATCAAACAACTCCCGAACCTGGACCAAGACCCCTCGAGCGCGATTCGCCTCCCTCTGCCCGCCCGTCTGGAACCCTTCCGGGATCAGATCATGACCCACGGTCTTGAGTTTGCCCGCTCCACGGCAAACACCTTGGTCTCCAACCTTGGCAGCGTCGGCTTCCTGCTACTTGCGCCGATTTTCGCGCTGTACTACCACATAGAAGGTCCTCGATATCGCGCTTGGCTCATCCGCGCGGCCTCCCGGTGGGACTCGCAAATTGCCCTCACTGCACTTCTCGATGACCTCCGCAATCTGCTCAGCAACTACATCCGTGCGCTCTTCATTCAAAGCATTTCGGTTTTTGTCGGTTACGGCGCCTACTACGAACTCGCACAAGTTCCATATCCGATCTTGCTTGCCAGTCTGGCCGCCGCCCTTGAAGTCATCCCAGCCCTCGGATGGATCAGCGCCGCCTTGCTCAGCCTTCTGGTGGTTGCCTTCTCCGGCTACACCAATCTCTTCTGGCTCTTCATCTTCTATCTGGTCTTTCGCATCTTCCAGGATTACGTGATCACTCCGCTCGTCATGAAGAAGGGCGTACAGCTTTCTCCGATTCTCGTCCTGACCGGCGTCATCGCCGGTGAGATGCTGGGCGGCGTACGCGGTATGTTCCTGAGCATTCCAACGCTCGCCGCCGCGCGAGTGTTTTACCGGCATTGGGCCAAACGTTCTGCATTGCTGCTCTGTATCGCCGCCTCTTTGAACGCGCATTCCATCAGTGTGTCAACCAGTACGGCAACCCTCAACGGAAAGGCCCTTCGTGTTGAACTTCGAATCCCAAAATACGAAGCCGAGCACACAACTCCTGCGGCAATCGCTGGCGCGATCCGGTTCGATAAGGCGAACCTCGCTCAATCTGATTGCCAGTCAGTCGGACAGGAGCTCGTTTGCCGGATCGAGTATCAGTTTGCAGCCTTACCGGGCGAACTCATCGAAGCCAACGTCACGCTTGCCCGCGTCACCGTACCCAACCACGTTCACATCATGCGTTTCCTCCGCGGTGCCACTGCGCGCCAGGCAGTGTTTGATCGCACTTTCGAAAACGAACGCATCGACCTCCACGAAGTTGGCAAAGCCGAGCTCTGGTCCCGCGCCGCTCGCATGGGGTTTACGCAGCTTCTCTATCAACCGATCTTGATTCTGTTGCTGCTCGTCGTCTCCCGTCCAGTGCCCTACATCGCCGCTGCCGCCGCTTCCTTCTTCGTGATCTTGCCAGATACTTTCTACGCGATTCCCGGCTTCTTCGAACTCGCCACAGCAGTTTCTCTCTCCTATCTGGCGCTTGAGTACCTCTGGTTCCCCAATGCCTCCGGCAAGTGGCTGCTACTGGCTGCGATAGGCGCCCTCGAAGGCGCAGGACTCGCCATTCTCGCCCGCCCCACCGGTCCAGGTGCCGTTGCCTTTGGCACCGGTCATCTCGCGGCTTGTCTGCTGGTGAGCCTTTTGGGGGTATATTTTTCGCGGAACATTCCAGACGCCTGGATGCGTAGAATCATGTGGGCCCTCGCAGGGCTAGGAGCGATTTGGACAATATGGGTATTCGTCAAACGATTTTGATTTTTGGGCTTGCCGCCGCAACCTTTGCGCAGGACCTCACCACCAAAGCCGACGAGTTTGTCGGCGCTTACGCAAAACTAGGCAAGTTCTCGGGCACGGTTCTCATTGCCAAAGAAGGTAAGATCGTCTTTGAGAAAGCCTACGGTATGGCGAATTACGAATGGTCGATCCCGAATACGGTCGATACAAAATTCCGCCTCGGCAGCATCAGCAAGCAGTTTGGCGCAGCCGCCATTCTCAAGCTGGAAGAGATGGGAAAGCTCAAAACCACCGATAAAGCTTGCGATTACCTCCCCGCATGTCCGGAGCAGTGGAAGCCGATCACGATCCATCAACTTGCCACCCATACCTCTGGCGTCCCCAATTTCACGAATTTTCCAGACTACGCAAAGATCAAGTACCGCCCTTCTCGTTACGAGGAACAAGTCAAATTAGTCTGGGAGAAGCCGATGGATTTCGATCCAGGCACCAAATTTCAGTACTCCAACACCGGCTACGTCATTTTGGGCCAGATCATCGAGAAGGCCAGCGGCCAACCCTGGGAGCGATTTCTCGCCGAGCAAATTTTTGTACCAGCCGGGATGACGAACACGCTTGCCGATTCCAATACTGCGCTGGTACCAAAACGCGCGGCTGGCTACAGAGCCGCCGGCGGAATGCCTGTCAACGCCGAGTACATCGACATGCGGATCCCGAACGTCGCGGGCGCCTTGATCTCAACCATAGAAGACCTCTACAAATGGGATCGTGCTCTGGCCAGTGGAAAACTCCTGGGCGAAGCCGCCATGAAGAAGATGTTCATACCGGAAAAGAACAACTACGCCTATGGGTGGGTCCTCACCGACCAACAGGGCAAAGCTTTCCAGGGCCACGGCGGCGGCATCGAGGGTTTTACCACTCAGATCCAGAGATTGCCCAGTGAACAAGCTCTGCTCGTAGTCTTGTCGAACTTCGAAGATGGTCAAACTGGTCCAGTGAGCCGTGGACTCGCTCAAATCCTGAATGGCGGCAATCCGGAAATTCCGAAGGAACGCCAGGAGATCCAAATCGATTCCGCCGCCTTGGATGAGTACGTTGGCACATACCAACTCGCCCCTTCGTTCGCCTTGGTCGTCACCAAAGAAGGCAACCAACTCATCACCCAGGCCACCGGTCAGGGCAAGATCCCGATTTTCGCGGAGTCGAAAGACACCTTCTTCCCCAAGGCCATGCCGGCGACGCTTGTCTTCACAAGAGAAAACGGCAAGGTCACCGGCCTGATCCTCAAGCAGGGTGGCCGCGAGATGAAGGCGCCTCGCCTCTAAAAGTTCACGATCTTTGAGAAGCTGACGGGGTCGAGGCTCGCACCGCCGACCAAAGCCCCATCGATCTCTTCTTGCGCCATGAGTGCCGTAACGTTGTCGGGCTTAACGGAACCACCGTAGAGGATCCGCATATCCGCGCCAGCCATCTTGCGGATCACCCGGTGGGCATCAGCCGCCATTTCAGGCGTCGCTGTTTTGCCCGTGCCAATCGCCCATACGGGTTCATAGGCGATCACAATCTGTGCCTTCTCTTCAGCCGACAAGCCAGCAATGCCGCCTGCGTACTGCTTTTCAAGTACGGCCTCGGTTTCCCCCGCCTCACGCTCAGCCAGCAACTCACCAACGCAGACAATCACCTTGAGCCCGGCCTCAATCGCAGCCTTCGTGCGCTTCAAAACCGTCTCGTCAGTTTCACCAAAATACTGCCGCCGCTCCGAGTGGCCCACAATCACCCATTCGCAACCCAGCGTCTTCAACATCGGCCCTGAGATTTCACCCGTAAACGCACCCTCTTTGGCCCAATACAGATTTTGCCCACCGATCGCTACATTCGATCCCGCAGCAGCATCAATGGCTGCTGGAAGGTCCACAAACGGTGCGCAGACCGCGATCTCGCAATGCTTCGCATCCTTCACCAGCGGCAAAAAGTTCTCAAAGAAAGTCTTCGTCTCGGCCGGTGTCTTGTACATCTTCCAGTTCGCGGCCATCAATGGGGTTCGCATCTCTTTCAGTTTACCGTTCGAGCTTCACACCCAAGATCGCAGCCAGTCTTCCCGCCACACTTTCCATCGGTACCGCGGGAGTGACGCCCTTCTTCACGCCCGGCCCCCACATCACCATCGCTGCTCGGTAGTCGCTCAAACCCGGCCACCAGCCATGGTTCCCCTTCTCGTAAGGCGGTACATACAATTCAGCTCCCGGCTTCATCGCGAATCCCTCGTTTCGCTTGGGCTCAAACGCCGCCACAACATCGGCTCCCGGTTCAAACTTGCGGACCTCATCGATCGGCACCTCACGGCCCAGTAGTCCCGTGTCGCGCCACTTCGCCGCTACAGCAGCATCGCGCGTAGTCAATAACCCACCAAGCATCCCCATCTGCATCCCTTTCGCGAATACAGACAGATTCAGATCGCGGTCGACGCGTTCAAAGCCGTGATCCCCCAGCACCACGATCAATGCATTCTTCGGCGCCGCTTTCACAATCTCTCCGATGTAACCATCGGTCACTTCGAGAGTATGATTCGCTTCCTTCTCAAACGGCCCAGCTTCATGCGCCACTGCATCTAGGTCGACGAAGTGCAGCAGGATCAGATCGGGCTTCGCCTGTTTCAGAAGATAAACGCAAGCCACCTTGCGGGTCCGGTCGTCGACCCATTCCTGTCGAAAACTCGGGTCCAATTTCTCGATGTTCTCCACCAGCCCCGGCGTGGCCTTCTCAAAGACCGAGATGTAATCCATGCTCCCGCCATTTCGCCCCCGAAAGTATTCCGGCAGATTGAAATCGATATCAGCGTTAACAGTCACAGGCCACGTAATCGCCGCACTCTTGAGCCCTGCCTTCCGCGTTGCATGCCACAGTGTCTTCACCTTCAACATGTCCGCCATCCAGTAATAGTCGCCGCTCTCCTCCTTCGGCCTGCGGTTACTTAGAATCCCATGCTCCCTGGGAGCCACACCCGTAATCAGGGTCGTGTGCGAAGGCCATGTCACCGTCGGCACGGTGCCGATCAGGCCTCCCACGAATTCACCTTCCCGCATCAGCCTGCGCAACACAGGAATCTTCAGGCCCAGCTTGTCGGCATCTCGCAAATACCGGTGGTCCAATCCATCCACCGAGATCACCACGACAGGCCGCTTCTGTCCAGCCAGAGTCATCCCCAAAAGCATCAAAAGGCAAATGGCGCGCATAAATCCTATTCTCCGCCGTAACTGTTTCTCTTTGATGAGCGAATAGCAACTGATGCCTGTCAATTCTCGCCTCGTCACTTTTCATGCCGGTGATTCCGGTTTCTGGCGGATCATCTCAAACAAGCCATACGTCGGTGCGGCCTGGCCAGAAGCAAAGCGTCTGGAGGTTTCGATGGGTGAACCTCCCAATCAAAAGTCGATCTGGCAACTCACGGGGGTTACCAGCAACGAACGCTACGTCTCGCGCATCGAGAAAAATACTCTTTCCGCCAAGCAAGCTCCACTGGGCAGACCCACTGCGGATCGCGCCGCGTTGATTCCGATTCGCAAGACAGCCGCATGGTGGGCCATGACTCAGGACGAACGGCTTGCCATCTTCGCCGAAAGCCACAACGCAATCGGTCTCAAATTCCTCCCGGCCATCGCCCGCCGCCTCCACCACTGTCGCGATCTCGATACGCACCAGCCCTTCGACTTTCTCACCTGGTTCGATTATTCCGCTGCCGACGAAAACGCGTTTGAAGACCTCGTGAGCGCACTTCGTCAAACTCCGGAGTGGAAATTCGTAGACTGGGAAATTGACATTCGTCTGCGGCGTGAATGAGCATCCAAGTCTTAGCCTACGATCCAGCATGGCCCGAAGCCTATGAAAAGCTTCGCGGCGTCCTCTGGCCCGTCGTCTCGCACTTTGCGGTCAGCATCGAACACGTGGGCAGCACTTCCGTGCCAAGGCTAGCCGCCAAACCGGTGATCGACATCGACATCGTGATCCCGGACTACGCCTCGCTACCGCAGGCGATCAATGCCCTTGCCTCCCTCGGCTACACCCACCATGGGGACCAAGGCATCCCCGGCCGCGAGGTCTTTAAGCGCGTCGAATCTCCACGCACCCACCACCTCTACGTCTGCCCTCAAGACTCCATCCCCCTGCGCAACCACCTCGTTCTACGCGACTACCTACGCTCCAACACTGAAGCGCGTGACACCTACGCCCGCCTAAAGATCGACCTTGCGCAAAAGCACTTCAATGACATGGACAGCTATATCCGAGGCAAGACAGACTTCATCCTTGCAATCCTCGGCCATCAAGGATTTGACTCAAACACGCTGGACTCGATTCGCCGGTCGCAGTGACGCCTCGTTGCATTGGGTCTCAGGGCGCAGCGAGCATCCCGCAGTCGATCCGCTAAGCCGTTGCTTCTTCTGCCTTCTCTTCAATCGGCTCCAGATCTCCCGTTGGCAGATCTACACCTTCCCAGCGCGCCACCGCTGCAGTAGCCAGGCAGTTACCCAACAGGTTCACTGAAGTCCGCGCCATGTCCATGATCGTATCGACGCCCAGCAGCAGCGCAACCCCTTCCAACGGGAGGCCGAAGCTGCCCAGCGTCCCGCTCAACACCACCATTGACGCCCGTGGCACCGCCGCCACACCCTTCGACGTCAACATCAGCGTGAGCATCATCACCAGTTGCTGCCCCAGAGGCATATCCACACCCGCCGCCTGAGCCACAAAGATACTTGCCATGCTCAAATAAAGAGTCGTTCCATCGAGGTTGAAGCTATACCCGGTCGGCAACACAAAGCTCACAATATGTTTCGGCACCCCAAAACGCTCCATGTTCTCCAGCGCCTGTGGCAGCGCCGCTTCGCTTGAGGCCGTTGAGAACGCCAGAATGTAGGGATCCTTCACTGCCTGGATGAAACGCCGCAGCGGGATCTTGAAGATCACCACTACAGCCCCCAACACAACCACTACGAAGATCGCCAGCGACACAAACAAAGTCGCAATCAACTGCCCTAGGTTGAATAACACACCGATCCCTTTGGATCCGATAGTCACCGCCATGGCCGCACCAACGCCAAACGGTGCAAAGTACATCACATACTTGGTGTATTCGAACATGATCTCTGACAGGCTCTTGCACCAAGTCACTACGCTCTCGGCCTTCTTGCCAATGGAAATGCAAGCCGTACCGAAGATGAACGCGAACACTACGATCTGCAGGACCTCGCCCTTGGACATTGCCTCAATGATAGATACAGGGAAGGTGTGCTCGAGCATCCCGGAGAGCGTAACGCTCGACTGCGCAAGCTTCGCCTTCTCTGCTGGCAAGTTCACACCGATGCCGGGCTTCACCAGATTCACGGCCGCCAATCCAAGGAACAAAGCGATCGTCGTCACCACCTCGAAGTAGATGATCGCCTTCGCGCCAATCCTCCCCATCGCCTTCGCGCTTCCCGTTCCCGCGATCCCGTACACTAGCGTCGCAAATACCAGCGGCGCAATGATGCTCTTGATCAAATTCAGAAACACTTTCGACACCGGCGCCAGCTCTTTGGCGAAATCAGGTGCCACCATGCCCAGCCCAATGCCAGCCGCCATCGCGATAAAGATCCAGGAAGTCAGGGATATTTTTTTCAACGTTCGCCCCATTTCAATTTTTCTCTGAGTACATCGAAGAACAACATTCGCGGCGGCCTTACCAGCCGGATTTCATTGTCACTCAGGGCGCAATGCACTTCATCGCCCTCAAGCAATGTCTCGCCCACCTGCCCGTCGATCGTCAAATACGCGTCATGATCGCTGGCCCGGTTCACTAACCGGATCACGCTTGCACCCGGAACAATCACGGGCCGGTGCGTCAGCATGTGAGGACAAATCGGAGTGATGCTCAGTGCATCCACATTGGGGAAAATAATCGGCCCACCCGCGCTCAGCGAGTAAGCTGTCGATCCCGTCGGTGTTGACACAATCAATCCATCCGCTTTGTAGTTCGAGACAAAGTGGGAGTCAACATGGACGGCCACATCGATAATCCGCGCGAGCGACGCTTTCGTAATCACCGCATCGTTCAACGCCTCGTACGAGCATACACGATGTCCGCCACGTTGGATTTCACATCGCAGCATCCTCCGCTTGCCGACGCGAAATTCACCACTCAAACATTTTTCAAGCTCGGGGTACAACTCATCTAAAGTGATCGAAGTGAGAAATCCGAGCCCACCTAAATTCACCGCCAGCAGCGGAATATCCTGGCCACCAATCGCCCGCGCCGCGCTCAACAAAGTTCCATCCCCGCCCAGCACCACTACCAACTGCGTATCCACCGGCACGCGCTCCCGCGGCACCCATTCCTTCAAATTGCCGTAGCGCGCAGTCTCCTCGTCCACGCGGGCGCTGATCCCTCGCTCCGCAAGCCAGTCCACCAATCCGGGCACAATGCTCTGTCCTCGAGTCACATTGGGCTTCGAGATGATTCCCACGCTTCGGATTTCAATTCGCTCTTCGGGCATGTATCAGAAACTCTCGATTCCCTTTGCCGCCCAGGATCGGGCTGTCTATGATCCGTGTTTGGTAACCCAACTCACGTAAGGCAGATTCTACCTTGTCACAAGCCGCCTGGTGCAACGATTCTTCGCGCACGATTCCGCCCTTGCCCACATCACCCCGCCCCACTTCAAACTGTGGCTTGATCAGAATCACCATTTCGCTCTCACCCGCGAGTAGGGCAGGGAATCGGTCGAGCAGCAATGTGACGCTGATAAAGCTCACATCGCACACCAGCAATCGCGCCGGTTCTCCGATCACTGCGGGCTCAATCATTCTCGCGTTCTGATGCTCGTGCAACACTACGCGCGGATCTGTTTTCAGCCTCCAGGCGATCTGTGTGGCCCCGACATCCACGCAATGCACACGCGTCGCCCCATGCTGCAACAGGCAATCGGTAAAGCCCCCCGTCGACGTCCCGATATCGATACAAATCGCACCAGTCACATCGATACCAAATTCTTGCAGCGCCGCTTCCAGCTTCAGCCCACCCCGGCTCACGTAACGCAACTGCTCAAGCAACTCCACGCCGGCATCGCCGGCCACTTGCTGCCCAGCCTTATCTACCTTCTGGCCGTTCACCATTACCTGCCCAGCCAAAATGAGAGCTTTCGCCTTTTCGCGCGACTCCACCAACCCTCGTTCGACCAGCAATTGATCGAGCCGCGTCTTCAAGACTTCCGGTCCACAATCAAGTCGGCGATTTCGCGCAACCGTGTCCCATGGTTCCCAAATCGCTCGAGCGCGGCATGCGCCTTTTGCCGCTCTTCCTCGGCCATACGTTTCGATTCCGCCAGGCCATATACCGCCGGGAAGGTAATCTTCTGCTGCGCCAGATCTTTGCCCGCCGTCTTGCCCAGCGCCGCACTCGATTCTTCCATGTCGAGAATGTCATCGACGATTTGAAACGCAAGCCCTGCATGCTCGCCATATGCAGTCAAAGCCTGCATCTCGGCTGCCGAAGCTCCTGCATAAATTCCGCCCATGCGCACGCTCGCCCGCAACAAAGCTCCGGTCTTGGCGCGGTGAATCTTCTCGAGCAACTCCGCCGTCGGCGTCATTCGCTCGCCTTCGATGTCATGCACCTGCCCGCCGATCATCCCGCCAACGGTGCCGCTGGCTGAGGCCAGCTCAAGAACGAGTCGGCTCCTCTGCTCGGCTCCAATTTCACTCAGCTCGCTCAGTACTTGAAACGCCAGCGTCAACAAGGAGTCTCCCGCCAGAATTGCCATCGCCTCGCCAAATACCTTGTGATTCGTCGCCATTCCACGTCGCAGGTCATCATTATCGAGCGCCGGCAAATCGTCATGAATCAGCGAATACGTGTGAATCATTTCGAGCGTCGCCGCCGCGTCTTCGATTCCTGGTGCATCGGGATGCACAACATCAGATGCCGCCATGCAAAGGATCGGGCGAATGCGCTTTCCCCCTGCAAAAAGGCTGTATCGCATCGCCCGGTGAATGGTCTCGGGTTCGACGCTCTCCGCCGGAACCCACCGTTGCAGCGCCTGATCCACAACTTCAATACGCGCTGCCAGATATTCTTTCAATGTCATTTGCCGAATGGCTCCGCCTCGACCTTGCCGCCCCTTTTGGTCAAAATCTCAATGCGCGTTTCCGCCTCATCGATCCGCTTCTTGGCCGATTCGCTTAAAGCCACGCCCTTCTCGAACAGCGCGATCGATTCCTCGAGTCCCATCTGGTCTTTCTCAAGCTGCGCCACAATCCGTTGCAACTCATCCAACTCTTGTTCGAGGGTCTTCGATTCTGGCGCTTCAGGCTTAGTGTCCATCCCCGCCCCCCAGCGTCGTCATGTTGCCTGCAGCATCGACCGGGAAGTCATAAGGCCCGCCCACAATCGACAGATTTGGATTTGCTTCGATCTCGGACAAAAGGTTCTCGCTCATCTCAAGATCCGTCAAATGCAGAGTCGTCTTGATCCGGGCGATCGTCACCTTCGACAAGTCATGCTTGCCTACGGTTGGCAGAAAGCGTTCGATGCATTCCCGGTCGGTGTCGAAATGCACCGGTACCCGGATCGCGGCCGGTGAAGATGCCGTCAACGAATTGATCTGCGTCGGGGCCCAATCGATCTGCGGCAGAATCCGTTTGTTGATCACGTCCGCCATACCCATCCCCACTGCGCTGCCATAGGTGTTCGGCGTCAGATCTCGCACAAACACGCGATGAATCTTCGGCGGTCCTTGCCAGCAGTTGTATTCGCCATTCACGCCGCGGTTTACCACTTTGGTGTCCATCCCGGCACCAGAAATGTCCTTGCCGATCTGATCCAGAATCAGGATGTCCAATTCCTTCACCGGGACATGCCCCTGCCAGCTCTTGGCCAGTGCCAGCAGCTTCTCTTCCTGGTCTTCCATCGTCTCAACAGGCACTGCGGTCAGTTGAGCCGTCGTGTGGTTGGCGTCCTCAAGAATCGCCAGCCCGCCCAGAATCTTCCCGCTCTTTAAAACCTGCCGACCCACAGACCGAATCATCGCCCCCAACCCAATGTTGTAGGCGAACGTGTGATAGTACTGCGCCCCGGCGAACTTCCCCAGTCCGATCGCCATCATCTTATAGAGGCCGCTCTCGATCGGTCCTTCAAAATCGGTGTGCCACTTCACGCGACCCACCAGCATCACGCCATCGCTCTCAAATGCGCTCTTGTCGAGGTAAGCGGTAATTCCTGCCGGCGTTACTCCCAGCGACACGACTTCAAGCTGGCTCACGATCGGGCATCCCATCGTCTCTTCAGTGATCTTGTACTTGCCCAGGACCATTGCCTGCCCTTCGGGCGAAGCTGCGCCATGGCTACCCATTGCGGGGAACAGGTAGGGATTCATCCCCACCGCTTTCCAGTAATCCACCACTGCGCGCACAATCGTCGCAATGTTGGCAATCCCGCGGCTGCCCACGCCAATGGCTACCCTTGAGCCAGGCTTCAATTTGGATGCAAAGTCCGCCCTCCGCAATTCTGCGGCAATCGTGGCGGGAATGTCCTTTACTGCTCTGTCAGGAAACTGTTGGTGGACGCGAAGCATCCTCGGTAAGGCCATTCAGCCATTATGATTCAAACCCGTCCGACATGTCCTCACCCCACTCACGTTCCAACATCCGGGAGTACTCGCCAGAGGCATACAGAGCGAAGTCGAATTGCGTAGCCTTAATCTCTCCAAAGCTCCACAACAATTGCCGGCAGGCGAACAACTGATCGGCATACCGATAGTAGTGACGCACGAATTCGTCTGTAATCGTGTGCCGCTGCGGCACCTCGTGGAAAATTGCATTCAGACCCAGGGCACGCGAAAAGATGCTCTTGTAGTCCGCAACGCCCCAATTCTTCAACTTTTCACGAATATTCCGCGGAGGATCATCCGTTAGGATCGCCGCAAAGGACTGATAGCAAAATCCATTCCGCTTCAATTCCTCATCCCGGTCCACCACTTCCATGCACTGCTCGATCCAACGCAGCAAATCCTTGCCCACATAAAACAGCATCCGGATCTCGTAAAATCGTCCGTCCAAAAGCTTCCGGTCGAGTTCTTCCCGCGTCATTTCGCCGCTGGGTAGCAAACCTTGCAGCATCAGGCTCGCTCGCGAGCTTTCCACCAGTTTGTCCGGCCCCGCCGCTTCTGCAAAAGGATGCAGAATCAGCGGTGGTAGCTTCCAGGTTTTCGTCGTAAGGTTCATGTCGGCAGTTCTGATGGGCATGATGGGCTGTGTGCGGCTCTTCTCTAGCTAATCGGCGGGCAAGCGCCCGGACCTTAACGATTTTCTTCGCACGCCATCATACCGTCCAGATTACTTTCTCGCTTCCAGTACTACTCTAAAAGTAAGGGTCTTGCCCAAGCGTTTTACCTTAACTTCCACCGTGTCTCCTACGCCTTTTGACCTAAGCACATACGTGTAGTCTTGTAGATTCTCTACTTTTTTCCCGTCAAATTCCACCAGAAGATCACCTCCTCGGAGTCCACCCTTTTCTGCAGGGCTGCCCGCGCGGACATCGGCCAGCTTCACTCCTCCGGGAACTTCCGCAAAGTCAGGCACGCTTCCGAAGTACGGCCCGTACCCGCCTCCGCCTCCGCTTGGTCCACCTGGTGTGGCCGCTGGAGCCTGCCGCTGGTACATCGGCCGTGGCCCGTCGCCTGACAATTCCGCAATGGTCGCCGCCACCACTCGAATCAGCGAAGCATACGCCCTAAGCTCAATCTTGTCCCAGGTGTCTGAAGGCTTGTGATAATCCGAATGCAATCCGCTGAAGAAGAACAGTGCCGGGATCGATTTCGCAGCAAAGGAGGTATGATCACTACCACCGATGCTCAGGTTCTCGCTGAAGTCCGGCTTCAAATCGGCTTGTCTCCGCACCACCTCCTCAAGAATCCCCTTGAAGGTAGTCCCGGTTCCAACCCCAGCCACATAAAACTTGCCGCCCTGCATCCGCCCCACCATATCCATGTTGATCATTGCCGCACACTTCTCAAGAGCGAACGGCATCTTGCCCGCGAGATTTCCCGAGCCTAGGAGCCCGATTTCCTCACCAGAGAATGCCACGAACAAAATTCCTCTTTTCTGTTTCGGCAAAGAAGAAAAATACCTGGCCAACTCCATCACAGCCGCCGTACCGCTAGCATTATCGTCCGCCCCAGGATGAAGCTTCGGCACCTCACTCGGTGCCATCGAAAACTGCCGTCCGTATCCAAGGTGGTCATAATGTCCGCCCACCACAATGTACTCGTCCGTCACGCCCGGCAAATAACCGGCCACGTTAAAGGTCGGCCGCATCACACGCTCGACGTTCACTCGCAACGCAGCCTTCATCGTTGGCGGAAAGCGAAAGCTCTGAGGCTGCAACATACGGTCGATCGCCTTCACAATTCCCTTCACGTCATGGTTCGTTTCTGCAAACCACTTCTCGGCCACTTGCCATTTGACCTGAACCACAACAATTCCCGCGTCCATGGCCCCACTCTGGCCCCCGAACGTGTCCAGTTTCTCGGCATCTTCCGGATAAATGACGCCATTGTTCAGTACGATCAACCCGACAGCGCCATGTAGTTTTGCATTCACCGCCTTGTTCTCGAGGTTCGCGTGCTGCGTACGGTTCTTTCCGTCAAACACACTCTTCTCATCGAGGTCCTGCGGCTCGTTGCGCAACACCACAACTACCTTGCCCTTAGCATCGAGCCCGGCGTAATCGTCGTAGTGATGCTCGCTCGATGTAATGCCGTATCCCGCAAACACCATCTCTCCGCTTACATTGCCACTGGCAGAATTCACCCTTGGCATAAAGTTCTTGGCCACTGTCAGAGCCTGGCTCCCCACACTCATCTCATTCCGCTTACCCAGCTTGATATCCGTGCTCACCACAAACTTCTGCAGGTAGCTCAGCTTGCCGTTTCCTTCAACGAAAGGCGCCTTCAAGCCGGCTCTCTGATATTCCTTTGCGATCCATCGAGCCGCCTGATCCAGCTCAGGTGTCCCCGTCATCCGCCCCTTATACTTCTCACTGGATAGCACCTTGACGTCTTCGAGCATTCGCTTGCCATCAATGGCATCTGGCAGCTTGGCGCCATAGGCCAGCGTGGCAACCAACAATAAACGCCACATCTACTTCACCCCCGGCGTGGCCAGGCTCACCGAGCAACACGCGGTGTCTCCGGCGTTCTTTGCCGTTGCTTGGTACTTCACTTCGACATCGGTGATCTTCTTCAATTGATCCCAGCTCACACTGCCCGCCAGCTTGCGGCCATTGACATAAATGGTGGGCGTCGAATTCAACCCAAGAGCCTTGCCTTGCTCGATGTCTTTTTCGACATCCGCCGCCGTTTCCTTGTTGTCGAAGCACCGCATCAGCTGCAATGCATCCATCCCGTTCGCCGGTGCCCACGCCATTAGTTTCCCACGAAACGTCTCCGCTCCCAGGCCTTCCTGGTTGTCGAACACCCAATCGTGATACTTCCAATAGTTCTCCTCGCCCTGCAGCAGCGCACACCTTCCCGCAATCGAAGCCGTCTTCGCCCAGGGATGGATCTGCTCCAGCGGGAAGTCATGCACGAACAGACGTACCTCCTTCGGGTAAGTTTTGATCAGGTTCGCCCGTAACGCCCGCGCTTGCTCGCGGCAATAGGGGCACTGGTAATCGGTATACACACTCAACACAACAGGAGCACCCAAAGTCCCCAGCGATGGCGCGCCCACATTCCGGATCAGTGCATTCTCTTTCGTAAATGGATTGCCGGTGAGGTCCATCACATCGCCCTTGATCACGGTCTTGCCGTCCCCACTGACAAAGTACTTCTGCTCGGCGAATCGCTCCCCGAGCGATGCCTTTACGGTAATCTCTTCAAACCCCGGCAATAAAGCAGCGGGCTGACGATCTTTCACTTCAAAAGCGATCTCGGGCGTCCACAAATTCAGGTGCCGCAAGAACTCTTCCAGCTTCTTCACATCTAGCTTCGGCGCCGCAACCACCTCGGCCTTTTTCGCCTTCTTCTTCACGCCCTGCGCCCCAAGCGTCATTGAGAGCGAAAGCAGGCAAAACATAAAAATACGCATGCCTTCAGTTTAAGGCCGTTGCAGCATCTTCACCATTACCTCGTCTCGCTTGCGCCGCAATTCTCCTGCCGGCTCCTTCGAGCCAAGCCTCTGCCTCACCAATTCTTCTTTCTCAATGGCCACCTGATACGCTCCCAAGGCTTCTGCGCTCCGCCCAGCCTCCACCAGTAATTCGGCCTTCAGCGACAAATCCAACACATCTTCCTCATGTCCTTCGAGCCATCCATCCACCAGGCGCAGTGCCCCCTCCACATCTCCCCTTCGCCGCACTTCATACAGCTTCCAATTCCACTCTCGCCGAAACGCCGCCTCATCCGGCGCCTCGGGCCGCGCCATCACTTGCAGACGGCATACTTTGGACGATCCAGATCCAGATGCAACTCTCACCTGATACAACCCAGCCGTCATACCCGTCGTGTCCGTGCCTTCCACGATCCACTCCCCACGCCTCCCTTCGCCAGCCGCAACCACACGCCACGGCCACTCCTTCAGCTTGCCCTGTTCATCGAGCACCTCGGCCCGCAGCGGTTCGTCCGTCGGCGCAAATCCTTCCACCACCACCGGCATGCCCGGCCACACCACCGCCCTTTGCACTCCGTTCACCGAAGCATAAACATCGCCGCCCCACAGCGGCATCGAAATCAGTAACAAGCTCAAAAATGTCTTCATCGCGTCCTCCTCAACGTTTCGCTCCGTAGCGGTCATTCACACACACCCGGCTGCTGCAATTGCCATGTGTCGCTGCCCCATGCCTCGATTGCGGCGTCCGCGTCTCTTCATTCACGCCGCTACCTTCCTTCCTCCTGCACAAAGTCCCGCCCCTCGATTGATCCGCGAAGAAGTAGTAGGCATCCTGCCTGTCCTTCTGCTCATAGGCCTTGGCAAACTCGTACCGCATTAAACAGTCCTCCTGGCCGCTATGCTGGCCTCCCGGCGCACCTACAATCAGGTCGCTCATCTTGTAGCCTTCTTCCGTCGTCACAGCCCAATCAAACCAGCTCCCCTTCCCGGCATCGCGGAAGCGCAGTTCCATCTCCTCACCAAAAGCCTGCGACAGTTCCACACCCGACTCGTTGTATAGCCGGTACAGATTGTCCGTCCCCTGATTCCGAAACACGTACTTCCCACTTGGAGTTCGCTTCAGATGCATGCTGATCTTGTAATCCCGATCGCCGTGGTGCGGCACACTCACCGTGTGCATCAATTCATGCGCCACTAGCTTGTCGAAATATGGAACCGCCCCCACACTCGCCCCGCTCCCTGGCGTCGTCGAGATCCCAATCAGGTCCACTGTCATCCGAGTCCCGACCACATCCCCGTATTTCCTTGACCACGCGAGCGCACTATCCTTCACCTGATCTGTCTCCACAATCACCACGCCATGCTGATCCACCACGTGCGCTCCATCCCGGTAGTTCAGATTCACCACATGCGGCTCGGGGAATATCTGCAACTCCTCTTCCGTCAACTCGTGGTGCACCATCAACCCCGTTTCACGTGCAAACAAATCAATCCCCGCTTTCGTCTTCCCGCCCACATCGTCGCGGACAAACAAGTCCTTCCGTTCTGTATTCGTCCGCAGGTGTTTGCCGCTTCCAAAGAAACCCCGATACTCTTCAAACACGGTCAAGCCATCCCCGGGCCGTCCATCCCCTAACGGCAACTCATCGCTATCTTCAGCATCCGCTCCCTTCTCACCCGAGGCATCTCTCCATGCATCGGCCACCTTTGAGCTCGCGGGCCGCTTTGGCAGTCGAACCACGCCCTCACCCCGGTACACTCCGGTTACCACACGCCCATCTTCGAGTGTCGCGGTCACGCGAACATTCGCCCATCCGCCAAAATCAAACGACGAAACACTCACTGCGCCTTCGGTCATCCCAGCTTCTTCTCGCTCTGCCGTCAAACCCCGGTTCAGGATCCGCCATCCGGCATTTCTCGCCGCTTCAAACTGCAGGTCATTCGGCGTCGGTTTCACTTGCGCGGCGGGCAGCGGAAAGTTCATTGCCACACCCGGCTCGCGTGAAGACTCAAGCGTAAAGGTCATCTTGCGAGCCTTCACCTTCAGTGCCCCGCCACCCTTGGCCGTCAACTTCGCCTTCACCCCAATAAGGTTCCCTGCCATCGATTCGCTCATCGTCCCTTCCGCGATCTACCGCGGATAGCTCGCCTCCGGCTCCATCGTCAACTCCACTTCGTCGAGCACCTTCGCCGTCAAATCCCAACTCACTCTCCACACCACTTCAGCGGCTGGGATCATCCCGTTCAGGGTCGCATTCCGGTAAATCACCGTCGTACTCCCAATCAGATTCAGACCCTGCACCGGCGGAGCCACGGCGAACTCCTCCATCGCCGGAATCACGGGATCCGTTCGTTCGTAACTCGTCGTCACACGCCCCTGGCAATCCTTCACTTCAGCCTTTGTGGCAATGTTCAGATCCGATGCGAAAAAGTAAAAGCGGTCTTGCGAGTCAAAAGTAAGGAAAAACTTCCTTGCTTTCCCAGAGGTGTCCTTCGCCAGATCAGCAGATCCCTTCAGCGTATTCGTCACGCCGCATCCGATCTGCACCACAGTCGTGTCGTTGATCTCGCCTGGCCCGGCCACCGTCCCTTCCCAGGCTTCAGCCCTCGGGTCATAGCGATTCAGCAGCACCTGCATCCGCGCTGACCGCTTGTAGTCGTAGTTTTCCGTCATCCCACCCATGGATGCCGAACATCGCTGAGTCAACTCTACCGTCACCGTGCCTTGCCACTGTTCCACTTGCCGGAACCGCGCCGGCTGACTCCACACCGGCAATCCCACAACCAAAAGGCACCAAACCGTCTTCCTCATGCCATCCTCCACGTCACTACGCGAGGAATCTGGCTCAAACTGGCTCAGTAATTCTGCTTTTCTTCGTACGAAGGCATCCGCAGCGCATCCGAATCCGGCATTCTTACTACCCCAGCAGAAGCATTCGCGGTCTGCGGCGCTTCTAAGTCGTGACCTTCATTTCGCCATACAGAAATTCTTCGCGTTGGATTTGGCCGTTCTCCACGGTATAGACTGCGACTTCGTGCATTTGGATCCGATTGCCACTAGCCCGCTGAGTCCAATCGAATTCGATCATCATCGAGAATCGTTCCGGGCTCACAAACGGGCCGGTGACTTTGGCGCTATGTACTTCGTTGTCGGTGAACCAGCCAACATTCTTGGCTCGTACGGCCTCTTTGCCTTTCATCTCGCGGCCCATGCCGAGAAAATCCATTGCCTCGACACTCACAATGTCCTCGGCGTAAAACCGATCTACTGCGTCGAGAAATCGACCTTCCCTGCACAATGCGACAAACTCATTGGCCAAGTCTTGTGTCGTCACCCCAATCCTCCTATAGCACTGGCCCGATCCGCCAAGGCACAAACTCCTTATGCCCCAGTACCTCTGCCTTCGTCTTCTCACCCGAAGCCACACGCAGGCACAAGTCAAAGATTTCTTGACCTACCTGTTCCACGCTCGCTTCACCATCCACAATCCGTCCCGCATTGACGTCCATGTTGTCCACCATCCTGCGATAGGTGTTCGAGTTGGTCGCAATCTTCATCACGGGCACATTCGGGAATCCAATCGCGCTACCGCGCCCGGTCGTGAATGCAATCAGGTTACATCCGCCTGCCGCTAGTCCTGTGAGCGATACCGGGTCGTATCCCGGCGTGTTCATAAACACAAACCCCGGCGAGGTGACGGGCTCGGCATAATCGATCGCATCCATCATCGGGCTGGTTCCTGCCTTGGCTGACGCACCCAGGCTCTTCTCGAGAATGTTCGACAAGCCACCCTCTTTGTTTCCAGGGCTCGGGTTGTCATCAAAGCTCCCGCCGAACTGCCGCAGGTACTTCTTATAGCCATCAATGAAGCCCAAAAACTTCTCTGCCACTTCGCGATTCCGAGCCCGCTTCACCAGCAAATGTTCGGCACCGAAACACTCAGTGGTTTCAGCAAGAACGGCGGACGCGCCAATGGCTGCCAGCATGTCGCTGCAAACGCCCAGCGCCGGGTTCGCCGAGATGCCGCTAAAGCTATCGCTACCGCCGCAATTCAAACCCAGCCTGAGATGCGATGCAGGCACCGTGACACGCTTCTGCTCGGTCATCTCCTCCATGAACTCTTGAATCCGTCGCCGAGCCGCATCCACCGTGCCGCGCGTCCCGCCGCTGGTCTGCAACGTCAACCCATGCAGGCGTTTCGATCGCGGAGCATTCGGCCCCAGATAGTGATCGATCTGGTTCACCTCACACCCGAGCCCGATAATCAATGCTGCTCCGATGTTCGGATGATTCAGCACGCCAGCGAGCGTCCGCTTCAGCTGATCCGTATCCGGTCCAATCGCATGCCCGCAGCCTTCGCCATGGGGGAACGCCACCACGCCATCCACGTTCGGCAAAATGTCCGAAGCTCCAAAGCTCTCCGCGATCCAGTCCACCGTGTAAGCCGCACAATTCGAGGCCGCCACTACAGCCACATAGTTTCTCGTTCCCACGCGACCGTCTTCCCGCATGTACCCTTCAAAAGTTGGCAACACTGAAGGCAGCGCCGGATAGGGAACCTCTACGCTCGGAAACTCAAATCCCAACTCATGATCTTCAAAGGCCAGGTTATGTACGTGTACGTGCCGGCCGGCTTCGATCGCCACACGCGTTTTGCCGATCGTTTGTCCATACCTTCTTACGGCTTCGCCGGCACCAATCGCAACGAGGGAGATCTTATGCCCTGCCGGCACAGCGTCCACCACCGCCACCGTTTTGCCGGCAACGACAATCGACCCTCCCGGACTCAATGGGACTCTTGCAATAGCGACGTTGTCCGTCTCATGCAGGCGAATCGCGGAGTTCTCCGCAGTCGGTAATTTAGCGATATCGAGTAAACCCATGGTGGAATCACCGATTATACTTGAGGAGTGTCCAAGCAACGCCTCTTGCTACTGGCCGCGCTTGCGATCCCTTACCTGTTCCTCCTCTCAGCAAGCGGCCTGCTCGGCCCCGATGAGCCGCGCTACGCCGCTATCGGCCACCAGATGGCAAGCTCAGGCGATTGGATCACGCCCACCCTTTGGGGCAAGCCGTGGTTTGAGAAGCCACCACTTCTCTACTGGCTCATCGCATCCTTCGACAAGCTCGGTTTCGATCCTGATCTCGCCGCACGTCTCCCCGTCTGCTTGCTTGGCCTCGGACTTCTTCTCGCCATGCCAACCTTCGAATCCGCGCTGGTTCTAGGGACATCCATTGGCTGGCTGGCCCTCTCTCAAGTCGCCGTCACCGACATTCCGCTCAGC
Organism: Acidobacteriota bacterium; assembly: GCA_016870995.1. Taxonomy (GTDB): domain Bacteria; phylum Acidobacteriota; class Terriglobia; order Bryobacterales; family Bryobacteraceae; genus Bryobacter. Next base: position 31,709 of record VFZU01000006.1, read on the forward strand.
GTTTGCTTTCACGCTTTTCTATTCCTGATGCTGCGTCAGCGGCCCTGGCTTGCCGGCATCGCCCTTGGCCTTGCGATTCTCGCCAAGGGCTTGGTTCCCCTCGCGTTGGCTATTCCCATCCTGTGGCTCTACCGTACGGAATGGCGTCACTGGCTTGCTGCCACACTCACCGCAACACCCTGGTATCTCGCCTGCTACTTAGCGAACGGGCAGACCTTCATCGACGAATTCATCATCCGTCATCACATCCAGCGCTTCTTCTCCCCAGAACTCCAGCACGTACAACCCTTCTGGTTCTACATCCCAGTTCTGCTCGGCCTCCTCATGCCATGGGCTCCCGCGCTGCCCGCGATCCGCATCGAAGACGAACATAAGCCCCACCTCTTCACAATCCTTTGGGGCCTGCTCTTCCTGAGCATTTCAAAAAACAAACTCCCCGCCTACATCCTTCCCCTCGTTCCTTCGATTGCGATTCTTATCGCCCCCACGTTGCGTCGTTGGCATTACGCTGCAGCCGCTGCCATCTCTGTCTCATTGCCCGCCGTCACCCCCTGGGTCCCCGCTGCCATTGAAGACGGCCTCAGTAAATCGAACTTTGGATCCACCGCTTGGCTTTGGCTCCTCGCCGCTCCCATCGCGGCCTATGCCGCCTACCGCTGGCGCAGCCTGGCCCTGATCACGATCTGTCTGTTGAGTGTCTTCGCCCTGAAGATCAATCTTTACCCCAGCTTGGCCACACAAGTTTCTGCGAAGTACAGCCGGCTCACCTGCCTGCCAGAAGGGGGTTCGAGAGGCCTCCGCTATGGCCTCTCCTATTACCTGAATCGAGAAGTCGATTACTGCCTAGAGCCGCAGGAAAATGTTCCGCTTCTCGAGCGCCCGAATGAAGAGCCACGTCAGCAGGAAGTAGACGGCGGTAACAAAGCAAACCCATAACAGCGTCGAATCCTTCGGCGCGAACTTTTGGATCGCATCGCCAACCATCCCGTGAATCAGATACCCCGCCAGCGCATTCGTCCCGAATGTCCCAAACACACTGAAAGACCACTTCGGCGTCCGCACATCGCATAGCCACAGAAACAAGCCGTAAACGAGCAACGAGAATCCAGCCGAGAATGTTTGATACGACAAACTCCCCGCACGCTGTGTCATCGTCCACATATCAACGGGGTGCCATGGTGGCCAAAACGGCGGCGCTTCCATCCCATGCACGCATGAGATCAGATACCCGATCATGCTCAATACCGCTCCCCATCGCAACACCACAGGCAGCGCATCCAGTGCGCCATACTTCTTAACTGCGTCATAAGCCAGCGCGCCAGCCAGTGTCGGCAACGCCCAGCTGATAAAGCCCAATGGGCCACCGTCGATCACTTTCACTCGCATCAGGAACTCAAACCAGAAAGCCTGGCTCAGCCACAAGTGCAGCAATCCGCTGGCAACTCCAAACAGAATCAAATCTCTGCTCCGCCGCCGCAAGACGGGCAAGATCCAAAGCCCAGTCACGCCAATGTGTGTCAGTGCCTGAAACGGGCTACGCAGAAAGCTCTTCTCGATAAACCCCCACAGCCCAAGTTCCGTCAAGCTGGTCCACGTCTTGTAGTTGCCATCCAGCCCATAAAACATTACGCCCAGCAGCACCAAACCGAGACACCGCCACACCATCGCCGCCGTCGTTGCGCCCTTCAGAACCCCAAGTCGCATCGCAAACCCAACCGCAAAAAAGAAATGCGGCATGATCGTGTCGGCATAGCTGTTGTAGGTGTTGTGGTGCTTGAATACATCGTGCACTTCGCGAAACCCGCCTATGAAATTGACGAGAAACATTCCAGCGACGGTATACCCGCGGAACTGATCGAGGGAGAGAATTCTTGACGCGCGGTCAATCGCAGCAGTCTTCATCGGTTAAACACCAGCCTTACCCCCGTCGTAATCACAAGGTCGTTTGTCTTCCTGCCTGGCAGCGGATTCGAGAGATAGCGGTTGCTCGCCGTCACCTGGTAGCTCAACCACTTTTTGATCGCCGCCGCAAACGCGACATCGGTATTCAAACGGTAATTCCCCGAGGAAGTCACATTGTTATAAAACACGATCTTCTCGCTAAATGTGAACACTCCGGCGAACTTGTGCGACAACTCATTACCCATCAGTACTTCCCCAGAATTTCGCTTCAGACCGCTTGCAAAGAATTCTCGGTTCAAAGATCCACCGCCAAACAGGTCCCACATCGTGTTCTTGTTCTTGATCCAGTGGTAGCCAAGACCACCTGCCGGAACAAACCGCAGATCCAGTCTCTGGAATTCATCGAATTCAAGGTCTGTCGATCCGAACGTATACATCTTAGGCGTAATGTTCAGGTCATATTTCAAGCCGCCTCGAATCGAATTCGCCGCCAGTACCGACAGCCCGTTATTCGTATTCTTCGAGTACAGCGATAAGAAGTAAGCGTTAATCGAATCGCGCGTGGTCGTCCGCAAGACCCTTGCCGACGAGTTGATCGTATTCGTCTGCGCGTTGCCTCGTGCTTGGGCATATCCAAGATCGACTGCCCCAGTCCAGAGATCCACGAGCCGCGGATTCTTCATCCGCTCAATCTCCTTGGCATATGCTTCCTGGTCCGCCTTGCTGCGAAAGAGCGTTACGTCAGCTTCCTTGGCCGCGATCACGCCAGTCGTCTCGCTTGCAACCTCTACTTTGCCTTCGCCCAGTTTCAGCCGCCCCATCAGGTTTTGCCCGTCCTTCAACGAAACACTCAGGGCATCTGCGGTCTCAATGCTCTGAATCGCATCCCGCTTGATCTTCAAGTCCCCCGCATACTCCGTCTTCAGCGTGAGTTCTTTGTCGTCCAGTCGAGTCACCGTCCCCGTCAACCGGTCCCCGTTCTTCAACTTCACTTCATCGGCAAAGCAACTTAATGCAAGAGCTGGCGAAAGAAGATACACACTCTATTATCACAGCATCGCTCTTGGTGTCCAATCGCTTCCCGCGTGATACCATCGCGATCTGACCTCAAGCAACAACACATTCGGTCACCCTCGCGGCCTCTCCTACTTGGCCTTCACAGAAGCCTGGGAGCGCTTCTCCTTCTACGGCATGACAGCTCTCTTGATGCTCTTCATGGTCAACCACCTGCTCCTGCCTCCGAACACGCAATCGATCTTTGGCTTCGAGGTTTTCCGTAACTCGCTCGAATCGATCACTGGCCCCCTGTCGACGCAGGCCCTCGCCTCCCGCATCTTCGGCCTCTACGGCGGCCTCGTCTACTTCACGCCGGTGCTTGGCAGTCTCATCGCCGACCGCGCTCTGGGCCACCGCAACGCCGTCATCCTCGGCGCAATCCTGATGAGCGCCGGCCACCTGGCAATGGCCTTTGAGTACTCATTTCTGATCGCACTCCTGCTTCTTGTACTCGGTTCTGGTTTTCTCAAGGGCAACATCACTGCCCAAGTCGGTGCCCTTTATCCTGAAGCCGATATCGTTCGCCGTGCCAAGGGCTTCACCATATTCAGTGCTTCGATCAACCTTGGCGCCTTCACTGGCTCATTCTCCTGTGGCCTCGTCGCTAAGTACTACGGTTGGCACACTGCCTTCACCCTGGCCGGCATCTTCATGCTCTGCGGCCTCGCGACTTACCTGAGCGGCTACCACCACCTCCCCGCAAAGATCAAACTCCACACAACTGCAGCAAAGCTCAGCGCCAGCGACTACCAGTCCCTTCTCAACATCGCAGCCATCCTTGCCATCTCCATCTTCCACACCCTCTGCTACTTCCAATCCCTCAACGCCTTTCCCATCTGGCTCCAGCAACACGCCGATCTCAACATCCAGGGCTTCGCCATCCCCATCCCTTGGTTCTTATCCGCCGAAACGCTCTCCTCCATTACCGCCGCCCCAGTCCTTCTGGCTCTCTGGCGTTGGCAGGCGAACCACGGCGGGGCGCCCACAGACTTTCAGAAATTCCGCACAGCCGCGCTCATGGCTTCAGGCAGCTACGCAATGCTGGCCGCCGTCAACTACTTCTACGGCGCAACCCGCGTCCCCGCCATCTGGCCCTTCCTCTTTGCCGTTGGCATGGGCTACTCGTACGTCTACAACTGGCCCACTGTTCTCGCCCTTGTCTCGCGCATCGCCCCAGCCAGCGTCAACTCCACCCTCATGGGCATCGCCTTCCTCACTCTCTTCCTCTCCAGCAACATCATCGGTTGGCTTGCCGGTTTCTACGAGCACATGTCTCCCCCGGCCTTCTGGCTCCTGCATGCCGCTATCGGCCTCACCGGCTCCGCCGTCGTCGCCACTTTCGGCAAAGCCATTCAATCTCGACTCGCAGAATAGTTTTGCTACCTTTTGCTTTATGTCGGCCTACCTCCTCGGCCAATCCATCGACGAGCAAGAGCGCCTCATGATGCAGGCTCGCATCCTCCGTCCATACACGGAATCGTTCTTTCGCCAGGCCGACCTCAATCACGGCATGAGCGTGCTCGATGTTGGGTCCGGCGTCGGCGACGTGGCTCTGCTGGCCGCAGACATCGTCGGCAGTCGTGGTCGCGTCCTTGGCCTCGATCGCGACGACGTCAGCCTGGAGCACGCCCAGCGCCGCGTCATCGAACAAGGCTGCTCCTCGTGGGTCTCTTTTCAAACCACCCCACTCGACTCCTTTGAGACAGACCAGCAATTCGACGCCATCGTCGGACGCTACGTGATGCTCTACCAACCCGACCCCGCTGCCACACTCCGTCACTTCACTCGCTTTCTCAAGCCCGGCGGCATTGTCGTCTTCCACGAAGTCGATTTCACCTGCCCCGTCCTCACTTCACCCAAGTGCGATTTCGTCGATCAGGTTCTTTGGCTCGTTCCCGAGGTTTTCCGTCGCGCCAATATCCCTCCAGACTTCGGCCGCTACCTGCCCCAATTATTTCTGGATTCCAATCTCCCCTGGCCCCACCTCGCCGCAGAGATCCCCGTCGGCTGTGGCCCTGGCTCGCCACTCCATTCCTGGATCGCCAGCACCGTGCAAACCATCGCGCCCCGCCTCTCAAGCCTCGGCATTGAAATCCCCCAAGGCGTAATGATCGATGACACCTTGGCTTCGAAACTCGAAGCCGCCTGCGTCGAAGCTCGTAGCCTGCTCACCGCATCAATTCAATACGGGGCCTGGGCCCGCAAGCCAGCCAGTCTCAAAGCCACCTCATAATCCGCGCTCTCCTGAATATCTTTGTGCCCAACACCCGGCACCACAACCATCTCGACCACCCCTGGCTGAAAGCTCCTGGCCAGCGCCTCCGTGTGGGCTCTCCCGATCATCTGATCCCGCTCCGCCGCAATCAAAAGAGTCTTCGCCCGCACCTTTGGCGCATACCGGATCGACTCATACTTGTCCTCGAGCAGTAACCCAACAGGCACAAACGAGAACCGTTCCTGAGCAACCCTCAAGACGCTGTCAAACGGCGTCACCAGCACCAACCCCGCCACCTTCTTCTCGCTCGCCAGTCTTACCGCAATTCCACTTCCCAGGCTCCGTCCGATCACCATCACTTCCTCATGCTGGCCAGCCACCAAGTCATAGAGCTGCGACGCATCCGATACCAACCCCGCTTCGCTCGGCGATCCCGCACTTCCGCCATAGCCGCGATAGTGCATCAGATACAAAGCATCGCCGGCGAAAATCCGTCCCAATAAGGGAGCACTCCACCGCACATCCTCCGCGTTACCACCAAAGTAAATTACTCCGCGCTTCGCAGCCCCACCCACCACACTCACCCGAATCGGCCCCACCTCGCTTTCGAGCGAAATCCCTTTTCCATCCCACTCCCCCATAGGCAAATAGAGCAACTTCCGCTGAAACGCAAACAACCCGACACACAACAGCACATAGGCAAACACCAGTGCTCCCGCCAGGAACTTCAACTGCAACACCATCACCACAAATCTACAATCAATTCACCCTCATCCCTCAAAGTTTCTCCGGCAAGAATTACCGGCTCAACCTCAGAGCCCTCTGTTTCTCAACTCCACCTTTCTCTTGACGCGCCACCCGCAACCACCACAGCAGCCTCTCATAAACTTGTCGCCTTTATTCTTCCATCAGTAAATCTTGCTATACTGATTGATGATGAAATTGACCTCTGCTGAACGCCGCCAAGCTCTCCAGGAAGCCCTCCAATCCCGCATCCTAATCATCGACGGAGCTATGGGCACCATGCTTCAGCAACGCAACCCAACCATCGAAGATTGGGGCGGCCCCGCCTTCGAAAATTGCCCCGAAAACCTTCTCTACACGCGCCCGGATTGGATCCGCGACATTCACCGTGAGTATTACCAGGCCGGTGCCGATATCGTCGAAACCGACAGCTTCGGCGGCCATACCGTCACTCTTGCCGAGTTCGGCCTCGAACACAAAATCCACGAAATCAACGCGATGGCCGCTCAGATCGCCCGTGAAGCCGCCTCAGAATTCGAAGCCAAAGACGGCCTCCCTCGTTTCGTTGCCGGTTCCATTGGTCCCACCACCAAAGCCATTACGGTCACCGGCGGGATCACCTTCGACGCCCTTCGCGACGGCTACTACAAACAGTCTAAGGGGTTGATTGACGGCGGTGCCGACATCCTCCTCATCGAGACTGCTCAAGACACTCGCAACATCAAAGCCGCCCTGCTCGGCATCAATCAACTCGGCCGCGAGCTTGGTTACATTATTCCCGTCATGGTCTCCGGCACCATCGAAAACACTGGCACGATGCTTGCCGGCCAGGACGCTGAAGCCCTTTACGCATCCCTCTCGCATGCCAACATCCTCTCGATCGGTCTCAACTGCGCCACCGGTCCCGAGTTCATGACCGACCACATCCGCAGCCTGCACGAGATGAGCCACCATCACATCTCCTGCTACCCCAACGCCGGTGTTCCCAACGAAGAACTCAAGTACGACGAAACCCCAGAGTCCCTTGCTGCCCAGCTCGAAAAGTTCATGCAGCAAGGCTGGCTCAACATCGTCGGCGGCTGCTGCGGCACCACGCCAGACCACATCCACTCCATTGCCTGCATCGCGAAGAACCACAAGCCTCGCCCCAGGAAATCGCCAAATCACCGCGCTTACTTCTCAGGCATTGAACTGGTCGAAGCTGACGAAACCAATCGCCCCCTCCTTGTCGGCGAGCGCACCAACGTCATCGGCTCCCGCCTGTTCAAGAACCTCATCAACGAAGAGAAATGGGAAGAAGCCACCGAGATCGCCCGCCGGCAGGTCCGCACGGGCGCTCATGTCGTCGACGTCTGTCTTCAGACCTCAGAGCGCGACGAGCTCAAAGACATCCCGCCTTTCTACGAAAAGCTGATTCGTAAGATCAAAGCCCCCATCATGATCGATACGACGGACCCCAAAGCCGTTGAACTGTCCCTTTCCTACAGCCAGGGCAAGGCGATCATCAATTCGATCAACCTCGAAGATGGCGAAGAGAAGTTCGAGCTCATCTGCCCTCTCATTCGCAACTACGGTGCTGCTGTTGTCGTGGGCACCATCGACGAAGATCCCGTCCAGGCCCAGGCCTTCACCCGTGAGCGCAAGCTCGCCATCGCCCAGCGCAGTGTTGAAATTCTCACTTCGAAATACGGCCTTCAACCGGAAGACCTGATCATCGATCCTCTTGTATTCCCCTGTGCCACTGGCGACGAAAACTACATTGGCGGCGCTGTGGAAACCATCGAAGCTCTTCGCCTGATCAAAGCGAATATCCCCTACGTCAAGACCACCCTCGGCATCTCGAACATTAGCTTCGGCCTACCGGCCAATGCGCGTGAAGTCGTCAATAGCGTATTCCTCTACTACTGCACCAAGGCCGGCCTCGATCTGGCCATCGTCAATACCGAAAAGCTTGAGCGCTTCGCCTCCATCCCGGCCGAAGAACGCCAGCTCGCCGAGAATCTCCTGTTCAACTCTCCGGTCAACGGTGAGCCCGCCGATTGGCGCGAACAATCCAAAGAGCAAAAAGCCGCCCTCAACAAACACCACATCGACGCCATCGCCGCTCACTTCCGCACAGCCACAAAGAAAGAAAAAGTCTCCGCCGCCGAACTGCCTCTCGACGAACGTCTCGCCAACTACATCATCCAGGGCACCAAAGACGGCCTTGTCGAAGATCTCGACCTCAAGCGTGCCGAGGGCGCAGCTCCGCTCGAAATCATCAACGGCCCTCTCATGAAAGGCATGGATGAAGTCGGTCGTCTGTTTAACAACAACGAACTCATCGTCGCCGAAGTCCTCCAGTCAGCCGAGGCCATGAAGGCTGGCGTCAGCCACCTCCAGCAGTTCATGGAGAAATCCGACACTTCGTCCAAGGGCAAGCTCCTGCTCGCCACCGTCAAAGGCGACGTCCACGACATCGGTAAGAACCTCGTCGAGATCATCCTTTCCAACAACGGCTTCGATGTCGTCAACCTCGGCATCAAGGTCCATCCCGAAGAGCTCATCAAGGGCTTCAAAGAGCATCAGCCCGACGCGATCGGCCTTTCCGGCCTGCTCGTCAAGTCGGCCCAGCAAATGGTCATTACGGGCAACGACCTCAAGGATGCAGGTGTCGACGTCCCCTTGCTTGTTGGTGGCGCGGCGCTCAGTGACAAATACACCCGCACAAAAATCGCCCCCGCCTACGGCGCGCTGACCCTTTACGCGAAAGATGCCATGACCGGCCTCAAGCTCATGCAGGATCTCGTCGATCCCGACGCTCGCAAGGTCCTCGAATCTACCGATTTTTCGAAGGCTACCGACACCGTGGTCGCTGAACCCATGGGCAACCCGGAACTCGCCCAGTCCACTACCCGCAGCACTAAGGTCCGCATGAACGTCCCTCCTCGCCCGGCCCCCTATTGGGACCGTAAGGTTCGCGCCGTTCCCCAGCTCAAGGAAGTCTGGGAGTACATCAACCCCTTCATGCTCTACGGCAAGAACCTTGGCTACAAAGGCAACTTCGAAGCCAACCTCGCCGCGCGCGAAGCCAAGGCCATGGACATGTTCCACAAGGTTGAAGAAGTCAAGGCCTGGGCCGCCGACTTCCTCAAGCCCAAGGCCGTCTGGCAATTCTTCGAGACCGAGCGCGAAGGCAACTCGATTCATCTTTTCCATCAGGCTGAATCGAAGCCCGTTCATACTTACAACTTCCTTCGTCAACCTAAAGAGAACGGCCTCTGCCTGAGCGACTACGTGATGCCAGGCAGAGATGCTCTCTGCATTTTCGCTGTCACCGCTGGAGCTGAATTCCGCGAAAAGGCCGAGCAGGCCAAGCAGGCTGGCGACTATTTCAAGTCCGTCGCCCTTCTTGCTCTCGCCACCGAGACGGCTGAAGCCACGGCAGAATGGCTTCATCGCCGCATCCGCGAAGACTGGGGCTTTGCTGACCCAACTGACATGACCATGCAGCAGCGCTGGACCAGTCGTTACCAAGGCAAACGCTACAGCTTCGGCTACGGTGCCTGCCCCAACATGGAAGACCAGGTCGCCCTCTTCGAGCTCATCAACCCGCGTGAAATCGGCATCGAGATCACCGAAGGCTACATGATGGAGCCGGAAGCCAGCGTCAGCGCTCTAGTCTTCCACCACCCCGACGCAGCCTACTTCACCGCTGCCTCGGCCGAAGACCTGCCAGAGTCCTAAGCTCAAGGCCGCTGTACTCCAGCCATACCAAACGATCAAATGCAGCCATACGTGTTGTGCTAAAACGGAAGACATGAAGAAGACCTTCAACGTCGACGCCGATCTTCTTAAGAAGGCACGTCAGGCCTGCGGTGCTGATACCGATACAGACACGCTGCGCCTTGGCCTCGAATCACTGATCCGCAGAAATGCCTATGAGCAACTCAGAAAATTCCGCGGATCACAGCTGATGAAATCTGCTCCACCGCGGCGCCACGAAGCACCCGTGCGAAAGCGAAAGGCTGCTTAATGGTACTGGTGGACACTTCCGTTTGGATCCACTTCTTCTACAACAAAGCTCCTGCTGCCGCCGAAATGGACCACCTGCTCGCGTCAGAACTAGTTGTCTCTCATGACTTGATTTATGGCGAACTCATGATCGGTGAGACAGGCGGCGGCCGTTCGAAATTTCTTACTTATATCGATTCTCTTCCCAAGGCAACCTCGCTTCCTCACGATGAAGTAGTGAAATTCGTTCGTGATCACTCGCTTCAACCCCAGGGCGCCGGCTGGATCGATATTCACTTGTTGGTCTCCGCCGTCACCAATCGCATGCAATTCTGGACCGTCGACCCTCGCCTCCAAGCCCTCGCGCAACACTTCAAAGTCGCCTACACCTTCCCCTCTCAACACTAGTAGGAAAGCCAAGCTTCATTTGGAGTGGCCTCCCCGGCCCCACACCCGTTCACAATAAGAAAATGCCCCTCCACCCTCGCCTGCTCGCTGCCATCGACACCTACGAGCGCGATCGCGATACCCGCCGTGTCTTCCCCACGCCAGACACGCTGCACCAACTCAACGCCCTTCCTCAGCATCTCCCCACCAACCCAACAGACCTCACCACCATTCTCGACACCCTCGCCACAACCATCGCCCCCGCCACCGTCCTCACCACCTCCGGTCGCTACTTCGGCTTCGTCACCGGCGGCTCCTTGCCGGCCGCCACCGCCGCTAACATCCTCGCCACCACATGGGATCAGAACGCTGCTCTCAGCCTCATGTCCCCCGCCGCAACCCATCTCGAAACCATCGCCCTCAACTGGATCGCTCAACTCCTCCACATCCCCACCACCGCCGTCGGTACGTTCGTCACCGGCGCCACGATGGCAAACTTCACTGGCATGGCTGCCGCCCGCCACAAGCTCCTCAATGACAAGGGCTACGACGCCGAACTCGATGGCCTTTTCAACGCCCCCGCCTTCCCTGTCATTGTCGGCGATGAAGTTCACGCCACCGTTTACAAAGCCCTCTCCATGCTCGGCCTTGGCCGCAATCGCGTCATCAAAGTCCCTACCAACTCCCAGGGCGCAATGGACCCCGCGCAATTTCCGACCCTCAACGAACCCGCCCTCGTTTGCCTTCAGGCCGGCAACGTCAACACCGGCGCGCTCGACTCCCCACAACTCATCGACGTCGCCAAACAGTCCAACTCCTGGGTCCACGTCGACGGTGCCTTCGGCCTCTGGTCACCGCAAGCGAAATACACTCACGCCGATTCCTGGGCCACCGACGGCCACAAATGGCTGAACGTCCCCTACGATTCCGGCATCGCTTACGTAAAAAACGCGGCCGACCTCACCGGCGCGCTCGCCGTCACGGCCAGCTATCTCAACTCCGCTGGTGCCATCGAGCCCATGCAAAAATCCCCCGATTCCTCACGCCGCGCCCGCGGCATCGACGCCTGGGCCGCATTGCTTTCTCTCGGTGCACAAGGCGTCAGAGAGATGATCGAAACCTGCTGCCATCACGCCCGCGCCTTCGCCACCGAGCTCAACAAAAACGGCGTCCACATTCTCAATGAGGTCAACCTCAACCAGGTCCTCGCGGCCCTCGATACAGACGACAAGACGACCCAGTGGATCGAAGCCATTCAGCAGGAAGGCACCTGCTGGACCGGTTCTACAATTTGGCGCGGCCGCAAAGCCATGCGTATCAGCGTCTCTAGCCACGCCACCACCCAAAAAGACGTGGAGCGCAGCATTGCTTCAATGCTGCGCTCCATTCCATCAAGCTAACTAGCGCGCCATTGCCGGTTCAAGCTGCCGCTCCACCGACAACACACCCTTTTGCCGCAAGCCCGTCAGCGCCAGGCCATATCGGCCACGTACGCCCGTCTTCTCGAAGATATGCTTCAGGTGGATCTTTACCGTACCGGGTCGAATGCCCAGCTCACGCGCAATCTCACGGTTCTTCAATCCATGCTCCACCAGTTCCATCACCTGCTGCTCACGCGGCGTAAGCTCAGAGCGCGGATGACGGTCTTCTCGTGGCTGTTCACGGAAAACACTATCTTCCATCCAGTTCTTACCCTGCACCACCGTCCGCAAGCAGTTCATCATGTTTGATGGTGAGGTCGACTTCCGCAGAATCCCCTTCGCCCCCGCTTGCAAAAACCGCAGCGCTTCCGCCTCAGTCATCGACACACCCCAAACCACTGCTCGGGGCATCGGTCGCGTCTGACTCGCAATCGGAGCACCAGCCGGCCCTTGGCCAAACCGGGAAGAAAGCCGCTCCAGATCCTGCTCCGCCAATCGTAAATCCTGAATCCAGTCCATCACGGCCTGCATACCCAGCGCCTTGTCGATCAGCACCACATCCGGACGCTGTCTTCGTGAAATTTCCCGGCACAGCGCCAGGTTTTCGCAAACTCCGGTGACGCGGAGATCGCTCGTCGACATCAAAACCGCCCGTACTCCTTCGACGGTCAGCGGTTGGCTTTCGCACAACAGCACCGTCGCCGGCGCAACGGCCTGTGGCGGCATCATGCCATTCAGGGAGGTGGTCATTTCCATCAAATTACTTTCGTTCACGGTGGAATAAGCCTTTCAGAAACCCCTGCTAGCTTCATCGTTTTCTCAGTGCTAGCTTGGCTTCGGTCTCGGGTCTAGCCTCTCCCTCTTTTTAGGGGAATAGCTCGACTCGGAAATGCTTATCGACTCGCCCCACCATCGTTTTAGTAAATCTTCGAGCTTTTTTTTCTCTAAGGTTTTTCAGTACTTCAGACGATAGCCAACCACGGGGGAGAGTCCGTTACCAGCCAACCGGCTTTAAACCGGATTCATCTCTTTTGGAATCAATGCGATGAGCAAATCAGACATATTTCAAAGCGCCAACAGCTGGAAATACCTCGTTATCTGCCCCTCCCAGGGCATCACCAAAGAAATCCAGCAGTCTCTTGGTGGCAAGCTCAACAATGCCGAGATCCTCGAGATCCCCGTTTATCCCCCGTCTGCCGGGCTTCTCGAAGTTCTCACGGTACAGAATCCTGACGTCTGCTTGGCCGATGTCGTCAGTGATCGCGAACGTGGTCTGACGCTCATCAAAGAACTCACGGGCAGGCAACCCAAGATGCCCGTCATTGCGGTCATCCCCAAACATGAGACGGATCTTATCCTCAGCTGCCTTCGAGCCGGAGCATCCGAATTCCTATTCCACCCGCTCGAGGCGGAGCAAATTGAAGAAGTACTCGGCCGCCTCGTTGCAAAGAACCCTCTGGTCAAAGGCACTGGCAAAGCCGGACGTGTCATTGCCATCGTTCCTGCCAAAGGCGCTTGCGGCGCATCCACTGTTGCAAGCGGGCTCACCTTCAACTGGAAAAAGAAATCGGGCAAGATCCTCCTCGCCGATCTCGATCCGCTTACCGGCACCATCAGCTTTCTGCTCAAACTCAAGAGCCAGTACAGCTTCATGGATGTCCTCACTCTCACCCAGAATCTCGATTCAGACCTCTGGCGCAACCTCATCGCCAACTCGCATGGCGCAGATGTCCTACTCTCCCCTGAGGGCTCTGTGGAAGGCATTCATGACATCATGGACGCCGCAGCCATCGTCGATTATGCCCGTTGGAATTACGACACCACTATCGTCGATACTTGTAGCCCCTATGGCCCATGGAATATTTCAATCCTGCGCCATGCCAACGAGATCCTCCTCGTCTCGACAAACGAGCTCCCCTCGCTCCAGGCTACCCAGCGCACTCTCAACTATCTCGAACAAAACCGCATCGACCGTGGCAAGGTCAAACTTATCGTCAATCGCTACAACCGCGACGTCGGCCTCAGCAAAGAAGTCATCGAGACTGCCATCCGGTGTGAAGTCTTCCAGGTCCTCCCCAGCGACTTCGAAGGCGTGCAGCGAGCCATGATCGAGGGCAAACCCTCTCCAACAGGATCCCCCTTCGGCAAAGGCCTCGCGCAACTCGCAGAACAGCTCGGTGGCGCGAATACCGATACAGCCAAGCACGTCAAATCCAGTTCTTCCTGGGGCGGCCTGCTCAATCTCTTCTCGCGAACCTCCAGCTAAACTGGTTTTTTGCCCGATCTCGATCCACACTCCGCCGCCGCCTACCTGGCTGAGCAACTGAATCTAGATATCAATTCCATTTCTGTGGTCGAACTTCCAGGCGGCGTATCCAACCTGGTGTTCCGTGCTACCCTCCCTGGTCAGCCAGACCTCATCCTCAAGCAATCCCTCGCCAAGCTCCGCGTCAAAGAAGACTGGTTCTCTGATCGCGCGCGCATCTTTCACGAAATCGATGCTCTCAAGCTCTTGGGCCCTCGGCCGGACCTTCCCGAAATTCTCTTCGAAGACCGTGAAAACTACCTCTTCGCGATGTCCGCTGCGCACCCCGAGGCGCCCACCTGGAAGCAACAGCTCCTCAACGGCGAGACCCATCCAACCCTGGCCGCCCAGGCCGCCAATCTTCAGTCCACTTTCTTCAAGCTCCAAACCGATTCCTTCCGTGGCCTTGACCTCTTCGATCAGCTGCGTCTCGATCCCTACTACCGCTTCACCGCCAATAGGCATCCTGACCTTCTCAAGCATTTCAACCGAGCCATTGAACAATCTCGCACCCAGATCCGCGCCCTCACCCATGGCGACTGGTCCCCGAAAAACTTTCTCATCAACCCCGGTCCTCAGCTCTTCTCCATCGACTACGAAGTGATCCACCTTGGCGACCCCAGCTTCGACGTCGCTTTTCTCCTCAATCACTTTCTCCTCAAGTCGTGGCGTCGCGCCCGCAGCCGCGCCCAATACGCCGGCCTCGCCCTCGAATACTGGCAAACCCTCAAACAACTCCTCTCTGATCACACCTGGCTCGAACCCGCAACGCTCACCCACCTGGGTTGCCTCCATCTCGCCCGCATCGACGGCAAGAGCCCCGTCGAGTATCTGACCCCCATTCAACAAATCCAGGCGCGCCGTTTTGCCCGCGACCTCATCCAGAACACCCCCAATCACATCCACGAAGTTTTCGAAATGCAAGCAGAGGCTTTCCATGAGTAACCACACCATCCAATCGATCCGCGCCTTCGAGATCCTCGATAGCCGCGGCCGACCCACCATCGAGGCCCACGTCCAACTCCAAAACGGCCTCATCGCTTCGGCCCAGGTCCCCTCCGGTGCCTCCACCGGCCTCAGCGAGGCTCATGAGCTCAGAGATCAAGACCCCACAAGATACGCGGGCCTTGGCGTCCAGCATGCTGTCCACAACATCAACTCTGAAATCCATCGCACGCTCCAGGGTCATTCCATCGAAGACCAGGCCAAGCTCGATCAAGCCCTGATTCAACTCGACGCAACTCCCAACAAATCCCGCCTCGGCGCCAACGCAATCCTTGCTGTTTCCTGTGCTGCCGCTCGTGCCGCCGCCCAGCTCAAAGGCCAACCTCTGTGGCAACACCTCGCCGCCCACCGCCAGCCCATTCTCCCTCTCCCCATGGTCAACATCCTTTCCGGTGGCCTCCACGCCGCCAAGGCCATGGAGTTCCAGGATTTCCTTGCCATTCCGCATGCCGCCACCAGCTTCAAACAAGCCATGGAGTGGATCACGGCCATCCATCGGGAAGCCAAAGTAATTCTGGAACAACAAGGCGCTTACTTCACCGGCGTCGCCGATGAAGGCGGTTGGGGTCCTAAGCTCGCAACCAACGAAGCCGCACTCGAAGTCCTCACCCGCGCCATCGAACAAGCCCGTCTCATCCCCGACGATCAGGTCACCATCGCCATCGATGTCGCCTCAAGCCACTTTCATCAAAACGGCCAGTACCACCTCTACAGTGAATCCCGCACACTCGCCCCGCACGAATTCATCGACCTGCTCGAAACCATGTGCAACAAGTACCCTGTCGTCTCCATCGAAGATGGTCTCGATCAATCCGCTTGGCCCGACTGGCCTTCACTCACCGCACGCCTTGGTGCAAAGGCCCAAATCATCGGCGATGATTTCCTCACCACCAACCCCACCCGCCTTCGCCAGGCCATACAAACCAAATCTGCCAACGCAGTACTCGTCAAGATGAATCAAATTGGCACCCTCACCGAAACCTTCGAAGTCATCGACACGGCCACTGCAGCCGATTGGCGCGCTGTGATCTCTGCTCGCAGCGGCGAAACAGAAGATCCCTTCCTGGCCGATCTCGCCATTGCCTCAGGCATGGCTCAACTCAAAGTCGGTTCCATCACCCGGTCGGAACGCTTAGCAAAATACAATCGCTTGCTCGTACTCGAACAATCCAGCGATATTCCCCACTGGTCCACAGCCCAGAGGTTTCTTCCTAATCGAGTACGTTGATCCAGCCCCGGCACTTTGGCGAACCGCACGCGCACCTTACCTTCTCCTGGTGCTTCCCGAAGTGATAATCGATCAACAACTCCTCACCCTTCTGGATGTCTCTCACTGAGTAATACAGAATGTGCTTATGGATGAGTCGCGACTCCAGATTCGGGTCGCAGCAATGATTTACAAATTCCGCGCCACTGCCCCCAACTGCCCCGTCCAAATACCAGTAAGGGTCAAGCGTAAACAGGCAATGAATCTCATTCGATTCCGCCCGCCTCTTGCCTTCCTTACGGTTTACCTTCTCGCCGGTATACTCCACAACCTTCCGGCCCTTGGGAATAAACTCCAAGGCAAAAACCCCCCAGCGATGAATCTTGCTGGGCTTTACCTCAAGTTGAAAATTGCAATGCTCTTTTTTGAGTTGGGGGCAGGCAATGCCCCCTTTTTTAGCCTTCATCCGGTGCTTTAAAAGTCGTCTTCGTTGCTGCCGCCAGACTTCTTGCCTTTGCGTCGCATCACGATGACGGCCACGCAGAGTACAGCGAGTACACCGGCTACGACTCGAACTGTCATTTCTGAATCCATACAATTCCTCCTTACGAGTTGAAACGAGCTATTAGGCTACTAAATCAATGCCCTCGTGGCAACATATCACACGTCAAGTTTTCATTCCTTCATGCATGCCTTGACATCCTTGCAACGCGAGTAGTCCAGCAGCTCCACAGTCTGAAACTCCACCGGCTGACTTTCCGATTGCAAACCGATATATCCGCTGTCCAGTTTCGTGCCGTCCACCTTGTACTTCGGGTCAAACCCGAGCGCTACTCCACCGCCCACCGTCGACTGCTCGTATTCCAGCACTAGTTCCCCATTCACCCAATGCCTCACCCGCCCATGCCCCAACACTTCCAGCTCCACCTTCACCCACTCATCATTCCCATACACCTTCGACGACGAGTTCAAGCAGTGCGGCTTCACAATCACGCCCTTCTGAAAGATCTCTGTCCCTGGCGTACACACGTTCATGGTTGTCCTGCCCCCGGCGAGAAACTGCGCCTCCACAGACACAGGCCAGTTCTGATCCTTCAAAATCGACTCCGGCGCCTGCGAGTGAAACATCACACCGCTGTTCAACTTTGCGTATGACGGTCCACCCTTCATCTGTTCTCCCACAAACCGGTACTCAAGCTTCAACCGGAACTGCGACAGTTTGCGCCGGTAAAACAAATGCCCAAACCGTTCTCCAAACTCCGGGTACCGGTCATAAGATACCGCCAGCACACCATCCTTCACTCGAAAAGTTTCGCCAAAGTTATCTCCCACATCGTGATGGGCCAGCTTCACCACCCACCCATCCAGATCCTTGCCGTTAAAGATCTTTTCCCAGGGCTCCTGGCCAAAAAACATCATCAAAAACAAAACTTGCATTCCCATTGGTACGTCCTATAATTGCAGAAATCCTCTTTTGAGGCCGATACGTTCAACTAGAAGTCTGAGCGAGGTTCTTATGGACATTCTTGGCGAACGCAAATTCGTTGAAATTCCCGGCGACCGCACGCACGAACTACCCCCGTTGCTAGTACGCTCCACCCCCGTCAAGCGCCTGGACAAAATGATGCACATGGCCGAAGACATCATCTCCTCTGAGGATGTCCTCACCACCATGCCTGTGCTCGATCCCAAACTGGAGCTCGAATTCGAGCGCCGCCGCATGGATCTGGCACTCAATTTAGTCGACCAGTATCAGACCTTCATGCACACCTGGGCTTGGGGTGATTCCATCTTGGAGTGGATCCGCCAGTGCGAGACCACCTTCGAGGCCCGGCCCGATCTCCGGCCTCTCCTCAAGGCCGACGTCTGGCCCCACGCCGGACGCAAGAGCTTCGTCGTCCTTCTCGAAGACAAGCACGTGCCTTCAACGGACAACATCAATCTCGAAGGTGCCGTCGGTCTCCGTCTCACCTTCCGCCAGCCCCCGCCCATCAGTTGCTTCAGTGACCAGTTCCTGTTCTACCTCAACGGGTCTCTGGCGCAGAACGCCTTCCATACCTGGGCTTCGATGACGCACGACCCGGTAAGCGACCTCCCTCCGGAGCGCTTCCACTTCGACGTCCTCACCATGTAATTGCTACTGGTAGGATTCCCAACGCCCGCACATTCCGCCCACGATCTTCCATTGCTTGCCAATGCGTTTCCAGGTATGCGTGATCTTGATGCGCATTGGTGTCGCTTGTCCCCCGCGTTCTAACGTCTGCTCCACTCCGTAGTGCACCACCACCAATCCCTCATACTGAGCCGCCCCCTGATATTTCAACTGATAGTTCACCTTCAATTTCCCATCCCGCACGTCCTCCACCATCTTGCCCACCGCCCCCTTCCCCGCCGGTTCCATCAGAGCGCAAGGCCATCCCCGAAACCCCTCATCCCAAAGCTCCAGATACTTCGTCACATCCCCAGCCTTCAAATACTTCCAGTAATTCTCTTCCTGCGCCCAAACCGCAGCCTCATCCTTTCCCATCTCCGCCCCGCCAGCGTTTACAACCAGCCACGCTAAAACCAGCAATTTCTTCATCCGGCAATTGTACCTTCAAGCTCGGCTGCAACCTCCCCTGGTCAGTCTGCTTGCATAAAATACAGTCATGAACGCCGCATCGGCTCAATCGTTGCCGAAAGTCGATTTCAAAACCTATCTCGAAATCGAAGCCAGCGCTTCCAACCGCCACGAGTATTGGAACGGTTTGGTCTACGCTAAGGCAGCGGGAACCTTCAATCACTCGGTCATTTGCATTTCAGCAGCGGCTACCTTTCTTCGCCGGATCAACTCCAAATCCTGCTTCGTAAGTAATTCGGACCTCAAGATCGAAACCCCATCCTCCAGAGCTGCGTTCTATCCAGATCTTTCCGTGCACTGCAATCAGTTGCCGTCCGGCACCTCTGTCACGGCCAAATCTCCAACGCTCATCCTTGAAGTCCTTTCCCCTTCAACGAGAAGCTACGACCTCACCACCAAGCGCAAAGAGTACTTCCACATCCCCACCCTCCGCCACTACCTCACTATCGATTCTGAGTCCATCGAAGCCCGCCTCTACTCTCGCGACTCCAAGCAGACTTGGCCCAAAGATCCACAGATCTTCACCGATCCCAAGTCCCTCATCCCCCTCCAAGCCCTCCGCATCAAGGTCAAACTGAAAGACCTCTACGCCCAAACCGGCCTCCTCGCTATGCCCCCTCTCTTGATACGCTAATGGGTTCTATGCAACTCGCCATTGTTGGCCTCGGATTCATGGGTGCCACCCACGTCAAGGCCGCCCTTACCATCCCTAATCTCAAGCTCGCCGTCGTCTCCCGCGACCCTGAAAAGCTCAAAGGCGACCTCTCCAAAGTCTCCGGCAATCTCGCCACCACCGAGGCCCAGCTCGACTTCTCCTCCATCAAAACCTTCACCACCTTCGACGAACTCCTCGCCGACTCGACCATTGACGCCGTCGATCTCTGCCTCCCCACCGCCCTCCACGAACCCTTCGCCACCAAAGCCCTCGCAGCCGGTAAACACGTTCTCGTCGAAAAGCCCATGGGCCTCGACCGCGCCGCCTGCGACCGCATGATCGAAGCCGCCACCAAAGCGAACCGCATTCTCATGGCCGCCCAGGTTCTCCGCTTCTTCCCCGCCTACGACTCGCTCAAACACTTCCTGTCTGAATCGGGCGCAATCCGCACCGCCACCTTTCGCCGCCGCTGTGCCGCCCCCGGCTGGGGACCCTGGCTCAAGGACAAATCCCAATCCGGCGGCGGTGTCTTCGACCTGCTGATCCACGACATCGACATGGCCCTCTACCTCTTCGGCGCACCGCACTCCGTCTCCGCCACCGGCCACGAAGACCTCCCCAACCAAATCGACGTCTTAAACGCCAACCTCAACTACGACGGCTTCACCGTCAACATCGCCGGCGGCTGGCACCACGGCGCCTTCCCCTTCTCGATGGAATTCACCCTCGTTGCCGAAAACGGCACCATCGACTTCCACTCCGCCCAACCCAACCCCACTCTCTACCAGGCCAACCAGCCCGCCAAAGAACTCACGCCCGATCCACCCAGCGACGCCTACCGCGAAGAGATCGCCTACTTCGTCGATTGCGCCCGCGACAACCGCCCACCAAAACGCTGCACGCCCCTCAGTTCAGCCCAGGCCGTCTCGCTCGCGCACCTCTTACTTGAATCCCGATCCAAACAAGGACAAACCCTCTCATGCCAACTCTAAAACCACTCGAACTCGGCTGCATCTTCTGGGCTCAAAACAACAAGCCCGCCGCCGAGCAACTCAGCGCACTCAAAGCCCTCGGCCTCAACTGTGCCCAGCTCGGCTGCTCCGGTGAATTCCAGTTCGAAGGCAAAGCCGCCGAATGGAAAGCCGCCTGCGAATCCGAAAACTTCACTCTCCTCGCCGTCGTCGCCGCCTATGATGGCGAAGACTACGCCGACATCCCCACCGTCGAGCGCACCGTCGGCTTCATCCCCCCTGCCACCCGTGAGGCGCGCGAAGCCCGCACCCTCGCCCTCTCCGACTTCGGCAAGGAAGTCGGCATCCCCGTCTTCGCCTGCCACGTCGGCTTCGTTCCCCACGACAAGTCCAACGCGAACTACATCGCCGTCCAGGCCATGGTCCGTCGCATCTGCGACCGCTGCGCCACCAACGGTCAATACTTCCATCTCGAAACCGGCCAGGAACCTGCCGAAGTCCTCCTCGACTTCCTCACCGACACCGGCAAGGCAAACCTCGCCATCAACTTCGACCCCGCCAACATGATCCTCTACGGCACCTCCGACCCCGTCGACGCCATGGAGATCCTCAAAGGCCACATCCGCTCCGTCCACGTCAAAGACGGCGACTGGCCCACCGCCCCCGGCCAGCTCGGCACGGAAAAGCCGCTCGGGCAGGGAAGCGTCGGCATGCCCCGTTACATCGCCAAGCTCAAGGAAATTGGCTACACCGGCCCGCTCGTCATCGAGCGCGAAGGCACCACCCCCGAGATCTGGACCGAGAACATCAAAGGCGCCATCGCCCTCCTCAACTCTCTTGTCTGAGCTCCTTCATAATCTCGGCGTCAAGCCCGAATCCCGCGTCTCGCTACTCGGGATTCGGGACGCCGAATTCCTTCGCGCAATTCTCCCCAACGTCACCAATCCCTCCCAGCACCGCGCCACAAAAGACTCAGACCTCATCATCCTCGGCGTCGAAGCCGAAGGCCAACTCAAACGCCTCGAACCCCTCAAGAAATACCTCACCCCCAACGGTGCCATCTGGATCGTCTACCCGAAGGGCCAATCCCACATCACACAAGCCCAGGTCTTCGCCGCCATCAAATCCGCCGGCCTCACCGACAACAAAGTCTGCAGCTTCTCCGAAACCCACACCGCCCTCCGCGCCTGCATCCCCGTCTTACAGCGCTAGATTCTTGCCACGAGCTCGGAATTGGATGGAGTCGAAGCTTGCGAAAGCTTTAAAGTAAAACTCTATGTTTCATTTTTTTTTACATTGACAAAAAAAATGATCCTAAAGTAACCTTCCAACAGAACTAGACGTAACCTGATTAAAAGCTCATTTTCCATAATTCCTGCGGCAATCGCTGGTAACGGTTTTCTTGCCGCCGCCCAATCCTCAGGCATCTCCCTTTACTCACAGTTCTTGAATCTCCCCGAATTTGCTTCTTTTTCGCGAATTTCAACAGCCTTAACCTCAGGAGTGCTTGTTTCCGGGGCGAGCATCTTAGAGTCGGTCGCGGCCCGAAGGCTGAATCGCGTACACCTGATGAGTCTCATGCCGATTGCTGCTGTATCGATTAACCACTTAAGCGAGGCCAAAATTCCTGAGAGTTTGGCTAGGAGTTCCGATTTGTGGAGTCGAATCGCAGCAGAGGACAAGGAATTCAAGTTCGCAAGAGTAACTTATCCAGGACTATTGGCGAACCACGGTATTGCCTCACAAGACGAAACGGTGAAGAAAGTGATCGCGTCAACCCGTGAGTTCCGAAACAGCAGTGCAATTAGGAGTAAAGTCACAACAGGGCTTCGTCAGTCGTTCGAAAATCTGATCCGGATGCTCACTTTTCAGCTTCCGAAACTCGTCCCAGCGTCCACGAACTCAATTCGAGGCGCCTTTCCAGCCCAATTGATACAAAGCCAATCCTCGTCTACCGATCAACTTGTTCAAGAATCAAACAATTTGATTAACGCTGGCGGTGTCATTGGCGGTGCAGCGACTGTTGTAGGTGCATTTGCGCCAACTGGTTCAACCGCCGCCGCGGCTGCCGTTGCAGTTGCTGGGGCAGGCGGTCTTTTGGTTCTGGCCGGCCCTGTCGGTTTGGCGGTAGCATGGTGGTTGACCCATTAGCGAAGGGACTATGTTGCATGGAAAAAATGGCTTTCATCAAGAAAACTGAGTTAGGAATACACTACCTTCTGCTTACTTGCGTTGCTTTGGTGGTTCTCCTAGGCGTTGCGCGGTCAGTTGATCTGATTATTGAACCAAGACAAATTCGCCCATTTCGTCAGGTGGCATTAGTGGGCTTTGGCCTCGCACTAGTCTTCATGGAGAATTTTTATTGGCGGAAATTCCGACCTTCAGAAGAAACACCTGTTTTTCGATTTGCCTTAGGCTCCCTGCGCTTGGCCCAATTCGTTTTCTTGGGTTTGTCGCCTGCTTACTTGAATTCCTAACCATCGCTTTTGCGAATGAGTTGAAAGCAGATTGGGGCTGGAATCTCAATTCATGAATTGATTTGTTTTCGACCTCAACTCTTGCATTTTGCTGCTTCAACCTCCACGCCGTCAAAGTGCCAGACCATATCTCTCTCGGTGTCGAATCGGAAGGCCCTCTCAAACGCCTTGAACTCCTCAAGAAATACATCACCCCCTCGGGCGGCATCTGGATCGTCTACCCCAAAGGCCAATCCCACATCACGCAAGCCCAGGTCTTCGCCGCCATCAAATCCGCCGGCCTCACCGACAACAAAGTCTGCAGCTTCTCCGAAACCCACACCGCCCTCCGCGCCTGCATCCCCGTCTCGCAACGAAAATTGTGATAGCCTTTTTTGACCCGATTCACTCTGCTCTCTCACTTACCTAACCAGATGAAAATCCCAAAATCGAACCGCCGTCTGCGCATAGCAGCACTAGCCCTAACTTGTCTCTCACTTCCCGTCATGCCCGCCTGGAGCATCGACCTCGACAACGGCAACGCTCCCGTCCAGGTGGTCATCACTACCGCCGCCCCCATCATCTTTTCTGACATCTCTCCATCCGGCGCTGACGCAACCGTAGTCCTTCGCGCCACAACGCTAATCACCAACGCCTGGTTCGACGCCACTGCGCCCTACCATCCCACTGCCCTCGGCATCTACTCACGCCTCGGTCGCCGCCCCGTTCCAGAGCGCACCACACGCAACATCAACATCGCCAGCCTCTACGCCAGCTACCGCGTGCTCAACAGCATCCTTCCCAAGCGAGCCTCCGCTTGGCGCGCGATGCTCCAGGCCGAAGGTCTCAATCCCGACGACAACTCTGAAGACATCTCCACCGCCGTCGGCCTCGGCAACAAAGCCGGCAAAGCCGTCGTCGCCTTCCGCGAACGCGACGGCATGAATCAGCTCGGCGACGAAGGCGGCGTCAAATACAACCGCCAGCCCTACGCCGACACAACGGGCTACCAACCCGTCAACTCCCCCACTGATCTGCGTGAACCCGGGCGTTGGCAACCTCGCATCACCTCAAACGGCAATGGCATCTACAAGGTCCAGCAGTTTGTCACGCCTCAGTACGCCAAGGTCCGGCCCTATTCTTACAACTCCCCTGCCAACTTCGAGGCGCCGCGACCGGACGCGAGCAACCCTCGCGGCCCCAAAGGCTTCAGCGCCTACAAGGCCCAAGTCGATGAGGTCTTACAAGCTTCCGCAAACCTGACCGACCGCCAAAAGCTCACTGTCGAACTCTTCAACAACAAGATCAACAGCCTCGGCTTCTCGGCCGTCTTCGCAGCCCTATCCCGCGGCCTCAGCATCATCGACTTCATCCATCTCGACTTCCTCACAAACATGGCTGCCTTCGATACCGGTATCGCCGTCTGGAAAGAGAAGGCCCGTTGGGACGCCGTTCGTCCCACCAGCGCCGTGCGCTACGTCTACGGCAATCGCCCGGTCACCGCCTGGGGCGGTCCAGGCAAAGGCACTGTCACCGATCTTCCGGCCGACCAATGGAAAGAGTACGTCGACGTGGCCGACCATCCTGAGTATCCTTCCGGCTCGGCCGCCTTCTGCGGAGCCCATGCCCAATCCGCACGCCGCTTCCTCGGCAACGATGTCCTCAACTGGTCTGTCCCGATTCCCAAAGGTGGTTCTGTTGTCGAACCCGGCATCACTCCCGCCGCAGATCTCGTCCTCGGCCCCTGGGCCACCTGGACCGAATTCGAAGCCGATTGCGGCATCTCCCGGCTCTGGGGCGGCGTCCACTTCCGTCCCGCCATTGAGGAAGGCTATCCGCTTGGCCGCCTGATCGGCAACATCGCCTTTGAGTTCCTCAAGCAACACATCGACGGCAACGCTCCGCCTCTTCCTCTGCCCTAATCCCCATCCGCGACGGGGCAGCGCTTTCACGCTGCCCCACTGCAGACATCGCCCTCGGCCCCTGGGCCACCCGAGCCGAGTTCGAAACCGATAGCGGCATCTCCCGTCTCTGAGGCGATGCCGAATTCCTAAAAGTCCTTCGCGTTCCTCGAACTCCCGGCCATCTCCTTCCGCAATTTCAGATAACCCTCAAACTTCACCTTCTGCTCGGCCGTCAGCACCTTTCGGATGTCGTCATCTTCATTCAATTGGATCTGCCGCAATTCCTGATGCAGCCTCTGGGTCACAACCTCCAGCTCGGCCATCAGCTTGCTGTCGTTGGCAATACGCGCCCGCCGCAATTTGCGCAACTCCTGATTCTGCTCCTGCCGTTTCGAGGCAAAGGGCTTTTGGTATCGAGCCTGGATCGTATCCACCTCTCTTGCCTGATCCACGCTCAATCCAAGCGTCCCCTTCAACGATGCATCCGCCATCAGGCTCAGCGCCAAGGCAGCGCAAATCAAAATAGTTCTCATTGCATTCACTCCTGCCCTAATTAGCACCATCCCTGTTGAAAACAAGTCATCCGATCCACTGCAAGTCGTTGTCAAAACGACAGGCTTCTTCCAGCCCAACTCCTGGACAGCCCAAATTTGATCCCGCACCAAAAATCGAATTCAAATCTTGACTGTAGGACCCAATTGGTCTTATATTCATCAAGTAAGGTATTGCAAGTCATTTGCAATTATCCGAGCGCGATTAAAAAAGAGTTCCGTCGGTCGATCTTTGCCGGAGCAACCTTCGGAACTCTCCCATCGCAAACCATCGAAATGGCTCGCGAACCCCTAGCATAGCGGGAGCGCGGCCCTGTCGCCAAGGAGTTCCCGTGCATTTGCTGATTCCGCTTGTCTTTCTCTGGTCTCTGGACCCAATCCTCGTCAAAACTCTCGACCCCCAGGGCAAACTCGTCCCCGCTGTTCAGGTCGAGGCCACCAACAACCAAACCCATCAAACCTTCACTTGTTCGTCTGATGCAACTGGCTCCTGTCGGCTCACACTGCCCAATCCCGGCGCTTACACCATCACCGCCACCACTCCAGGCCTCACCTCTCGCTCGGCGCATCAGCTCGCCGACAACTCTCCCACCGTACTCACGCTCAATCTCGAACCCTCCACACTCCGCTCTTCGATCACTGTCGTCAGTGGCTCGCGTCTCGAAGAACTTCAGGAAGAATCTCCCACCAAGGTCGAAGTCGTCACTCGTGCACAGATGCTCTCCACTGGCTACGAGCGCGTCTCCGACGTCCTGCAGGAAATGCCTGGTGTCCTCGTCCGTCGCGGCAACACCTCCACCGTCGGGGGCGAACAAGTCCAGGGCATCGACTCTCGCCAGGTTCTCGTTCTGCAAGACGGTCTGCCCGTCTTGGGCGCTCGCGGCGTCAAGTCCGGAGCCATCAATCTCAGCCGCCAATCCTCGGGCCGTCTTTCTCGCGTTGAGGTCGCCAAGGGTTCCGGCTCCTCCAACTACGGCACCGACGCCGTGGGTGGTGTCATCAACATGATCACTCGCGAAGCCTCTGCTCCCATCCAGGGTGGTGTCGTCTTCTCAGGTGGCTCTCTTGGTGCTTTCGATGGCCGCGCCGACCTCGGTAGCCGCCGTGGCAAGGGCACCTTCTTCCTCGACCTCGGCCAAAACCTTCTCGATTCCTACCGGCTCATCCCCACATCTCCGACCACCGTCGGCCCCAATGTCCGTCGCCAGGACATCCTCTTCAAATCCCGCTACCAACTCCTCCCCAACTTCTCCCTCGGCGCCACTGTCAACGCCTACCGAAATCGCGAGCAAGGCACCAACCTCAGTGAAACCGGCATCGTCAACGGCCTCAGCAACGATTCCAATCAATCCTACGCACTCATCGCCGACTGGATCATCAACCCTTCCACCACCCTCCAGTCCCGCGCCTACGCAGCTCGCTATGACGAGAACAGCACCACCAGCCCACGTGCTGGCGGCCCCATTGCTCTCGCCAATCTCAACGAACGTCTCAACCGTCTCGACACAACCCTCAGCCGTCAAATCGGTTCCCATCACTTCTTCCAGGCCGGTGGCGAATGGGCGCAAACTCTCTACCGCGGAGCCAATCGTCTCGTCGGCGACAACGTAGGCCAACAGGTCACTGCCACCGACCTTTGGGTTCAAGACAAATGGACTCTCAATCGCCGACTCACCTTCACCACCGGCGGTCGCCTCACTAGCCACTCCATGTTCGGTCGTGCAGCCGTCCCCAAGGCTGGCCTCGTCTTCAAACTCAGCGATGCCTGGATCCTCCGCGGCTCCTTTGGCATGGGCTTCCGTGTGCCCGACCTCGGACAGCTCTACTTCCGCTTCGCCAATCCCGCCACCTTTTATCAGGTCATCGGAAACCCCAACCTCAATCCCGAACACAGCCAGAGTTTTCAGGCCGGCGCGCTCTATCGCCACTCACGCTTTCGCCTCGGTGTGGGCCTGTTCCGCAACAACGTTCGTGACCTCATTGAGAGCCGCCTCGTCGGGACTCCGCGCACGCCTGCCGACATCAACACTTTACTCACCACCTACGGCATTCCCAGCTCCTTCAATTTGCTGTTGAGCCGCCAGACCTTCTTCTACTTCAACCAGTCCCGCATCTTCACCCAGGGCGTAGAGCTCGACGGCGAATTCAATTTCTCCCGTCGCCTGCGCGCAAGCGGCGCCTACACCTACCTCAACGCCCTCGATCGCATCACAACTCTGGCGCTCCCGCAGCGCCACCGCCACCAGGGCCAGATGCGACTCGACTACGCCATCCCCAAATACGGCATCACCACCAACCTTCGGGGCTCCTTCTACAGCCACTGGCTGCTGAACTCCGTCGCCGGCACACGTGGCCTCCCATTTCAAATCTGGGACGCCTACATCGCCAAGTCCTGGCGTCAGGGCTTCCAGTCTTTCCTTGCTGTCGACAACCTCAACAACAGTCGTGACCGCAAGCTGCAACTTCCCACTCCAACCTTTGATCGGCCCGATATCGGTCGCACCTGGCGTCTCGGCCTCCGCTACCGCTTCGGCTCCGCTGAATAACTTCCCAACTGAAAGGACTCATTCATGAAACTCATACACTTGCTCCTCATCGCCGCACTCGGCCTCCAAGCCCACTTCGGTTTTGTCGTTCCTCACGCCGGCGGCCGCTCCGCCGACTTCATCCTCAGCGAAGACCTCAAGCCCGAGCGCTACGTCAACGTAGACCTCATCAAAGAGGCCAAGCTCTTCGTTCGCGATGCCGCCGGCAACGACACTGCTCTCACCCTCGTTCGCGATGCCAACATCTTCCGCTTGGAGGTCCCCGGCAAAGGCGATCGCATCATCCACGGCACAGCCAACCTCGGCATCTCACCAAACGGTCGCGGCCCCAAGCCCTTCCTGCTGCTTTACTACCTAAAGACAATCCTCGGCAACCTCACCGGCCAGGCCGCGACGATCGGCGGCAACGCAGTAGTTGAGTTAGTTCCACACGGCACTCCCGGCAACCTCAAGTTCCAACTCATCTCCCGCGGCAAGCCTCTCGCAGATGCGGAAGTCGCAGTCGTCCTCCCCAACGGTCAGGAAAAGCGAGTCAAAACCGACTCCACCGGCACCACGCCCGCCTTCACTGAAACCGGTCGCTTTGCCGCCTGGGCCCGCTTCTGGGAACCCGGCACTGGCGAACACAACGGCAAGCCCTACGAGCAACTCCGCCACTACGCCATGCTCGTTTTCGACGCTTTCCCCAAGCCTTCAAACTTCACCACGCTCCCGGAACCTACCTCCAGCTTCGGTGCCGTCACTCAGAACGGATGGCTCTATGTTTACGGTGGTCACATCTCGCCAACTCACAACTATTCAACAGCTTCCGTCTCAGGCAAGTTCTCCCGCTTGAACCTCGAAACCAAACAGTGGCAATCCCTCCCATCTGGGCCCGCCCTGCAAGGTATGAACCTCGCCGCTCACAACGGCAAAGTCTACCGTGTCGGCGGCATGGCCCCACGCAATGCTCCGGGCACCAAGCAGGACATCCATTCCATCCACGATGTTTCTGTCTTTGATCCCACCACCAACACCTGGACCAACCTCACGCCACTGCCCCAGCCACGCTCTTCCCACGACGTCGCCATCATCGACAATCAACTGATCGTCACCGGCGGCTGGCTCCTCAAAGGTGCTGAATCCACCACTTGGTCCAACACAACTCTCACCCTCGATCTCTCCAGGCCCGACGCCCAGTGGCAATCCGTCTCACAACCCTTTGCCCGTCGCGCCTTCATCACTGCGGTTCACAACAACAAGATGTACGTTCTGGGTGGCATCACCGAGGCCGGCGCCGTCAGTGCCGACGTCAACATCTTCGATCCCAAAACCAGCACCTGGTCCAAGGGCACACCGCTCCCTGGTCAAGCCACAACAAACTTCGCTCCCGCCGCTGCGGTCCTTGCCAATCAACTCTACGTCAGCCTCGCCGACGGATCTCTGATTCGTTGGAACGAAGCCCTCAACCGTTGGGTCGATGTTGCCAAGTCCGCTCCACGCCTCGCTCACCGCATGGTTGCCGATTCGGGCCGCCTGCTAATCATCGGTGGCGCGGAGAAAGGCAAGAACCTCGACCTCGTTGAAGAGGTCTCCCTCGCTGCCTCCAACTAATCCGACCTCGGGGAGAAGGGCTCTGCTCTTCTCCCTACTCCACCACTGCCTGATACACCGAGGTCATGAACTTCTGCTGTATGTCCGTTCCGTTCGGCAGCATCTGAATCATCAACACCACAACCATGCCGCTCTTCGGATCCACCTGATACTTCGTTCCGTAGGCTCCACCCCATCCAAACGCCCCCACACCGGCCATCCCATCGGCACCATAGCGGTCCACCGTCTGAAATCCAAACCCAAATCCAAGCCCTGCCTTCGAGTGCAGCAGTCCCGTCTGATTTGTCGTCATCAATCCCACAGCCCGCGATCCCAACACACGCACACCATCAAGTTCACCACCGCGACGAATCGTCTCTAGGAAACGCGCATAGTCCCGAGCCGTCGACGTCAGTCCCGCACCACCAGAAAAACTCACACGCGGCCCTTCCACATAATGCCCCTGTCCCTGAGCACCTTCCGGAGCCCGTTCGACCTTCCCGTTGGCTCCCGTCATGTACACCGTCGCCAGCCGCTCCTTCTCTGAAGCAGGCACATAGAAACGCGTATCCTTCAACCCCAACGGCCCCGTGATCCGCGCCTTCAAAAACGCATCGAGCGACATCCCTGATGCCTTCTCCACCACACACCCCAAAATATCCGTGTTGTATCCATACACGTACACTTCCCCGGGCTGCTCGACAAACGGCAACGTCCCTAGCCGCTCCATCGTCGCGCACACACCCTCATTCTTATCCGCCGTATACCAGCCGAACCCAGCCGCTGCGCCCAGCCCCTTCTCGACATACTTTGCCGAAATCTGAGGCTCCCGCCCATAAGAGATCCCTGCCGTATGCGTCAACAAATGCGCAATCGTAATCGGCCGCGTCGCCGGCAAAATCGTCCCATCCTTCAGGGCAACGCTAGTCTTCTTGAAGCTCCCAATGAAATTCCCCACTGGCTCATTGATGCCAATCTTCCCGTCCTCAACCAGCGCCAGGATCGCAGCGCTCGTCAGCGCCTTGGTCTGCGAAGCAATCCGGAAAAGCGAATCCACCTTCATCGGACGCTTGGCTTCGCGATCGCTCCACCCGAAAGCCTTCTCATAAATCGGCTTCCCGTCCTTCAGCACCAGCGCCACCGCACCGGCCACCTTCTCCTGATCGATGAACTCCTGCATCACACGATCCAGCCGCGCATTCTGCGCGACGCAACCGCTGGCCAGGATCAAGGCCGCCATCAATAGAACAATGAGATTTTTCACCCCACTATCCTATGCAACTTTCCTTAGCGTTACTGCACCAACTCCACCACTCCCTTTTCGCCACGCTTCAGCTTCATGGCCTTCGTGGTCTCTCCAAGCACCACGTCATAGTCACCATGGAATCCGCGCGTCCGAAACACTCCGTCCTCGCCCGTCACCCCTTCCACATCCGTCCACCATTGCTTGTAAATCAAATCCCGCCACACGTCGAGGCTCTTCGTTGGCGTCCAGTCCCGCTTGATCAGCGCTGCGTCCGGCAGCCAGTGCCGCCCCGCCCAGAATCCCCACAACGTGAATCCGTTCATCTTCGGATGGCTATACGACACCGTGAGAAAGTCTCTCAAATACAAAGCCTTCACTTCCTCATCCGGCACGTTGACGTCAAACTCAGTCACCTGCAACAGATCCACTTCTGCTCCGAACTTGTCGAACACTTCATAAGCACGTCCCGGATGCGTCAGGTTGCGGTTGAAATGACTTTGGAACCCAAACCCATCCACCGGCCCTTTGTCTTCCTTGATCCGTTTCAACACATCGAACGTGAAGTTCATGTGCGCAAAGAAATATCCGCCTCGCTCCACGATGTCGTAATCGTTCAAGAACAACAGCACGTTCGGGTTCGCGGCGCGCGCTCTCTTAAACCACTCCGCCATCTCGCCATTGCCGAGCACACCTTGAAGATCCCGGTTGTCGAATGGCTCATTCAGAACGTCCCACTCTGTCGCCTTATCGCGTGTCACATCCATCATCTGGTCGATATGCGAGTTCACGCGCTGCCGCAATGCAGCTGTATCCACCGGTTGCTGATCCAGCATCCTCACCACATCGGCCGGCAGATTCCGACGCCCCGGCCAAACCAGCACGTGCGCGTGAATGTCCTTCATCCCATTGGCTCTCAACCACTGCTCGGCCCTCTCAAATCGTCCCGCCGCCCAGGTCTCAAAAAACGGCCACTTCAGGTCGTTCTCAATCGCCACCTTGTTGAAATTCCGCAGCACCTCCTCGCGATACCTCTGGCTATCCGAACTGTTGCCCGTGATGAATCCGCTATCCACCGCCGTGGCAAAGCCAAACTCATGCCGCTTCATCTTTACCTTCACAGCGGCACCCGCCACAGGCTTACCCTCTGCATCCACCACCTTCACTTCCACATCGCTCTTGCGATGCTTCTCGATCCGTTCGGCCGCCTCGGCTCGCCACGCCGCCGATTCCTCGGCTCCGTCATACGGGTAGCCAACCAGGTTCAATTTGCTGAGATCCACGCCCTGCCCATAGTTCAGGATTTGAAACCCACCGATTTCGATCTCCTGCAGCTGTATGTTGGCCCAAAACGACAGGTTGTACTGCTCAGCTGTCGTCGTTCCCGGGTAATCCTTATCCCAAAGGAACCCAATATTCACTTCCTTCCACTCCTGCCCCGCATTGGAGGTCCACTCCACCGATTTCGAATACGGCGGCCCACCCTGCTCAATCACAAAGTGCGACATCGCCACACCTTCAGACCGGCTGCGAATCCAATATTTTGCGACACCCACATCACCCCGCTTAGCCGGCAGCGTAGAAAAACAACGAACCCTCAAATCCCACGCGTTCGTGCTCAACTCCCGCGTCGTAATCCGCCAGGCCCAACTGAATCCAGGCCCTTCCACATTCTCAACACTCATCCGAATTCTCGACCCGCCATCCACACGGGTAAAGCACGACCGTGCGTCCCCAGATAAAACCGGCTGTCCCTCTTGCGCCCACAATCCCGCCGCCACCGCGGCGAGCAATGAAATCCGAATCAACATGACCCATTATTCAATAGCACCTCAAGCTAAAGTGGTTTTGATGCACAAGTTGCTCTTCGCTATTTCACTCGCCTCTGCTCTCACCGCGCAGGACACCAAGCCCTTCCTCGGACGTTGGGATATCAACATGACACCCGCCACCGGAACTCCCTGGCCCCAGTGGATGGAACTCACCGAAAAAGAAGGCAAAATTGACGGCCGGATCCAGCCCCGCGGCGGCGGTTGGCGCAAGATCGAGGGCGCGAAATTCGACTCGGGTAAGCTCATCATTCAGTTCACACCCACCGTCACTTGGGAGCTCACTTCCCCGGCAAAGGGCAAGATCGAAGGCATCGAAAAGCGCGGCGCAAATCCTGGCCCCTCCATCGCCGGCGTCACCGCTCCCACCCTCGACCGCCCCATGCCGAAAAAGTGGTCCAAGCCTCAGCCCCTTCTCAACGGCAAAGACCTCACCGGTTGGGAACCCATCGGCAATGTTGCCAACAACAAGTGGGTCTTCCGCGACGGCGAGCTGATCAACGACAACCCCCTCATCGACGGCAAACGCGGCCCTTCTGCTGCCAATATCAAGACCACCGAGAAATTCCAGGACTTCAAGCTCCACATCGAAGTCAACTGCCCCGACCACGGCAACTCCGGCATCTATCTCCGCGGCCGCTACGAAATCCAGGTGGGCACCGAAGGCGGCAAACTCCCTGACCACGAAATGGGCGCGATCTACAGCCACTACCCGCCCCCGCCCAACGACCTCAACCTCGGCAAGTGGACCAGCTTCGACGTCACCTTCGTCGGCCGTCGCGTCACCGTCCTCCGCGACGGCAAGGTCTATCACGACAACGTCGAAATCCCCGGCCCCACCGGCGGCGCTCTCGATAGCAACGAATCCGAACCCGGCCCCTTCTTCCTCCAGGGTGACCACCACGGCGTCATCCGCTACCGCAACATCACCGTCTCCGTCCCGGCAAAATAACTTCCATGTGATGTAGCCTCTTCATTACAGTCGGCCCCATGTGGCGGTATGGCTCATATACTCATAAAAAGAAAAACACTTGCTCAGGTAGTTCCCCGTCAAGTGCCCTCCTTGATGTCATTGGTCGCTCATTACCCATGCCATTGTCGGATACCCTCTTTTTTTATAATGAAGACTAAATTGCAATATATCAAATGTAAATTGTGGTTGACCAATGATGTATTCGGGACTACATTTATGGTCATCATAAATCGAAAATCCTGCTTTAGCTCCGTTGGGGAGGGGCTCACAGCTTTAATCGCTTCTCCTCATAAAAGCTTTGCTCAGTCAATCAATAATCCAGCTGTCAATCAATTCGTCCCTCTTCCAGAGTTCGCCGGATTTTATAGACTTTCCCCTGCTATTAACTCGGGGCTCCTGATTGCCGAAGCTCCAATCCTTGGGGCTCTAAAGGCACGCAGCCTAACTAGAGACAATCTGTCAAGTTTCCTGCCGATAGCTGCCGTGGCAGCTAACCATCTGTCTGAAGTTGGAATTCCGCAAAGCTTGAACCGAAACCTGGACTCTTGGCTAAGGCTATTGCAAGAAGATACCGGATTCAGATCTACCCGAAGCGCGATTTCTGAGATTCTCAGAAAGTCGGCAATGCCAGTTCAGTTGGTAGATGTTGAGCGGCTTGTTTCTAGCGCGACTAATTTTCGTGACAATCAGGCGTTTCGGCTAAGGGCCGCTGGACGCTTCCAGCAGTCATTTGAAAGCGTGATCCAAATTTTGGCGCTTCAGCTGCCCCGGTTGCGGCCTGCATCGAGCAAGCTCAATCAGGATCGATTTCAATTTAGAACCATCGACAGTCAAGCGCAGAGTCAATTGCTCGATCACTCAAATCACTTGATGGCTGCGGGCACGGCCATTGCATCAGCTGGCGGAATTGTATATCAATTCGCGGCCGCGGATTCAACGATTGCGGCCGTCGCGACCGCTGTGACTGGTGCTGGTTTGGCCATTGGTCTGTGCGGTGCAATCGGCTACTTTGGATACCATTATCTGGCGAACCATTAATCAACATGATTAGCGTGAAAATTCAAACTCTGATTGTAGTGGCCTCGAATTACATTCAATTCTTGAATGTGAGCATATGCACCTTGGCCACTGCAATATTTGTTATTTGGTCCCTCATGGTTGGACAGCCTCTTCCCGCTCCAACGAAAATTCTAGGCGCTGTTTTTTTCGGATTTGGACTAATCGTGATGCACCTTCGCTATTGGTTCCATACCCGCATGTTGGAGGATCAGCAAGGATTTCAGTCTTATTCCCAGACAGTCCTGATCTTGGCCGAATGCATATATTTATTCTTCGCGAGCCCGGGCGCCCTCGAACTAACGCTCGGATTCCTCTAGTCGCGTGGCAAATATTTCCACTTCCGACTCAATTGAAGGCAATCCCAACAACGACAAAATCGAAATGCCTCATTTGCCGTTCTCCTGACAGAAACGAATCCCAGGTCGGACCCTTCTTCCCCTAGTGCTGTGACCGATTGGAAGAATTCCTTTTGTAACCAAACTTGGCGCGGGCATCACGTCTCGTGAAGTTCCAGATGATTCGGGTTTGACTCCGATCTATTTAACGGTTCCAAGCCTTGACTTGGTTGCGGAGCGATTTCAGGTCGGACCAAGATCGACCGTGCAAAACTCGACGGCGGCAAACTCATCATCCAGTTCTCCCCCACCATCACCTGGGAACTCACTTCCCCTGCCAAAGGAAAAATCGAAGGCATCGAGAAGCGCGCGAGCGGCGACGGCCCCACCATCGCCGGCGTCACCGCCCCCACCCGCGACCGCCCCATGCCGAAAAAGTGGTCCAAGCCTCAGCCCCTTCTCAACGGCAAAGACCTCACCGGTTGGGAACCCATCGGCAATGTTGCCAACAACAAGTGGGTCTTCCGCGACGGCAAGCGCGGACCTTCTGCTGCCAACATCAAGACCACCGAGAAATTCCAGGATTTCCAGCGCCACATCGCAGTCAACTGCCCCGACCACGGCAACTCCGGCATCGATCTCCGCGGCCGCTACGAAATCCAGGTGGGCACCGAAGGCGGCAAGCTCCCTGACCACGAAATGGGCGCGATCTACAGCCACTACCCGCCCCCGCCCAACGACCTCAACCTCGGCAAGTGGACCAGCTTCGACGTCACCTTCGTCGGCCGTCGCGTCACCGTCCTCCGAGACGGAAAGGTCTACCACGACAACGTCGAAATCCCCGGCCGCACTGGCGGCGCTCTCGATAGCAACGAATCAGAACCCGGCCCCTTCTTCCTCCAGGGCGACCACCACGGCGTCATCCGCTACCGCAACATCACAGTCTCGGTCCCCAAGAAATAACTCGCGCTCGACTTTGCATTCGCAGTGAAGGGCTTCAACTCCCTCCCTGCGAATTTGCCACGCCTTTTCGCCCCTTCAATATCTTTGGCGAAAATCGGATTCCCCAAGACTTCCCGGAATGCCTCGACGGCGTTCACAAATTATTTCTCCCGTTAATCCAACAACTTGCGCCACCCCGAGTTCGGATTCGCCTCCTCGTTTGCTAACTTGCCAATCGAGGAGGCGCTTCTGCGCCTCCTTTTTCATTTCACAAAAAGGATCAACCCCATCATGACTTCGCTAGCTCAATTCAAGGCCAACCGCGCCAATGCAAAAAAATCCACCGGCCCCAGCACCACCGCTGGCAAACAGAAATCGGCAAAGAACTCCCTCAGCCACGGCCTCAATGCCTCTGCCGAAACTCTCTTTGCCTCCAACCCAAAAGAACGCGAACACTACATGCAACTCCGCGCACAACTCCACGCGCAACTTCTCCCCTATGGCCCTGCCGAAGAACTCGTCTTCGAACAATACGCCTACTCCAGTTTCCAAATCGTCCGTGCTCAGCGCTTTGAATCCGAAGCCCAGGATCGCTGGCTCGCCAACCCGGAGAACCAGATCTTCTTCATCCAGATGGAACGCATCGTCAAACAGGGTGCCCTCTTCGAGCGCCGAGCCGCCAAAGCGTTCAAGCAACTTTCCCAACTCCAGCTCGATCGATTCGCCTCCATCGAAATGCACGCCGAGCTGGAAACCGTCGAGCTTGAAACCCACATTTCACCGGCACTTCCCTGCGCCAAGCTCCGCACTCACGAGCTCAAGCAGGAAGACGCCCTGTACCTCGGCCTCACCGTCTTCCACGACCGCAAATTGCAAAACAACGAAACGAACCCAATCCCTTCCACCCGCATCCAACCAATCAGCGATAATAAGCAAAGAGAACACGAAAACAAATGAACTGGAAGTTTTTCTGGCGCTTGAACGCCCACGTGCAACTCGCGCCCATCCTTGAGTCCGGCGAAGAAACCCTCATCGGCGGCCAGGCCGTCATGGAGGGCGTCATGATGCGTGCGCCTCATTCCTACTGCGTCGCAGTCCGCAAGTCGAATGGTGAAATCGTCACCGAAACGGCTCCCCTTGGCAAAGTCAGTGACAAGTACCCCATCTTCAAATATCCCGTTCTCCGCGGCCTCGGCACCCTCGGCCAGGCGATGAGCCTCGGCATGAAGGCCCTCAAGTTCTCGGCCGACGTCCAACTGGCGGAAGAAGATGCGAAAAAACAAAACGAAGCCAATCCCGGCAAAAAAGGCCCCACCGAAATGCCCGCTTGGGCCATGGCCGGCCAGCTAGCCTTCAGCCTCATCTTCTTCATCGTGCTCTACAAGTTCGTCCCGCTCTGGCTCACCGAACAGCTCAAGAACAGCTACCCCATCATCGAGAACCGTATCCTGTTCAATCTCGTCGATGGCGTCATCCGCATCCTGATCTTCCTCGGTTTCCTCTACGGCATCTCCCGCGCCAATGACATCAAACGCGTGTTTCAGTATCACGGCGCAGAACACAAGGTCGTGTTCAACTACGAGTCCGGCAAAGAAGTCAACATCGCCAACGCCCAGAGCTTCGTCACCTTCCATCCTCGCTGCGGCACCAGCTTCCTCATCGTCGTCATGTTGATCTCGATGGTGCTTTACATGTTCCTGCCCTTCGATACGATGCTCGGCAAGTTCCTGGCCCGCATCGCCCTGCTGCCCGTCGTGGCCGGCCTCAGCTACGAGCTCATCCGCTACGCTGCAAAAAACAAAGGCAGCCTCCTCACTCTTCTCGCTGCCCCCGGTCTTTGGCTGCAGCGCATCACCACCCAACCTCCCGACGATTCGCAAGCCGAGATCGCCATCCACGCCCTCAAGGGCGCAATGGAGCTCGAAAAGTCTCAAGGCGGCGATCTCGTAATCGCATAAAACGAACCCAATGGCCCGCATACCTACTGAAAAGCTCAACGAGATTGAGCAACGCTTCGAACAACTGAACGCCGACATGGCGAACCCCGAGATCATCGCCGATCCCGACAAGTACCGCAAAACTGCCAAGACCGTCGTCGACCTCGAAGATGTCGTTCAGGCTTTCCGTCGCTGGAAGAATCTCACCTCCCGCTACGAACAGGCCAAGCCCATGGTCATGGACCCCGATCCCGACATGGCCGAAATGGCCCGCATGGAACTGGCCGAAATCGAACCCGAACTCCCCAAGTTCGAAGAGGAACTGCAAGTCCTCCTCATCCCGAAAGATCCCAACGACCTCAAGGACGTCGTCCTCGAAATCCATGCCGGAGCCGGTGGCGACGAAGCCAGCTTGTTCGCTGCCGAAATGCTCCGCATGTACACCCGCTATGCCGAACTCGTGGGTTGGAAGGTCGAAATTCTCGACATCTCCGAATCCGGTGCCGGTGGCATGAAGTCTGTCTCCGCCATCATCTCTGGCAAAAAGGTCTACTCGATCATGAAGTACGAAGGTGGCGTCCACCGCGTACAGCGTGTTCCCGCTACCGAAGCCCAGGGCCGCATCCATACCTCAACGGTCTCCGTTGCGGTTCTGCCCGAAGCTGACGAAGTCGAAGTCCACATCGAAAACAAAGACCTCCGTATCGACACGTTCTGTTCCTCAGGTCCTGGCGGTCAGTCGGTCAACACCACGTATTCCGCTGTCCGCATCACGCACATTCCCACCGGCGTTGTCGTCTCCATGCAGGACGAAAAATCGCAGATCAAGAATCGTGAAAAGGCCATGCGCGTCCTTCGGTCCCGTCTCTATGAGCTTGAAATGGAAAAGCAGAACGCCGCTTTGTCGAGCGAGCGCAAGTCCATGGTCGGCTCCGGCGATCGCAGCGAGAAGATCCGCACCTACAACTTCAAAGAGAACCGCGTCACCGACCACCGCATTGGCCTCACCATCCACCAGCTCGATCAGGTCATGGAAGGCAAGCTCGAGCCCTTCATCAGCGCTCTCACCGCCCACTACAACGCGGAGAAGATCAAGAGTGTCGCCTGATCTCACTATCGGTCAGGCTCTGATGCAGGGCATCAAACTCCTCACCGACGAGAAGATCGATCCTCCAAGGCTGACAGCAGAACTTCTGCTCATGCACGCGCTCCGCAAGGAGCGCGTTTTCCTTTTCAGCCACTCCGCCGATCCACTGCCCGAACTCGCCTGGATCCACTATGGCCGCTACCTGCACGAGCGCATCGCAGGCAAGCCCGTCCAGTACATCACCGGCCATCAGGAATTCTTCACCCGCAACTTCAAGGTCCAACCCGGCGTCCTGATCCCACGACCCGAAACCGAGCACCTCATCGAATACACGCTCAATCTCCCCAAGCCCATCGGCGTCATCGCAGACGCCGGCGTCGGCTCCGGGGCAATCTGCGTCACCCTCGCCGCCGAACTCCGCCAGCCCGTCATCGGTCTCGACCTCAGCCCAACGGCTCTCGAAGTCGCCCGCCAAAACGCCGCTGAGCACAAAGCGAACGTCCACTTCATTCAGTCCAACTGGCTCTCCGCCCTTCGGCCAAACTCTCTCGACCTCCTTGTCTCAAACCCTCCCTACATCGCTCTCACCGACAAGCCAACCCTCCAGCGCGAAGTCCGCGACCACGAGCCAGACCTTGCGCTCTTCGCCGGCGACGACGGCCAGGACGCCTACCGGATCCTGGAACAACAAGCCCGCCAGGTCCTCAAGCCCGGCTGCCGCATCCTCCTTGAAATCGGAGCCCTCTCCACCCGCGACCTCTTCTCTAACTGGAATGAAATCGAAGTCCAAAACGACCTCTCCGGCCGCCCCTGCCTCCTCACCGCGGTTCTCCCCGAGGGGCGTGCGGAATGAAGCGCACATTCCTGGTCCTGTTCTTCCAGGCCCAGTTCGTAGCGCACGCTCAATCGGAGTCTCCAGATTGGCTAAAGGCCATTCTTCCGGCACAAGCACAGGTGATTGAAGCCGCTGAGATCAAGACACTAAAGCAGCGCTCCCGACTCATGGTCCTTTGGATGCTTCGCCCAGAAAAAGTGCTGCTTCGAGATCGACTTGATCGGGGCTGTGGTGAAGGAGTCTATGGTTCCCACTGGAGCGGTCCCGGCCGACTTTCCCTTGTAGACCAATCAAGACACGTCATCCTCAACACGATCTCAATTCAAGGCTCCAACTTTGGTGAAGACAGAAAAGAAGATCGCTTCAGCCTGCCGTTTTGGGTTTCGAAGGATGCCTATGAAGTACCTCATCCAGACAAGAACAATGAAGGAATTCCCCACATCCTAAAGCTCCGCGACCTGACAGGGGAAGGTATCGAAGGTCAATTCCTTCTTTTCGAATACCAAGCCTGTGGCCTACCCGTGGCCTCAATCCTCGGATATAGCTCCAGGACCGACAAAGTCCTTCAATATCGATATCAGCAACGCTTCAACTCTGATCCTCTGAAGAGTGGATTCTGGCTATCCCAAACTTTCAGAATGAAGCAGCGCCGCCCCGGCCTCTGGGCTCACACCTGGGACCCGGGCCACGGTTGTGACTGTGTGATTCAGGACCGAGTCACCTTCGATCCCAGGCGCCAGACCTTTCTCGTCCACTCCACTTCTAAACCCAATTTGCCCACCCCAAAGAAGGCAGGCAAATGAAAACCATCTTCCACATCGACATGGACGCCTTCTTCGTCTCTGTCGAAGAACTCCTCGACCCCACACTCAAAGGCAAGCCCGTCATCGTTGGCGGCAAGGGCACGGAGCGCGGCGTCGTCTCAGCCGCTAGCTACGAAGCCCGCAAGTACGGCATCCATTCCGCCATGCCGCTCCGCACCGCCCAACAGCTCTGTCCCCACGCCATCTTCCTCGATGGCCACATGCACCTATACAAGGAGTACTCCGACAAAGTCGAAGCCGTCCTTCGCACCTTCTCGCCCCTCGTAGACATGGCCTCAATCGACGAAGCCTACATGGACATGACTGGCTGCGAACGCCTCTTCGGTCCACCTCTGCAAGCCGCCCACCGCCTCCACCAGGCAATCACCGACAAGACCGGCCTCAACTCTTCGATCGGCATTTCTACCAGCCGCCTCGTCAGCAAAATCGCCTCAGACCAGGCCAAGCGCAACGGCATCCTCTGGATCCTTCCCGGCACCGAGGCCAACTGGCTCGCCCCCCTGGAAGTCAAGCGCATCCCCGGCGTCGGCAAAGTCACCGAAAAGCAGCTCGCCACCATCGGCATCAAGCGGATCGGCGACCTTGCGCAGCTCGACGAGAAGTTTCTTATGGACCGCTTCGGCAAGTTGGGCCTCGCCCTCTCAGGCAAAGCTCACGGCAAGGACGCAGGCGGCTGGTTCGACACCGAGATCGGCTCAAATGACGATCCGAAATCCATCTCCCACGAACACACCTTCAACGAAGACACGAGCGACTTCACCACCCTGCGTGCCACTCTCGTCCGCCTTTGCGAAAAGGTCATGAAGCGCCTCCGCGATCATGGTCTCCACGCTCGCACGACCCAACTAAAGCTCCGCTTCGAAGGTTTCGAAACCATCACTCGAGCCAAATCTCTGGCAGACCCCACTGACATCGACCGCGACATCGTCGACGCCATCCTCCAGCTCTTTGAGTCCAACTATCCGAAAGGTCGCAAGGTCCGCCTACTCGGCGTCCACGTGGGCCAGTTCACAACCACCACACCACAACCCAATCTCCTCACCGGGCAGGATGATCACAAATGGCGCAGTGCCCTGAAAGCAGCCGACAAGCTAAAGGACAAATTCGGCCAGGACACCCTCCACCTCGGTGGTGCACTCAAAGGCATTTATAAAGACCGCGTCCACGAAGCCGCTCCCAAAGACCCCATCCGGAAACCAAAGCAGTGACCTCGCGCCTAGCAACTCGCGCGCACCAGCCCCCGAAAGATCTTATCTCTCGCGCTCTCCGTCTCGGCGGCAATCGAGCAACTCCCCCGGTAATTCATTCTGGCGGCAATCCGAACCCCATCCAGCACAAATTCCCAAGGGTCTTCGCCTCTGACCTCGACACCCAGTCCCCAGGCCAGCGTTGCCATCGCCCTCGGAAAGTAATCCGCATCGTAGGGTGTCGCGTCTACCGAATACCACGCCGGCTCCTCCCACTTTCCCTTCGTCAACAACCGGCCGCCCTCGCTCACGGCCTGCAGGCCACCCAGCCTCATTTGAGGCGCGTGACGCTGCAAGACGATCAGGTCGAAGGCCCGCAAGTAATCCCGCAGTCGTCCCGATTTCTCATATACCTCATGCCCTTCGAACGTCCGCATGAATATCATCGAGACATCACTGCTCTTGGGAAGCTCGTCCATCTCCACTGCTTCCCGGGCGCGAGCCAGAAAATCACTCAGGTTCTCGTACCCTTTCAATTCACCCTCAATCTTGTCCAGCAACAAAGCCGCTGTTTTGAGGATGGGCGTAACCCCGGGCTCTTCAGGAATCCCGATGAAGTGCATCACATGGCATCGCTGCCCCAAGACGATGGTCTGCACCAGCTCGCTGTCTGGCGTCGTGCCTTCGTCACGGCTCCGCACGAGATAACGGCGCCCACCGGGATTGATGATTCTCTTGCTTCGCCTGAGGATCTGGAACACCTTGCGCTCGTCCCGGCAGATCGCTTCTTCAAACTTCCGCTCGCCAAGCGATCCGCGAACGACTTCAACGTTCTCCACCTCCAGGGTTTCGAGGGTCGATTGCAGCCAGTCAGCCTCCGCCGCATCCCCGACACAGGTCACCAGCGTCGTGTCAGGCCGCGCGATTGCCAGCCCAACCGCGGGCAGGAATCCCTCCCGGCTGAGGTCAAGCACAGGCGTGCCACAAACAATGAAGCGAAGCGGGACATCCCGTTCGATCACCTGCTCCTCAACCTTGGCCCGCTTAGCTTCAGGGTGGCGTTTCAGCCAGGCCTCTACCCATGCCGCAATGAGTTCGTCTTCACTCAAGCTTCGCCTTCAATCGTTCGCGTCGCTTCGATCTGCACCCAGTCGCCAGGCAATCCAAAATTGAGCGGGACGATTGTGCTGTCAATGTTCTTCACGAGGCCACACAGCACCTTACCCGCGCCCACTTCCAGCGTGTGCGTCACACCTTGGCTCGCGAGGAATTGCACAGTCTCCACCCAGCGCACTGGATTCGGTACCTGCTCGAACAGACCCTCCCGCGCATCCTCGCCACTCTGGATCACCCGCGCCTGCCAGTTGTTCACCAGCGGCACGCTCAACCCTGAGAACTTCGTCTCATCGAGATCTGCCTTCAGCATCACCTGCGCTGGTCGCATCAGCGGACAGTGGAACGGCGCACTGACCGGCAGCGGAACACACCGCTTTGCCCCGGCGGCCTTGGCCAGTTCCATGGCGCGGTCCACCGCAGCCTTGTGGCCTGCAATCACAATCTGGTCT
Organism: Acidobacteriota bacterium; assembly: GCA_016870995.1. Taxonomy (GTDB): domain Bacteria; phylum Acidobacteriota; class Terriglobia; order Bryobacterales; family Bryobacteraceae; genus Bryobacter. The sequence goes on from VFZU01000006.1 coordinate 75,035, forward strand.
GGCGAATTCAGGTTCGCCGCTGTCACTACTTCTCCCTGTGCCGCTTCGGCCAATACGCCATCAAGCGCAGCGATCGGCATCTTCAAGATGGCCGCCATCGCTCCCACTCCGGCCGGAACCGCTGCCTGCATATACTGGCCCCGCTTGCGAACCAGCCGCAACGCATCGGCAAAATCAAGGCTACCCGCCGCCACCAGTGCCGAATATTCACCCAGGCTGTGCCCTGCGACGAAGGCCGGCTCCGGTGCGCCTATGCTCCTTAAGACTCTTAAACCTGCAATACTGGTTGCCACAAGCGCTGGTTGCGTGTTCTCTGTCTGTTTCAGGTCCTCTTCCGGACCCTCGAAGCATAGAGTCGACAACCGAAAGCCGAGAGCCTCGTCCGCCTCCTCAAACGCCGCCTTCGCCACTTGGAATTCCGCCGCCAATTCTTTGCCCATGCCGGCAAACTGCGATCCCTGTCCGGGAAATAGATACGCAATCTTCATGAAAAGTAACTTTTGCTCTCGCTACAATCATCTTAATCTCCGAAGGAGTCCGTCCCCTTGCGTTTAAGCGAAATTTGCGTCCAAAGGCCCGTCTTTGCCCTGATGCTCATCATGTTCCTCGTTGTGATGGGCGTTTTCAGCTTCCTGGACCTCGGGGTCGACCTGTTCCCCAAGTCTGACGTTCCCACTGTCAACGTTCGTATCAACCTCCCCGGCGCAAGCCCCGAGGAGATGGTCAGCCAGGTTGTGCTGCCCATGGAAGAGGCTATCGCCTCTGTCGCCGGCATCGACGAACTCGTCGCCCGTGTCACCGAAGGTTCAGCCAGCCTTCAGATCAACTTCGTCCTCGACCGCGACATCTCAGAGGCTGTCAACGACGTTCGCGAGAAGGTCTCCGGTGCCCAGCGTAAATTGCCCCCCAATACACTGCCTCCCGTTGTCGCGAAGAGCGACCTCGACGCCGACTCGATCATGCGTGTCGCCCTGTCCGGCACCCGTCCGGTGCGTGACCTGACCGAGATCGCCGACAAGACCGTTCGCCGCGCTCTCGAAACTGTCGACGGCGTCGGCATCGTGGATATCCAGGGCGGACGCAGCCGTCAGGTCAACGTCTACATGGATATCGACAAGCTCAATGCCTACAGTTTGAGTGCCCAGCAGGTCCAGTCCGCCGTGATGAGCGAAAACGTTGAAGCTCCGGGCGGCCGTATCGTGAAAGGCTCCTCCGAGTTGGGAGTCCGCACCCTGGGTCGTGTTGAAACCATCAAGGATTTCGACCGCATCATCATCAAGAACGTGAATGGCGCCCCGGTTCGCATCCAGGACGTCGGCACGGTTGAAGACGGCATGAGCGAGCGCCGCACCTTTGCTTATTACAAGGCCAAGCCCGCCGTCCTCATCGAAATCCGCCGCCAGACCGGCGTCAATACCGTTAAGGTCGTTGACGCTCTGAATACCAGATTGAAAGACCTCGGGCGGCAATTGCCTCCTGGTGTCCAGCTCGATGTCATCTCCGAACAAGCCACTTACATCCGCGCCTCCGTTGCTGCCCTCGAAGAGCATCTGGTGCTTGGCAGCTTGCTCGCTTCTCTCATCATCTGGATCTTCATTCGCGACTGGCGCACCGTCTTCATCAGCTCGATCGCCATCCCGACCTCGATCATCACCACCTTCACCGTCTTGAAGGTGCTCGACTTCACGCTCAACTCGATGACGCTCTTAGGGCTGACACTGGCCGTAGGTATCGTCATCGATGACGCCATCATCGTTATCGAAAACATCTACCGCGTCTTGAACGAAACAGACATGGAGCCAGAGGAGGCCACCCTCTACGCCACCAAGGAAATCGCCCTCGCCGTCATCGCGACAACGTTATCGCTCGTGATCGTCTTCATCCCGATTGCCTTCATCAGCGGTTACGCCAAACGCTACCTCAACCAGTTCGGTTGGACGATGGCCGTCTCAATTCTGGTATCGATGCTGGTCGCATTCACGCTCACTCCGGCACTCGCAGCCCGCATGCTTAAAAAGCAGCCGAAGAAGCCCAACCAGCCTGCTCACGGCCACGCCCGCGGCTGGATGGAGAAGATGTACGAGGCCACGCTGGTCTGGTCCTTGCACCACCGCACGGTCATTGTCGCCATCTCATTCGCCGTACTCGGCTCCACCTACTACCTTTATGACCGCATCGGCAAGGATTGGATGCCACAAGAGGACCAGAACGAACTGGGCGTCTTCATCGAAACCGCTGAAGGCACTTCGCTCGAAGGCACCGAGAAAATCGCTCTGGCCCTATCGAAGAAGCTTGAGAAGATTGATGGCGTCACCGCAGTGGTTCCCAGCACGGCGGGCTTCCTCCAGCGCGTCACCATGGCCTACATTTATGTGTTCCTCAAACCGCAGGATCAACGCGCATCTATCACTCAGATGGGCCAAAAGGTCCGCGATATGTCAAAGGAATTCGCCTATGCTCGACCGCGCGTCACATTCCCAAATATCCTCGGCGGGCGTGACACCTTTGCTCCGATTCGACTCCAGCTCCTCGGCCCGGACATCAATAAGCTTGTCGGGTTCGCCAAGAGCCTGAACGCTGAAATGGCCAAAGAGCCTTCGATCGTCGACATCAAGGTCAATCTGAATCTCAACAACCCGGAACTCCAGGTAAACATCGATCGCGGCCTCGCCTCCGACCTCGGCGTCCGCGTCAGCGATGTCGCCAATTCAGTCCGCCTGCTCATGTCGGGCGAAGACCAGATCTCCACCTTCAAAGAAGAATCTGAACAATACCCCGTCATGATGCGCCTGCTGCCTGGCCAGCGAGATGACAAGACCGTTTTGAGCCGCCTGCTGGTGCCCAGCGCCAAGGGCCTCATCAGGCTCGACTCGATCGCTCAACTTGAGCAGGGCCTCGGCCCGAGCCGCATCGATCGATTTAACCGCCAGTTCAGCGTCGGTATATACGGTAACGTGGCTCTCGGCTCTTCGCTCGGTGTTGCTGCAAAAGCTGCCAACGACGCCATCGAACGAGTGAGCCTTCCTCCGGGCTATCGCGTCGCCTTTGCGGGTCAGGTGAAGGTGCTGGAAGAAACCACCACCAACATGTTGCTCGCCATCGGCTTAGCCTCGATCTTCATGTACATGGTTCTGGCCGCACAATTCGAGAGCCTGGTGCACCCGCTGATCATCCTCTCCACGCTGCCGCTTTCGATCCCCTTCGCGCTGATTTCCCTCATGGGAACAGGCAGAACGATGAACTTGTTCAGCGCCCTTGGCGTGCTGTTGCTGCTCGGGATCGTCAAGAAAAACGGCATTCTGCAAATCGACTACATGAACCGGCTTCGTGACCTGGGCAAGCCGCTCCAGGAGGCCATTGTTGAGGCCAACTCGGTCCGGCTACGGCCTATCTTGATGACCACGCTCTCGATCGTTGCCGGTCTGATCCCAACCGCTGTTGGGGTCGGTGCTGGCGCCGGTCAGCGGTCCGCCATCGCGATCACCATCATCGGTGGCCAGATGCTCTGCCTGCTGCTCACCCTGCTGGTGGTCCCCGTAGGCTACGCTTTCGTCGAGGATCTCAAAGCCTGGTTCGCCAAGCGCTCCGGTGCTGCTAAAATCGAAGCTTGGCAGACAAACTAAATACGAAGAAAAAGCCGGTCCTTGTCGAAGAGCCCCCGATTACCAAATGCACCGTCTGCGGTAGCGATGTGGCGCCCAATTCGGTCGAAGGCCTTTGCTGGGTCTGCCGCCGCCTGAAAATTTCGGCCTGGGCCGATTCGGACAATCAGGCCCTGATCCAGGAGTAGTGCTCTACCCGATCCTTGATACCGCCCATCTGCACGGCCACAGTCTGACAGACTGCCTGGAGGCCGCGATCGATGGTGGCGCAGACTGGATCCAGATCCGTCATAAGGGTGCTTTTACAGGCGATTTTGTACAGACCCTCGAGGGTTGCGCAATTCGAAAGCCGGACCTGATTCTCAACGACAGGGCCGACTACGCAGCTTTGTTTGGCTTGGGCCTTCATGTCGGCCAGACAGATTTGCCGCCCGCCGAGGCTCGCGCCATCATTGGTCCAAACGCTCGCCTCGGTTTCTCCACCCACAACGCTGCTCAGCTCGAAGCCGCACAGGATCTCCCTGTCGACTACCTTGCCATCGGTCCGATTTACGCCACCCAATCCAAGCTCAATCCAGATCCCGTTGTCGGCCTGAAGCCCTTTGTCTCCCGCCACCCCCTCGTCGCCATCGGTGGAATCACGCTCGAGAACGCTGGCCCAGTACTCACATTAGGTGTGGAAAAAATCGCCGTGATTAGCGCACTATGGCAATCGCCATATACACTAAAATCTTTCCGCGACAACATTTCAAGATGGCTACACCAACTAAGCTCGTTCAAGGCCTCAGCCTCCTCGACGCCACCATGATCGTCACTGGCGGCATGATCGGCTCGGGCATCTTCATCGTCTCGGCCGACATTGCCCGCCAGGTAAACTCCCCCGGTCTATTGATGGTCACGTGGATCGTCACGGCCCTCCTCACATTAATCGCCGCCCTCAGCTATGGCGAACTCGCCGCTGCGATGCCGCAGGCGGGTGGACAATACGTCTACCTGCGCGAGGCCTTCGGCCCCATGCTTGCCTTCTTGTTCGGCTGGACTTTCTTTGTCGTCATTCAGACCGGCACCATCGCCGCAGTTGCCGTGGCCTTTGCCAAGTTTGCTGGCGTGTTCTTCCCGGCCATTCAGGGCCGTTGGCTGCAAGTGGTTGGGATCTTTGTGATTCTGCTGCTCAGTTGGGTGAACACTCGTGGCGTCCGCACTGGAGCCATCGTCCAAAACGTCTTCACCATTGCGAAGGTCGCCGCCCTGCTTGGTTTGGTCGGCCTCGGGCTGTTTCTCGGCCGCAACCAGACTGCCGTCGAGGCGAACTTCAACAACTTCTGGGCCAACGCTGATTGGACGTGGGCAGTTGTTTCCGTGACTGGCGTCGCGATGGTCGGCAGCCTGTTCAGCTCAGATTCCTGGAACAACATCACCTTTCTCGCTGGAGAGATGAAGAACGCCAAGCGCGACTTGCCGCTTTCCCTCGTTCTTGGCGTGGGAGCCGTGAGCGTGCTCTATCTGCTTGCCAATTTTGTCTACCTGTCGGTGCTTCCTCTCGCTGCAATACAAACTGCCGCACAGGATCGCGTCGGCACCGCTGTTGTTCAGAGCTTTCTTGGTGCGAGCGCCGAAAAGTGGATGGCTGCTGCGATCATGATTTCCACCTTCGGTTGCGTCAACGGGTTGATCCTTGCTGGTTCGCGTGTCTACTACGCGATGGCGAATGACGGGCTGTTTTTCAAGGTCTGCGGCAAGCTCGACCCGAAGAGCCAAACCCCGGTGGTCAGCATTGCTGTGCAATGCCTCTGGGCCTGCGGACTCACCCTCACCGGACGCTACGGCGACTTGCTTGACTATGTTATATTTGCGGTTCTGCTTTTTTACGTGATGACAATTTGGGGTATTTTCGTGTTGCGCCGCAAGCGTCCTGATATGGAACGCCCCTACAAAGCTCTTGGTTATCCGGTGCTTCCCGCTCTGTATATCGTGTTCGCCGGCATGATCGAAATTCTGTTACTTCTATACAAACCAAACTACACGTGGCCGGGATTAATCATTGTGCTGTTAGGCATCCCGGTCTACTTCGTCTGGAAAAAGAACGAGGTTCCTGCATGAGTCTGACTCGAAAGAAATCCTTGACTGCCCTTCTGGCGCAAGCCGCAAGCGGCGAAACCAGCCTGAAACGGACACTCGACGCCAAAAACCTGATCGCCCTAGGTATTGGCGCGATCATCGGCGCGGGCCTGTTTGTCCGCACTGCCGCGGCATCGGCCGAAGCGGCGGGGTCCGCTGTTACGCTGTCCTTCATCGTCGCCGCCATCGGCTGCGCGTTCGCCGGACTTTGTTATGCAGAGTTCGCCGCGATGATCCCCATCGCAGGCAGCGCCTACACCTACGCTTACTGCACCATGGGCGAAATGGTCGCCTGGACGATCGGCTGGGCTCTCATTCTCGAATACGCTCTGGGGGCCGCCACCGTCTCGATTGCCTGGAGCGAGTACCTCAATAAATTGCTTGGTGGCGTAATTCCATATGAGTGGTGTCACTCGCCAATGGAGGTCTCACCAGACGGCGTGCACGGAATCTTTAATGCGCCAGCACTTTTGATCCTGCTGCTCCTCTCGCTGCTGCTGATCAAGGGCACCGAGGAATCCGCAACTGTTAACTCGATCATCGTCTTCATCAAGATGGCGATCGTGCTGCTCTTCATTGGCTTGGGCTGGCAGTTCATCAACCCGGCCAATCACGTGCCGTACATGATTCCCGAAGGGACCGCAGGTCATGAGGACTTCTTCAAGTTCGGCTGGGGCGGGGTACTCCGCGGGGCTGGTATCGTCTTCTTTGCCTTTATTGGTTTTGACGCTGTATCGACAGCGGCGCAAGAGGCCAAGAGGCCGGAGAAAGACATGCCCATCGGCATCATGGGTTCGCTCGCAGTCTGTACTTTCCTCTACATCTCGTTCGCCCACGTTCTCACCGGTATCGCCAACTGGCAGGAATTCAAAGTCGCCGGTAAGGAAGCCAGTGTTGCCTACGCAATCTCAAAATACATGCCGGGTTACGAATGGCTCGCCACCATGGTGACGGTCGCTATTCTTGCCGGATTCTCCAGCGTGATTCTCGTCATGCTGCTTGGCCAGAGCCGCGTGTTCTTCTCGATGGCCAATGATGGCCTGCTTCCCAAGGTCTTCAGCGAGTTGCATCCGAAGTTCCGTACGCCCTACAAGTCGAACATAATCTTGTTCGTTTTTGTCGGCCTGTTCGCTGGTTTCATCCCGGGCAGCCTGGCTGGAGACTTGACCTCGATCGGCACACTGTTTGCCTTCATCGTAGTGAGCATCGGTGTCTGGATGCTGCGCCGCAGTGATCCGGGCCGCAACCGGCCTTTCCGCACGCCGCTGGTTCCGCTGGTGCCGATTCTCGCCGTTGTGGTTTGCTCGGCCATGATCATCGGCCTCGACCAATTCACGCAGATGACCGCTGGTGTCTGGATGCTGTTGGGCTTCGTGGTCTACTTCACCTACAGCAGGGCCAACTCAAAGTTGAACCTGAGTTAGGATCTGCACCCAGTTCGGCTGCTTCTTGCCTTCAAGGGCAACCCGGCCAGCCCCCAAATGATCACTCTTGCTATGGGCTTCGAGGTCTTCCTTCGAAGCCCATTCTTCTATGAAGGTGAATTTTTTCGGATCTGAGTCATCGGTGAACAGGTCGTAGCGGATGCAGCCCTTCTCGAGGCGTGTGGGGGCGATGTAGCTTTCCAGTACCGCGCGCACCTCGGCTTCGTGGCCCGGAAGGGCTTCAATGTGGGCAACTACATGAACGATAGGATTCATTGCTGTATCCTGATAGCTTCGCATGGACCCGCTCCTCGGGCGTACGCTCGACAATAAGTATCTGATCGAAAAGCTGCTCGGTAAGGGCGGTATGGGCAGCGTGTATCAGGCGATACACATGGGCACCAAGCGAACGGTGGCCGTCAAGGTCATCGCTTCACAATTCATGCGTAACCGGGAGTTGTTGATCCGGTTTCAGCGCGAAGCGGAAGCCAGCGGCCGCTTGCGCCACCCCAATGTAGTCAACGTGACTGACTTCGGTGTTACGGTGATTGACGTCACTTCGGTCGCCTATCTGGTGATGGAGTATCTCGACGGGCAGACACTCTACGAGCACTTGCAGCAGGAGCCAATGCCGCCACCGGCGATGACGGTCGACATTCTTGAACAGATCGCCCTTGGCGTTAGCGAGGCGCATAGCCACGGGATTCTGCATCGCGACTTAAAGCCACAGAACATCTGGCTGCAGCCAGACGGCCGCGGCGGCTACATCGTCAAAGTGCTCGACTTCGGCATTGCGAAACTGGCCGAACCATCTGCGCTTGCTATGGAATTGCCCGAGCTTGAGGCTGCGCCAAATGCGGAAGCTGTCGCTCAGGATGAGAACGCGACTCAAGTGATCGCGCCGACGGAATCTGGAATCACCAGCGCCTTTGCCGAGGCTTCGGGGTTTACGACCACGGTCGGTGCCACTCTCGGCACCCCCGCCTTCATGTCGCCCGAGCAGTGCAGCGGTATGGCGGTGAGCGAAAAATCGGACCTTTCTTCGATGGCGATGATGGCTGACATGATGTTGGCTGGCGAGCTGCCGTTTAAGGGCAACGCGCGCGAACTGATTGAACAACAAATCTCCCAGCCGCCCGATGCTCCGCACAAGCGGAATCCAAAGCTCAGCGAGATCGTTTCAAATGTCGTGCTTGAGAGCTTGTCCAAGAATCCAGATCATCGGGCTCCCAATTCGCTCAGCTTTGTTTCCCGATTGCGGGCTGCGGTAGAAGGCGATGTGAATCTACTCAAAGAGAGCCGGCAATTAAACGGCGGCAATCCGGGTTCGTTTCTGGCCGTGGTGCTTGTGGTGATTTTCCCGGCTGGGGCGCTTCTCAACGCAATCCGGGCTGGCGTACGCTTTACTGTTGAAGCCGGCCTGATGGTCGATTGGGTTGCCTTTGCATTGCTTTTGTTGGTGCATGTAGTGCTGGCTTATTTGGCGATGGTGTGGTGCGACTTGGGGATGACGGCATGGATGGCTCATACTCGCGACCATCAAACCACCGTAAAGGGTTGGTTGGCTGTGATGTGGCGCGCCACCAAAGCTTATCCAGCGGCGGTTTTTGCCTCTGTTCTCACCAAACATCCGCTTCGCCACGGCTTAGCCCATGTCGTGGCATTATTCGAGGATCTTGGCTGCAAGGCCGCCCGCGCTCGCAGCGAAGCGTTGACTGTGGGTAGCGAGCATCTTGTGTTGGCTCTATTGGTGCGGCGGTTTGCTGTTTCCTGGCTTGTCGCTTTGTATTTGCCTGTTGTGATGGTGATCGCCCAAGCGCCAATGCGCATTCTTTTCAAGGAGACCGTCGGAGGCGGTTTCGGGAGCATGCTCAATGCTGCTTCGTTCAGCTTCCTGCCGATCTACGGCTCGTTCTTGATGGCCTGGAGTTTGCTCTACGAAAGAACCAAGCGAGGTCTTGGAGAAGAAGATTTCTCAGTGCGCAAGCGCTATGAGGCAGAGCACGGGAAAGTCGGCGAACGGATCCGGTTGGGTACCAAGCTCTGGGGCGTCATGCCCTTGGTGATGTTGGCCGGCTTAATTCTCGCGCCAATTCTGGGCTGGAATGAGCAATTGGGGGATACATTGCCCTTTGCGGTACGCGAAGGCCGAATCAAGGATGTTGTGCGGTTGTTGGCTGAGGGCGCAGACGTGAACAAGGGACGGGGGCCTGGGGGAGAACCATTGATGATCGCAGTACAGGCCAGGGATGAAGCCATCGCCAAGCTGTTGCTGGACAAAGGTGCCACGCTCGATGCGGCACCAAAATCTGCCGGGCCGCTTCATTTCGCTGTCGGTCGCCGCCGCCCCGGGATGGTGAAGTTCTTGTTGAGCCGTGGCGCGAAACTCGATCTGATCGACGACCGGGAAAACACTCTCTTGATTTTGGCTGCGAAAAGCGGTCAGATCGAGATCGTGCGAATGCTCCTGGAGCAGCGTGTCAATACGAGCCATCGCGACCAGATGGGCAAGACCGCGATCGAGGCTGCCAGGGCCCAGGGGCACGAGGAAATTGTGAAATTGCTGGAGGGAAAGTGAAGCTGATCGATTACGCCGATGCGAGCGAAGAAGTAAGAGCTGTCTACGATGACATCATGGCCAAGCGCAATGTGCCCGATGTCAATAACTTCTGGAAGGCGATTGCTCACGACCCGAAAACCCTGAAGCGCACCTGGGAGAGCATTCAGGAAATCATGGCGGCGGGTGAACTCGATCCGATGGTGAAAGAGCTCATCTACATTGCTGTGAGCGCCACCAATGGCTGCGAGTATTGCGTGGCTTCGCACACGGCAGCGGCAAAGCAAAAGGGAATGAGCGACGCGATGTTCGGTGAATTGATGGCAGTGGTTGGGATGGCGAACGAGACGAATCGTCTGATCGCGGGTTATCGCGTCCCACTGGACGAAAAGTTCAAGGTGTGATAGGTGTTTCCCTCGACGCGCCAAAGCCTGGTGGGCCGGCCTGCGCAAGGTGAGTTCTTTGAGCTCTACCGCATGCCTTGCTTGCGTTATGTGAAATGGCGGTACCCGGGCCTTGAAGCTGAAGATCTTGTGCAGGGCTTCTTCGCTGCGGTGTTAGAGCAGGGAATTGTTGAAAAGTTTGACCCAGCAAAAGGGCGGTTTCGTCCTTATCTGAGAACCTGCCTCGATCAGTTCATTGCCAAGCAGAGGATTCATGCCAGTCGTGAGAAGCGGGGCGGACATCTGGAGCGCGTCGAGCTTGATGAAGCCGGGATCTCGGGTGGAGAGAACCCCGGGAGCGTTTTGAGCGGGAGTGGGAGCGCGGAGTGTTCGAGTGGGCGATTGCGGAGTTCCGCCAGAGCTACGCCGAAAGCTTACGTTGGCGTTTGTTCGAGAGCCATGATCTCATCGATGCGGAACGCCCCAGCTATGCCGAACTTGCGGAACGACAAGGCTTGACTGTCGCAACCGTGACCAATCACCTTGCCTGGGCTCGGCGTGAAGTGGGGCGCCTTGCGCGGCAACGGCTATGATGTCCGACGAGGTGTTGGATCACCTGAGGCGGGTGGTTGTGGAGCCTGATCTCGACGGCACGCGATATGAAATGCGGGGGCTGGTAGGCAAGGGTGGAATGGGAGAGGTGTACCGTGTGTGGGACCGGTTGCTCGAGCGAGAAGCTGCGCTTAAGGTGGTCGAAGACGCTGAGGGCATGATGAAAGAGGCCAGGATTGTAGCGAGGTTGGAGCATCCTGGGATTGTCGCGATCTATGATGCCGGCCAATTGGCCGATGGGCGTGGGTACTGCGTGATGAGGTTGGTGGCTGGCGAACCGCTCGATGTTTTTCGCAGAAGCGATCAGGGGCTAGGTGAGCGGTTGGAAGTCGCGTTGAAGCTTTGCGACGCAATCAGTTTTGCGCACAGTGAAGGTGTGATTCATCGCGACCTGAAGCCGCAGAACATTTTGCTAGGAAAGTTCGGCGAGGTGGTCGTGCTCGATTGGGGTGTCGCGCTCAAAGCGGGAGGCGGGCAAGGTGAGGTCGCAGGCACGCGGCGCTACATGGCTCCGGAACAAGCCTCGGGCGCACCTGCCGATGCTCGCGCGGATGTGTATGCGCTGGGTGTGCTGCTTGAGGATTTGCTCGGTGGCCTGGCGACGCAGCCACTACTCGCCATTGCTGCGAAGGCTAAAGCGGCATGGGGCGAGCGCTATGAAAGTGTTGGACAGATGGCCACTGATCTACGGCGTTTTCAGAATCATCAATCCGTGAGTGCTTACCGCGAGAGCTAGATCGAGAAGGCGATTCGTTTCGTGCAGCGCAATCCGGTTTTACTGCTGCTACTTGCAAGTTATGTATTTGTGAGAATCGTATTGTTTTTTTCGGCCGCGTTAAAGGATATTGCTGTTGCAGGTAAGTCTCTTGTGGAGGTAGTACATGAACAGCAAAATTGTAGTGGGCCTGTTGGCTGGGGCTGCACTTGGATTTGTGGATGGTTTGACAGCGTGGTTTAAGGCCGCAGTGCGGCCCTTTATTATGGGCATTTTGATTGGATCGACCTTTAAGGGAGTTGTGGTTGGGATCATCTGCGCCTTGCTGGCGCGGAAGGTTCGCTCTGTTCCCGTTGGCATTGGAGTCGGGGCAGCATTTGGGCTTCTGTTCGCTTATCTGGTGGCGTCGATGCCTGCTGAGACGGGCGAGCACTACTATGTCGAGATCATGGTGCCGGGCTTTGTTGTCGGAGCCATCATCGGGTTCTTGACGCAGAAATACGGCGCTTCGAAAGAGGTGGCTCATGCCTAGGCCGATGCATTTTGAGATTCCCGCAGAGAACCCTGAGCGGGCAATGAAGTTTTACGAGGGTGCCTTCGGCTGGAAGTTTCAGCGTTGGGACGGCCCGCTCGACTACTGGATGATCATGACGGGCGACGATAGCGAGCCCGGCATCAATGGTGGACTCATGCCGCGACGCGACCCGGCGCAACCGTGCGTAAACACGGTGTCTGTTGCAGACATCGATGCAACGCTTTCGACCGTTGGCGGGCTGGGTGGACTTGTTGTGGTGCCCAAGATGCCCGTGCCCGGTGTAGGCTGGCTTGCTTATTGCAAAGACACCGAAGGTCACATCTTCGGAGTGATGCAAGCCGACGAAACAGCGCGGTAGTTGGAACAAATCGATTCTTTTCTTCGTTACTTCATGAAGTCAATTGCGTCCAATTGAGATCTGTTCATGAAGCCGTATGACCCGAGCCTTGCATTACAAATTGCCTGGCTTAGGCCATATGGGATCTTGCTTGGGACAGGATGGATTTTTGCAGGGCTGATGCTCTATTTCTTCTTGCGGCAATCGCGAGAATTGGGACGCCAAAGAGAGCTGTTGCGTGAGGCACAGCTTGCTGCGCTTCAGTATCAGATCCAACCTCACTTTCTGTTCAACGCGATGAATATGCTGGCGGCACTGGTTCTTGACGAGGATCGCGAACGACCGCAACGGGCCATCCTCAATCTCAGCGATTTTCTGCGGGCCACTTTGCGGCCACAATTGAAGGGTGAAGTGGCTCTACGTGAGGAACTCGAGCTGACGCGGAAGTATCTGAGCCTTGAACAGGAGCGGCTAGCCGAGCGCCTCACGGTGGAGTGGGAGCTCGATCCATCCATGGAAGAGGCAACGGTTCCAGCGTTGTTGTTGCAACCGCTAGTTGAGAATGCGATTCGACATTCGATCGCTCGCAGCAGGCAGGGCGGGAGGATCTGGATTCGCACCAGCCGCGAGCGAGGCGCATTGCGATTGTCGGTAGAAGACTGGCACCGTGATCACGATTTCGCTGCTTCGCCCGGAGCTGGTGTTGGCCTGGAGAATTTGCGTAAGCGTCTTGAGCACTTTTATGGTGGCGCGGCGGAACTGCGCATGACCGCGCTGGCGAACGGGATGTGTGTGGATGTGGTGATCCGCAAGTGAGCGCCAGCTGGGCGCTAGTCGTCGCTGAAGATCGAACCGATCGCCCCGAGCGGGTTGTTGCCGTCGCCAGAGCCGGACGGTGCGACGGAGCCGAGTTCGCGGGCCATCTTCTCGAGCGTCATCGATTGAATGATGGCGCGGCCTGGACCGGTAAGCGTCGCCAGGAACAAACCTTCGCCACCGAAGATTGCCGTCTTGATGCCGCCCGCCATTTGAATGTCGTAGTTCACCGACTCGTCAAAGGCGACGATACAGCCTGTATCGACCTGGATCGTTTCTCCCGCTGCGAGATTGAATTCCACAAAGTCGCCGCCGCCGTGGATGAATGCAATGCCGGGGCCGGTGAGCTTTTCGAGGATGAAGCCTTCCCCGCCGAAGAAGCCCGAGCCGAGTTTCTTGACCAGCGCAATGTTGAGTTGCACCGTGGTCTGAGCGCAAAGGAAGCTGTCGCGCTGAACCAGAATTGATTGGCCGGCCCGAAGGTCGAAGGCCTGCACGCGGCCGGGATAGCTGCCCGCAAAGCCGACTTCGCCATTGCCGTTTGAGCGGAAGTAGGTCATGAACAAGCTTTCACCCATCAGCTTGCGCTTCACGGCTCCCCAGATCTTCGAGCCCAGGCTGTCGCCCTGCATCTTGGTTTCCCAATTCACATTGGCGGTTTTGTAGACCATGCGGCCCGCTTCGGCGTAGAGTTCTTGACCCGGCCTGAGTTTGCACCGAATGATCTGCAGGTTGTCGCCCTGGATCTCATAATTGAGCGGCTCTGGGGCTGTTGAGCCCATTGTGCTAATTGTTGTACTTGGCATTCCCGCCAGCGCCTTCCCACACTTGGGACAGAATCGTGCCGCGTCGTCGAGCTGCGCTCCGCAATTTGTACAAAAGGCCATATTCATGACTGTAACCAGAATTACGCTTGCGATGCTGTGGATTGTTCCGTTTTTCTGCTTCGCCAAGGGCGGGCGTGAAAGTTGCGGTACTTATCCAGAGCGAGTGAAGGAAGAATTGTACCGTTCGCGCCAGAATGTCGAGCGGCGCGAGTTGGAGCGGGTGTTTCGCAAGCTCTCGGGGCTGGCCGCGCTCGATGAAGCCAAGGGAGCGTCCCGCGACATTGGCAACATCGCGGTGATGGAAGAGGACTCGGGGATTGTCAGTCGGAGGAATCTGTTTAATCTGAACGGCCGGCGGCTGCGATTTGTGCCAGTCACGGGCGGGTACCGGCTTGAGGTGGGCGAGGCCGACTACGTGGAGCCGATTCCTGGAGCCGTGGTGCGCGATCTGGGAGACGACGATACTCGCAGCGTCAATCTGCCTTTTGCATTTCCTTACTACGGCCGGACGCACAGGGCAATGTTTATCAATAGCGATGGCAACCTGAGCTTTGAAGAAGGCGACAGTTCGACTCGCGAGCGCTCCCTCGGACGCCTGTTGAGTGGCGCGCCAAGGATTGCTCCGTTCTTCGATGATCTCGATCCGTCACGGGGTGGGGCCGTGAGCTTTGAGTCGCAAGCGGATCGCGTGGTTGTGACCTGGCGAGGTGTGCCGGAGTACGTCGACTTTGGTTTTGGCCCAGTGAACACATTCCAGGTGCGGCTGCTCGCAACCGGTGTGATTGAGATGGTATTTCAGGCGATGAACAGCGAACAGGGAGTCGTGGGAATGTCTCCAGGGCGGCTCGCGGGCGCATCGAGTATCGTGAGCTTACAAGGGGCAGGCGGGCAGACGTTTGCGGCGGCCGTGGCAGAGCGGTTTACGAATCGGGAAGAGCTGGACACCGTGACGGCGGCACAGAGATTTTATGAGACGCACGAAGATGCCTATGACTACCTTGTGTTTTATAACGCGTTGGGTGTTTCGGCAGGTTCTGGTGTGGTGGCCTTTGAGGTGACGGTGCGCAATCAGCGCAGCGGCTATGGAGACGCTCCGATTGAAGCAGGGGCTGAGTACGGCAGCGCGCGGCGGCTGCAGGCTGTGTTGAACATGGGGAATTTGAGCCAATATCCTTCAGACCCGAATGGCATTTTGCCATCGCGGTTTACTTCGCGCGATACGCCCATCACGGTGTTGGGGCATGAAGCGGGGCACTTGTTTCTGGCCTTTGCCAGTGTCCGCGATCCGCTCAATCCCACCAGCCGGCCAATGCTGGGACGGCAGACGGCGCACTGGAATTTCACGTTCAATAGCGAGGCTAGTTTGCTTGAGGGGAATCGCATCGAGGACAAAGGCGAAGGGGCGTCGCCGCGATTTGAAACCGTCGCTGTCACTGAAGGATTCTCGGCACTCGATCAATATCTGATGGGCTTGCGTCCGAAGGAAGAAGTGCCCCCAATGTTTTATGTGGGCGCCGCAGGTTTTAACTCATTCTTCCCGCCGCCGCCTTCCGTCGGGGTGCGATTCAATGGCACGCGGCGTGACGTGCAGATTGACGACTTAATTGCGGAAGTTGGCCGGCGTATTCCCGATCATACGGTTTCGCAGCGAAAGTTTCGATTTGGCTTTGTACTCGTGGTGCCGAAAGGAGAGCCATTGCAGCAGGCCTGGGTAGATCAAGTGGAGACGTATCGAAGCCGCTTTGAATCCTTTTACTTTCGGGCCGCCGGGGAGCGAGCCACTGCGGATGCCTCGCTTAAAAAGAGTGTTGCTTTGAGCTTGTGGCCTGCCAGTGGTGTCGTTGCCGGGCAGACTGCAACGGCGAGTTTGCGCCTCGCCAGTGCTGCTCCCGTTGCGCGGACCTTTGCAGTGCGGAGCAGAAATGCGCTGTCCGAGATGCCTGCGAGTGTGACTGTGGCGGCTGGGCAAACCTCCGCCTCGTTCACAGTAAGGGGATTGCGCACGGGAGTGGACTTGATTGAAGTGACTCCGCCGGACACGACGTTTGAAGTTGTCGAGGCCAGGGTGCAAGTGTTGGCGGCGTCCAGCACATTGTCGCTTGATGTGGTCAGCGGAGAAGGCCAAACGGCGGGCAGTGGATTTTTGGAGCGTCCGATTGTTGTAAGGGTTACCGACGGCAACCGGTTGCCCTACCCGGGCTTCCGCGTGATTGCTGACGCGGGCACTGGCACGGTTGAACCCGCCAGTGCGGTAAGCGATGAGAACGGCCTCGTGAGCTTTCGTTGGCGGCCCGCAGCGCCGCCGCTCAATCGATTGGCGATGCGAGTCGAAGGCGGGCCTTCGGCGTTGGTCACTGCATTGGGCCAGCCGTTCTTGTTAAGCAGCACGGTGGTGAACGCAGCATCGTTCGCTGGCGGCTTGACGCCACTGTCGATTCATTCGATCTTTGGGGCGAACCTGGCGGGTGGTGCGCTGGCAGGGGCGTCCCTGCCCTGGCCGGGGCGCATCAATGGCGTCGAGGTCTTAGTGAATGGGCGGCTGCAACCTCTGATTTTCGTCAGTGATGCGCAAATCAACTTTTACCTGGCCGATGAGTTGCTGGGCGCTACGGATGTGACTGTACAGGTGATTACTCCGTTGGGCGATAGCCAGGTGGTGCGTGTGCCGGTGCGCCGCATTCAGCCAGGAATCTTTCCGGGTGCTGTCCTGCGGCGTGGAGAGTTTTTAGAGATCTACTGCACCGGGTTAGGATCTGTGGAACTGCGGGACGGCTTCCAGCAGACAGTGGTCCCTGTCGTCGCTTTACTGAATGGCACCGCATCTTCGGTTGTTTATTCGGGGCTGGCCCCGGGATTTGTGGGGCTTTACCAGGTGAACGTGAGAGCACCGGGCGGGGCCGTGCGGGTTCGGCTACGAGCTGGTGGAATCGAGAGCAACGAAGTGGTGGCTCCGCCGCTTTAAGGCTTCTTCAACAGCTTATTGATGTCGGGCTCTTTGCTCATCTCCATTGCGATGGGATTGATGGCGGGCGTCACCCACATGTACCAGAGGTTCCAGTCGGGCTCTGTGTCGAGTTGTAGAACTTTCTTCAAAATTGAGGAGGAGTTCGCCGCCAAGTACTGCTCCACCCTCATGGCAATGAACTCGATCTCTTCCGCAGTGGGGGCGCGTTTGAGTATCGACTGACCAATGCGGGGTGCAAGCTTGACTGCCACCATTTTGCCCGCACCTTTGCCAAGACCCGCTGTGCCCCCGGCGATCAAGGTTTCGAGGATCGCCTTTTTGACGTCTTCGTTCGAGATTGTGTCACCGCCCCCCAGATTTTTAGCGGTGAGCAATGTACCTTGCATGGCTCCTTCTCCAGCTGTGGCGACCGCCATCGTTCCTAATACACCGATCTCGAGCGGTGCAGCCACCACAAGCGTGGCCAGCGCCGCGCTAATCTTAATGCCTGCTTCGGCGCGCTTAGCGCCGGTCTCCAATTGGTTCAGCCACCAGTTGTAGAAATTAAACCCCCATTGGACCTTTTTTGCGGCCGAGCTGACCTTTTGCCACGCCTTCTCCAGCTTGTCCCGATCGACCAGGTTTTGAGCTTCGCCGAGCAATCGCGTGACGCTTTCATCGATCTCTTTCTTCACAATCAGAGGGTGCCTGGCGTGGAGTCCCGCCCCCATCCGCGTCCAGTGAGAGAACATGGCGTTTTTCCAGCTCACCGAGATGTCGTACTGATCCTGAAGCTTTGCGAGAATGTGCATCTTCTCACTGGCTACCGTCGTGATCCCGTCGAGCACCTTCTGTTTGGAAACCTGGAACTGTTGCTTTGCCGCTGCCTCCTTGCGTTCGGCATCCAGATTGCCCACAATCACTGTTGGTTCGAGGAGCATGTACTCTCGCCCAGTCGCCTTCTTATACTCGGCGGCCCAATATCGCTGGGCCTGCCAAAGCCGTTTTAGCTCCCGCTGCAAATTCGCCGCCGAGGCGATCGACGTCGTTTTCGACATCTGATCCCCAATCTTGTCGATGGCTTTGAAGTTGACCTGAATCTGGTTTTCGATTTGTACCGCCGTGGCACTCATAGGGTGGAAGAGTCCTCAATGAGTAATGCGGAAATCGAACCGATTCTGAACTCGAAGGTAATAAAAAAGCCGCCAGTGCACCTGGCGGCTTCTTTTTGTTGAGTGATTTCAGTTTAGAAGTAGTACTTCAGACCGAACTGCATGTTGCGTGGGCCGACACCGCTGCGACCGCCGGTGATCTGTCCGAAGTTCACAGCACCGAAGGAGGTCGCCGGGTCGCCGAACATCGGAGTGTTGGTGAAGTTGGTGGCTTCCATGCGCATTTCAAGGCGATGACCTTCGCGAACGATGATGCTCTTGAGAAGAGCCGCATCGAGCGTGGAGATGCCAGGGCCGCGATAGCCGAGGGTGCGAGGCGCCGTGCCAGGCACGTCTACCGCCGGCTGAGAGAAGGCCGCCGGATTGAAGTAGTTATTGATGCGGCTCTGCACCGTGCCGGTGGTGCTGGGGTCGCCGATCAGGTTCGGGCGTTGGGTGCCGTCCCAGATATTGCCGCCGTTTTGAGTGATGTGCAGTGGCATGCCGCTCTGGAACAGAGCCATGCCGCTGACATCCCAGTTGCCGGCGATCCAGTTGAGGACCTTCGGCATATTGGCGGCGAACTTGCGGCCTTTGCCGAAGGGAAGCTCATAAGCGCCGGTGAGTACCATGCGGCTCGCGATGTCGTGAGCCGAGAGTGCGCGCTCGCCGCGCAGATCCCATATGTTCTGGATGTTGGTGGAGCCACCGAGCCAGGAGACATTGCCGGAGGTGTGCGAAATATTGTCGATCATCTTCGACCAGGTGTAGTGACCGAGGAAAGTGAGGCCGGCGCTGTAGCGCTTTTCCCACTTGATCTGCAGCGCATGGTAGATGGAGTCGCCGCGGGCTGGT
This sequence comes from Acidobacteriota bacterium, assembly GCA_016870995.1. Classification (GTDB taxonomy): domain Bacteria; phylum Acidobacteriota; class Terriglobia; order Bryobacterales; family Bryobacteraceae; genus Bryobacter. Next base: position 93,911 of record VFZU01000006.1, read on the forward strand.
TCAGCCTGCCCAACGCTGGTGCCGGCAAAGTGCGGCATCGGGCGCAGGAGGCGCTGCAACTGCACCGTCGGCTGAGCATACACTGAACGGCTATCGCGGATCTGCCCGAAGAAGGGATTCGTGACCAGGCCGTTCAATGCGTTGCGGCCTCGAGCCCAGTCGTTGGGATGCAAAGGCGAAAGAGTCGTGATCGGCATGAACAAGTGTGTGCCGCGGCTCCCCGTATAGTTCAATTCGAGAACCGAACGCAGGGGCAGCTCCCGTTGGATCGAGAAGTTCCAGGAGTGGTATTCCGGGTTGCGGTTGTTGTCGCGAACGATGGTGCCGGTGCCGAAACCGAGGAAGGTATCGTCGCCCTGGCTGCGGCCAGGAGGTAACAGCACGCCGTTCGGGAACGGATTGTTCAATCTTGCGCTCAGTGTTGCGTTGGAATCAAGCGACCAGATAGCGGGCGAGTCGATGGTAAATCCTGTGCCTGGACGGCCAAAGACCGTGGCGCGGCTCAAGGTGTAGAAGAGGCCGTAGCCAGCGCGGATCGAGGTCTTGGAATTCGCGCCGTAGGCGAATCCAACGCGGGGCTGCCAGTTGTTCATGTCAGCGTCGAAGGGAGACCGGCGATCTTTGTCGACAAACTTGATCACCCCTCGGGTGTCGTATCCTGGCGCCTTCACAGAAGACTGAGCGTTCAGATCCCAGTAGCTGTAGCGGTCTTGCACTTCCCAGCGTGGGACGTCGAAGTCATAGCGCACGCCCAGATTGATCGTGAGCTTGCGCGTCACCTTCCAGTCGTCCTGGAAGTAAAAGCCCCAATAGGCGGAGCGCGAAAATGCCTTGGGCTCGATGTGGTAGTTGCTGCCAGTGGTCCAGCCGAGCAACATGGTTGCCAGGCCGTTTCCCTGATTGCCGGGGCAGGTGAATCGGTCGAGGCAGGTGATGCCGCGGCCGAACGAGTAACCACCGGAGGGGAACCCTGGCTGAAGGTAATCCAACTGGTTGAAGCGGCGCTCGCCGCCCGCCTTGATGTTGTGCCCTCCGAGGATCTTGGTCATCGAGCCGGACCAGTGGTGAACGCCTTCTTCGCGATCCATGATCCAGTAGCCCTCAGTGCCAAACTCCTGGAAGCCTTCTGGACGGAAGCGCGGGAAAACGAGGTTGGTGGCATTGGATTTGATGTTCGACGCAAAGCCCAGGCTGGTGGGGTCGAAGCTGTCGAAGAAGGGATTGCGAGCGAAGTCAGAATAAGTCCATCCGTAGCGGAAGGTGAACAGCGTGGTTGCGTTTGCAACGTGAGTAAAGTCGCCGACCACCGATTGCGTATTGGTGGCGTTGACACCGCCCGTGTAATAAGAAGGGTTGCCTTCGCCGAACAAATTCGGATTCTGCCCTCTGCCGCGGCTGTTGCTCCAGCGGCCGCTAAAGCGATTGGATGCGTTGAAGTTGTGGTCCATCTTGATGGTGGATTGATGGCCGGTGCTGGCATTGATGCCCTGGCCGAACCAGTTGGCTGTGTTGGTGAACGCGGCACCCGCCTGGTTTGGAGTGGGAAGGAACGAGAGTGCCTTCAGAGCGACCGGATCCATTGTGGAGGCTGGAAGGATGTTTCCGGCGATCGGTTGACGTGTGATGGTGCCATTGGCTGACGTGGTTGTAGCGAAAGGATCGTACAACTGCATCAGTTGGCCGCCTGCGTTAAAGGTCTGAGAGAAGTTGCCCGCGCGCTGGAGCGTGGTGGGCAAGCTGATTACAGCGGAGGTTGGGCTCTCCTGTTTGGTGTATTCATAGGCACCAAAGAAGAAGGTCTTGTTCTTGATTACCGGGCCGCCGAGCACGCCACCGTATTGGTCGCGGTGGAAAGCCGGGATGGCGCGGCCAGCGCGATTGGCAAACCAATCGTTGGAGTTCAATGCCGAGTCGCGCAAGAAGTAGTACCCGGTGCCGTGGAAGCCATTGGTGCCGGAGCGGGTCACCATGTTGACGACCGCGCCGCCCGTTTGACCGAACTCGGCCGAGAAGAAGTTTGTCTGCATCTTGAACTCCTGGACGACGTCGATCGAGGGCGAGAACTTCAAGTCGGAGATCCCCGAGTTTTGTTCCACCGTGGTGACCGTGACTCCATCTACGAGGACGTCGGAGGTGGAGTTGCGCGAACCGTTTGCAACGAAATTGGTATTGTTGTCGCCGCGGCGGCCGCCGGAGCCGACAACGCCTGGCGTGAGGTAAGACAGGCTTAGCGAGTTACGAGCGAGGTTCGGCAGCTTGAGAATCGTTTCGTTGTCGATCACCTGGCCGAGATTTGAAATCGTGGTGTTGACCAGTGCTGCGGACCCCGACACTTCAATGGTGGTGTTGACGTCGCCGACCTGCAGCTTGGCGTCGATTGTAATCTGCTGTTGCACGGCAACAACAAACTTGCCGCTTGAAAACTTCTTGAAGCCTGGAGCTTCCGCTGTGAGTAGATAGTTGCCTGGGGGCAGGGCGGTGAGGGTGTAGCGTCCCGCGCTGTCGGCCTCTGATCTAAGAGAAGTACCGCGATCCTGGTCGGTGACAACGACCTTTGCACCGCCGACGGCGGCACCGGAATCGTCGGTGACGACTCCGCGAATGCTTGCTGTGAACGACTGGGCCCACATACTCGTGGCGAGCAGTGCCACAAGGCCAGCCGACTGGGCTAGTTGATTGAGCTTCAAAAGATGACCTCCCTGAATTCGTTAACAAAGTGTTAACGGACTCAGGCATCTTATAACAGCTTTTTGGCTAGCGCAAAACGGTAACGGTGAGGGGAGTGCTTTGTTGCGCGTTCAACAGAGACCGGATCTGAACCACATTGAGCCCGGGGCGAACGTCGGCCGGAATCTGCGCCACAATTTGCGTGGGAGAAGCGGAGATGATGGGCAGCGGGATGTCGTTAAAGGTCACGCAGCTGCCGCCGAGAACACTGGGGAGCGGCACAGTATCAGCCGCTGCGGGTGCTGCCAGCGATGAGCCGTTGATCGTGATGAAGGAGCCGACGCGGAGGTTGGTGCTGCCGTCGTTGGCGTTGACGATGCCGCGGATGCCATTCGGAATCGCAGGAGCCGTTGCGGTGCTGGTTGCTGTGGTTGGAATCACAGTGAGCCCAGAGACGGTGAGGATGTAAACCGTGCCCCTGGAATCGACGGCCATCTGTTTGGCAGGCACGTTGATTTGCTGGGTGCTGCCGCTGACGAAGAACGCAGGGTTTTCGGGCAGGATGCCTACAACGCTTTCGGCCTGTGTCCGAATGTCGACCAGCTCAAGGGTTGTGCGTTCTTCGTCGCGAGTTGCAACGAATGCGGAGGTCCGAACCGGAGTTGTGGCGCGGATAAAACGATTGGCGTCCAGCGGCCACACTGAAAACACGTTACGGTTGCCCGCACTCACACTAATCTGAGTTACCTGGCCGTTTGGCCCCAGTTGGAATTGAGTGGCGCCAGGGCGCTCGACGCCGCCAATCGGGGTGAGCGAAGAGCCGAGAATCAAGCCACCTGCCAGGAAGTACTCTCCTCGAGGGCCGCCCCCAACAGGGGCTACGTAGCTGGCAAATGCATTCTGAAACACCGTTCGATTGGTGGTGTAGGCGTCGATCGTGGCATCGAACAGATAGCCGGCCGCTGTCGGGGTGCCTCCTACACTGGCCAGCAGCATCGCGAATTCGCCGTTTGGCGTCGCCGCCATGAAGCGGTTGCCGCCCACTGTGCCTTGCGTGTTGAAGACTCCGCCGCCCGGCCGGACTACTGCTTGATTGCCTAGCGTTCGCCACACATTTCCAGTGGTGGTGGTGAATTGCAGGCCTGCCAAGGTCATGGCCATGGAGTCGACGCTCAGCGCGTTGTTTGTTGCAAGGCGGGGCGTTGGCGGAAACTCAATATTGCCAACCGTACTCAGTGAGGAAAGGTCAATAACACTGATCGACTCTCCGCCAACGTTAGCCACATAAAGAGTGTCGCCATCGAGCGACATTGCCATCGTCTGAGGGAATTGTCCTGCTTCGATCGGGTCGAGGAATCGCTGCTTGGCCGTGTCGAACACTTCGATGCGGTTGTAGCCTGAGTTGGAAATGTAAACCCGGCCTCGCTTCTCGTCCAGCTCGATGTGGCGCAGTCCGCGCCCCGCGTTGATGCCATTGGTCAGCGTCGGAATGGGGAAGATCAGACCCCGTTGATCGCTCAGGCGGAAATTCATGAACACTCGAATGGTGTTGGGGATGTTGATCGCCTCCAGCGAATTGAGGTTCACTGGCAGAGCTCCGCCAGGGTTTGGGTTGTAAACGTTTGTGCCCGGGCGGCGCGTGACATTTACCCGACCGGGGTCCATCGTGAACGTCACGGAGGACGGTGCCAGTCCACTGTTGACTTGTGCGACCACCGCGGGCGTGAGGGCCGGCACGCTGAAGGTGAGCTTGCCCTTGCCGAGGTTTGAAATCTTCAGTGTGGCTCTAGCGATGCCTTTGTTGCATGGGTCTGTGGCGAGAAAGACTTGCGTCGCTTCCGGGTCCAGAATCGGATAATCAAACAGGTTACCGATCGGCAGCGTCAGGATGCCCGATTCAGAGATCGCAAAAATCTGCGCCCCGTCGGCAGTGATTACCATCTTGCCGAGAATCGACTCTGGAAGCTTAATGCCAAGCCGAACGCCGAGATTGGAAGCGTTGCCGATAAACAGCACATTCGAGGTCGGGCGTTGAGTGGTCATCGTCGCTGTGTAGTTGAATGCGGAATACAGTGTTTTGCCATCGGGTGAGAAGACGCTTCCGCCGAAATTCACGCCGTTGGGAAATCCAAAAATAGCGCCTGGCAGTGTAAATGGCAGATTTCCGGTGTTCATGATGCCCCGGACATTCATCGTTCCAAAGTCATACTGGGAAGAACCAGCCATGAACTTGCCTCCGTCGGGGGACATGGCAAGCACAGTTGACTGGCCCGTCACCGTGCGATTGCGCAAGATCGTGCCGCTGGCCACTTCGAAAACAAACATCGCTGTCTGCGCGCTGTTCGTGCTCTGATTGATCGCTACCATGCCCACGATGAAATTGCCGTCGGGTGTCGTGATGAGCTTTCCGGGAAAGGGCGTGGTTGGCCGCCCGAGGAAGACGTTCTGATTGATATTGCCAGTCGAGATCTGAGTTGGCGAAGGCACCGTGGTGAACTGCAGCGCCGCGTCCTGGCGAGGATCGTAAAGCAGCAGTGTCTGCGATTGATTGTTGATCCCGGTTCCCTGTGTCGTGATCAGAACCCGGCCGTCGGCGCCTACTGCAATGCCTTCAGGCCGCACGGGTAGGCTCAGTGTGTTCAGCACCTGATTGTCGCCCAGGCGAATGACGCTCACAGAAGTGGACGTTGCGTTTGTGACGTAGAGCGTGGCCGAATCAGGAGACATCGCGGCGCTTACGGGGAACGTGGCCACAGGAATTGGGTTCAGCAATCGCTTGTTGACGTAATCGTAAACATCCACTCGATTGGCGTTGGATCGAACCAGGTACAACAGACCTCGCAGTTCGTCGATCACCATGTCGCTCGGGGTTTCGCCGAGAGCGGTCACCGAGCCGAAGGTCCCGACCTGCGCCTGAGCATTTGGTAACAAGCCGATGAATAAAAACGAAAGAAGTAGAGTTTTGTTAATCTTTGCCAACAGAAATTGCATCCGCGTCTGAACCTAATGTACTCTAACGCGTCATGGCCAAAGAAGTTTCTTTCCCAAAGCGAAACATTTTCGACTAGCATGGGTTCTACGGATTCGACTGAGAAGCGCCTGAAGGTGACCAATCGCCGGTCTGGCCAATTGCTTGCTACCCATGCTGGCATCGCCAATACGAGTGCATTGCGCCGAAAAGGTTTGCTCGAGCACAGTTCGCTTGAGCCCGGAGACGGGTTGTGGATTGCACCCTGCGAAGCGGTGCATTGCTTCGGCATGAAATTTGCGATCGACGTGATTTACTTGAGCAAACAGAAGAAAATCTTGAAGATGCGTCCCAACATGGGTAAGAACCGAATTAGCTTCTGCCTTCGCGCCCACAGCGTGCTGGAATTGCCTGCGGGCACGGTTGAAGCGACGGGGACCCTTGTGGGTGACGAATTGGAGTTTGAAAAAGTATGAGCCGAGGCCTCATGCTTGCCTTGCTCAGCTTGAGCCTGGTTTCCTGCGCCCGGCAACAGTCTGGAAATGGATCGACGCTGGCCGTTTTCGACACGCAAGTCAAGAACGCGGTCAATATGGGCGATGGCGACCTTGAAATCCAGGCTCTGCGTAAGCGACTGCTGGATAACCCGCGGGACCTTACCGTGCGACGCCGTCTGGCTGCCAAATTCGAAGCTGCTGGTTACGGAGATCTGGCTCTTGAGCATCTCCGCATTGCAGCGGAACTGGCGCCGACTGACCTTGCCCTACACCTGGAATTGGTTGCGGCTCTCAAGGCTCAAGGCCTTGGCCACCAGGCCACGATGGTTTTGAATGCTGCGCTTGCCGCCGGAACTCCGACCCCGGCACAGCTCTCCAAGGCGGCGATCTTTACTGAGTCTTTGGCCGAGGCTGAAGCACTGCATCGCAAAGCCGTCGCCGCCGAGCCCCGCAATTGGGACTTCCTGAACAATCTTGCCTACAACCTGATCCAGCAGAAGCGGGCGGCAGAAGCCGAGACCCTTTTGCGGGATCTCCTGCGCGCGCGGCCTACACACGAGCATGCGCGCAACAATCTCGCCATGCTCTACGCAACCCAACTCCATCAACCGGAGGAAGCTCTGCTTCATTGGAAGGCGATTAGCGGCCCGGCCGCCGCACACAACAATCTCGCTGTAGCCTATATGGAACAGGAAAAATGGATCGAAGCGAAGGCTGAACTGGAAAAGGCTCTGGCTTTGCGCTTCCAATTTCCCGAGGCTATCCAAAATTTGCAAATCGTAGCCGCCCGTACTGGTGGTACTGTCACACTGAATTTGAATCGCGACAAGTCGCCCTCGGGCCTGTCAAAATTAGCGAAGGCAATCCGTCACGTCTTTATCGGCGAAGAAACGGATTCGGAAAAATCGAAATCTCGAAGGAGTCGTTCATGAATCTCTCAACCCTTATCAACAACACCAAGGCATTTGCCGTAAACCTGTGGAAAGACGAAGCAGGTCAGGATCTTGTGGAATACGCCTTGATCGTCGCCGCCGTAGGGTTGGCCTTGATCACCACCGTGAACCAGCTCACTCAGGCTGTCGTCAGCTTGTACCAGAGCATGACACAGGGTCTCGGCTCCATCGGTACCCAGCAGTAGTACAGCGGACGCGATCTCTTTGTCTTCCAAACTGCGCCGGTGGCTAGTCCCGGATATCGCTCTCATCCTTTCCGCCATCACGATGCTGTATTGCCTGACCTCATTTACAGGCATGCAGCTGCTTTTTCGTGATTCCGATACGGGATGGCACATTCGAAATGGTGAAACTGTTCTGGCTACTGGCGTTGTGCCAACCCAGGAAACGTACTCCTATTCGATGCCTGGCGGTGCCTGGTATGCCTGGGAATGGCTCGCGGACTGCTTTATGGCCCAAGCGCACATCCTCGATGGGATGAGGGGTGTTTTTCTCCTCTATCTAATCGTGATTGGAATCGTGAGCTGGTTGTGGTTCCAACTGGTTTGGGTCACGAAGTCATGGTTCCTGCTCGGAGCCTCTGCCACCTGGGTGATGCTTACAACCTGCAACATCCACTGGCTCGCCAGGCCTCACATGATGGGATGGATTTTTTTGCTGCTTGCGGTTCTGGCCGCCGAAAGAGTGCCCGCCAAATTGAATGTCTGGTGGGTCCTCGCTGTTTCTTTGACGAGTATGCTTTGGGCCAATATCCATGGCAGTTTCTTTCTCGCCTCAGGCATCTTTGTTGTCTATGCGGCAGAGAAGTGGTTGCGCAAGGATGAATCGTGGAAGGTGCTGCTTTCGTTTGCGGCCATCTCCATGGCCAGCAGCTTTGTGAACCCCTACGGCTGGCATGTTCACGCTCATATCATCGAGTACTTGCAAGACAAAGAGTTGCTCTCCCGCATTGGCGAGTTTCAGACCTTTAACTTTCACGTGGAAGGCGCCGAGGCACTTGTGATCGGAATGCTGATGGTCGCCGCCGGTATCAGCCTCAATGTAATTCAAGGCAATTATGCTCGTGCCGTGATGTGTTTGATTGTGTTTGCCGGCGCGCTGCGGTCGGCCCGCGGTTTACCTTTGCTGGCCCTGGTTGGAGTGCCTTTCGCGATCAGTGCGATCACAACCTTTCTCGAAGGGATTCCGGCGCTGAAGGGCGTCAGACAATACAACCATAATCTTCGTGCCATGGATTCCGGTTTTCGGGGCTGGTTATTGATTCCAGTGATCGTTGTCCTTTTCATAGCAGCTGCTCGTTCGCCGCTGTTTCCGAAAGGGGCCGGCTTCCCGGAAGCGAACTTTCCAGTGAGTCTTACCGCCAAGTTGGAGGGCCTGCCGCCTTCGGCCAGGATTTTCTCCAGCGATAAGTTCGGCGGATTCTTGATTTATCAATTTGCCGGGCAGCGAAAAGTATTTGTGGACGGTCGCAACGATTACTATGGCGCTGAGTTTTGTAAGAACTATCTGAATTTTCTGGATGGTAAGGCTGGGTGGGAGGCCTACTTGAATCAGTGGAAGTTTACCCACGCCTTGTTGCCAAAGGACTCTGCTCTTGCCGAGATCCTGAAGCTGAAAGGCTGGCTGGAATTAGGAAAAGATCCCGTGGCGATCTTGTTAGAAAAGGGCCCTAAATAATGGATCGGCAAAAACTGTTGTTGATTTTCGGTGGCGCCTGGGTGTCGGCTGCCTTGCTTACCTGGTTGCTTTACTCAGCAACCACATCGGCCAAGCAAGCCAAGCTGATCAAGGTGCAGGCTGCCGCTCGCGATTTGAGCGCGGGTACAAAACTGCGGAAAGGCGATCTCCGGCTCGTCGAGATCCCGGAGAAGGAACAGCCGCGTGGCGTCTTCGCCGACGAAAAGGCGCTGCTCGAAAAAACGTTGTTGTTCCCGGTTGCGCAGAACGAACCGCTCACCCAGATGAAGCTGGCGGCGGTGGGTGGCATTGAAGGCGTCTCAGCCACAATCCCCCCGGGCAAACGTGCGATCAGTATTCAAGTTACCGATTCCACAAGTGCGGCGGGGCTGATCCTTCCCCGTTCGCATGTCGACGTGGTCTTTACTCGCACTGGATCGATGGCCGAGGCATTGAGCAAAGTAATTCTTGAAGATATTGTTGTGCTCAGTGTCGGGCGTACGACAGAAGTAGCGACGACGGATCCAAAGGCCGCTGCTGCGGCGGCTGCAGCTCAGGCGCAGAGTTCCACAGCACAGCGCGCTATGACACTATTGGTGACTCCTGAAGAAGCCGCAAAGCTGGAGCTTGCAAAGAACAACGGCAAGATTGGCCTGGTTCTACGCAACCCACTCGATGCCAGTAAATTGAATCAGGAACAACCCATCTATGCCGATACGCTGGACCCCTATCTGGGAGCCCGCAAGGAACGGATGGCTAAGTTCAATCCAAACCTCCCCGGCATGGCCAAGACCGTCAACGACGACAAATCCTGGAATAATCTGACCGGTCAAAAGCCCGCGGTCAAAACCGAGAAGAAAGAAACAGAGCCTCCCAAGCCTCCGCAAAAAGTGGTTGATGTATTCCGCGGCGACAAGCACGTGCAAGAGGTCTTCGAAAAAGTCAAATGAAACAACCACTCGCGATGATGACTGCCCTTCTCGCATGTCTTGCACTCGTTACTTTCGGGCAGAGTACATCCAAGGCCATCAAGCTGACGATTGGCCAGGGCGAACTCGTTCAGTTCCAACAAGACATAACCAAGGTGGTTGTTGCCGAACCCAAGATTGCTGACGCGATTGTCGTCGGCCCTCGCGAGGTGATGGTCACAGCAAAGGGCAACGGGAAGACTACGCTGGTAATTTGGGAAGAAGGCATCGGCCCGGTCCGCTACGAAGTGCAGGTGCTTCTTGATCTCACACCGGACGAAGACTTCGGCAAGTCCATACAGACAGACCTGAAGAAAGAGCTCCCCGATGAGGCTATTCAATTTAACGGCAATGCGGAAACGATTGTTCTGACGGGTTCGGTGAAGAACGCTGATAACGCCAAGCGCGCCGCTGCGATTGCTCAAACACGCACTAAGAATGTCATCAATCTGATTGAGTTGCCGAAGAAGCCGGATCCTCGCCAGATCATGCTTCAGGTGAAGTTTGCCAGCATCGATCGCGCCGCAATGAGTGAAATTGGGTTCAACTACTTCTCTCGCAATCCGAAGATGCTGGGTGCCCTGTCAACACAGCAATTCCAGCAGCCTCGCATCAGCGCCTTGCAATTCCAAAATCAGGAATTCGCCAACACCACCATCAACTTCGCCGATTTGCTCAATATGTTCGCCTTTCGTCCCGATCTGAACATCGGCGCTACGATTCGCGCTCTCGCGAATCAGAACCTGATGCAGATTCTCGCCGAGCCGAACCTGATTACGGTGGAAGGAAAAGAAGCCAGCTTTGTGGCCGGCGGAGAATTTCCCTTTCCAATGCTGAATGCCACATCGACGGGCGGTGCCATTTCGCCTGTGATCACGGTGCAGTTCCGCCCCTTTGGTGTGCAGCTCAATTTCACGCCCACGATCAACGATTCTGGTGCGATTCATTTGAAGGTGCGGCCAGAAGTCAGCTCTCTCGATTACTCCAATGCGATTACGCTGCAGGGCGTTCAGATTCCTGCTCTCGTAACTCGCAGGGCAGAGACAGAAGTGGTTTTGAAGGACGGCGAAAGCTTCGCCATCGCAGGACTGATTGACAATCGCGTGCTGCAGACGATGGCGCGAATCCGCGGCCTTGGAGACATCCCGATTCTGGGGCAACTCTTCCGTAGCCGCAGCACCAAGAAAACGACGGACGAGTTGGTTGTAGTCATTACTCCCAAATTTGTACGCCCTGTTTCTCCCGACGAGAAGATTGACCTGCCGGCGATGCTTGAGAGTTTCCAGGCAAGCTCGCGTGAAATCAAGGCACTTAAGGACGCCAAGGGCAAAGGCAAGAAGGCTTCGGGCAAACCCCAGACAGTAGGGTCCAGTGGCTATCAGGAACCGGACAAGAAGAAATAGCAAAGGCTCGCAATCCGGCGCTGTGGCCCTGCACATGCTTGTGTTGCTGGGCACGGTGATGATTGTGTTCATGGGCTTTGCGTTCGACCTTGGGCGGCTCTATCTGAACCGTGCGGAAATCAAGACCATGGCCAATGCGATGGCCCTTGCCGCAGCCAATAACCTGATCGGCACGGAATTGTCGACAGCGAACGCTATTACCTCTTCCGCTGCCGCCGTGAGGACCTTTGACAGCCGGGGTAACCGCTACGACTTTGGCGGCATTACTCTGGGCGAGAGCACTTCCAATCTGACCAGCGAAATCCCTGTCCCAACTTTTTTCGACAATGTGGCCGGTGCAACCGGTGAAGGAGATGGCGGAGTGGGTGCTGAAGCATCCGGAGCCGCGGCGCGATTCGCTCGTGTCGAGATTCGAGCGGATGCTCCTCTTGTCTTCTTCGGACTCTTGTCGGTCGCTACAGATCGAAAGGTTCAGGTGGCAACCTCATCGGTAGCTGGCGTGAGTGGCCCTTTGTGCAGTGCTTGCGCCACTGAGCCAATTGCAATCGCAGCAATCAGCACCGAAGACACGGTCGATTTCGGCTTTGTTCGCGGAACTCGTTACACCTTCTACTACCAATGCAATGGCCAACCCTTACCTCAGCCATTAGGCGACGCTGCGACGCGCGTGCCGTATTTGTTGCTAAACCGGTACGACACGGAAGCTACTGTTTTTACCGGCGAAGATACGCAGTTGTTCCGCAGCGGCAATGCCGGGATTCCGCCGAATTCGAATCTGACTCGGGCCTGTTTCACCATTGGACAACCGGAACAGATCTGGGCCACCGCTAGCCCCAGGCTTTGTCTCCAAACCGCCCCAAACCCTAGCGTCCAGCAGTTTCTGTGTGGCCTCAATAACCGATTTGACGCAACGCTCTCTGAGCCGGCATGTGCCGCCATCGCTGATAGTGGCGCCGTCTCCCTGGCACCACCTGTAGATACCGATCTAACTGATGTGGAAGATTTCTCGGCCTATACAGGCAGAGGGCGACGCATCATCACCGTGAGCGTGGTCGATGGCTTGTCGGGAACGGCCGACATGAACGTACTTGGCTTCCGTCAGTTTCTTGTCATGCCCAATCCCGGCGTGACAAATCTCGCCCCCTCGGACGGCCCTGGAAGATTCATCGCCACATACATTGGTTATCCCGCTCCTCTCAAGCAGGGGCGTTTTGGTTCCTGCGGTGTCACCAGCGGACCAGGCAAGGTGGTTCTGCACCAATGAACCTGAGGTCTCGCAAGGGTACATCTCTGATCGAAGGGGCGATGTTCATTCCGTTCGTCATTCTGCTCTTGTTGGGAATGATGGAATTTGGGCGCATCACGTACACTTACTACCAGCTCCAGAAGATCATGTACGCGTTTGCACGTGTTGCGGGTAGCCAGCAGAACATCAACATTTGTGACGCAAACAATGAATTGCTGACGCAGTCTATTTCCGTTGCTCGCACCGGCACTGGTGATGCGTCCGTCGAGCCGGTTGTACTTGGGTTACAGGCATCGGATTTCAGGATTCGAGCAGAGCGGTACAACCCAGAATCAGATTCCATCGCGGAGTGCGACTGTTCTTCGAACGGGTGTGATACCTCGCAGGGAGGCAGTGCTCCAGACTACATTTTTGTTGACCTGGCCAATGGCTACCCTGTGACTCTGCGAATTCCCTTCATCCCCCAGGACCCCATCATCTTGCGGCCCAGTGTGCGGCTGCCGTTTGGGGGTAGCTAATGCGCAACCGACTTACATCGCAGCGCGGTGCCACTGCCGTTGAATTTCTTGTCGTTGGCATGACCATGGTTGTGCCGCTCTGTTTGGCGATGTTCTTTACCGCCCAGATTCTGTGGATCTGGCATAGCGCCTCCGAGTTGACCCGCATGGGGGCCCGCTACGCAGCGACTCATTGCTACCAGGGTGGTTCCAATGTCCGTAGCTATATGCAGACCAATGCACCCGCCATGCCGGATCGGGACCAGTTCGTGAGTGGATCCGCTGAGATCGTTGTGAGTTATTTCAGCCGCGGAACAGAAACCACCGAGCTTACCGAATTCAGCTGTGAATCCGAATGCAGCCTGGGTTGTGTGCCTGATGTAGTCAAAGTTCAAATTCGAAACTACGAATACCGCAATTTCTTGATTTACTGGGGAATCCCCCCGGTTCAGTTACCAGATTTTCAAACCACTGTCGCGATGGAAGGGGCCGGATGTGATCCCGACACCGGCACTTGCAATCCCTAAAGGAAACTTATGTCGATTACTTTACTGGTCGCCTCGACCGATGAAACTTTTCGTGAAAGCGTAAAGGAAAACCTTGCCAGTTTGAGTGGGGCCCGCGTCGTGGCGGATTATTCCGAAGTCAGTGCCAACTTGTATATTCGCATTCTGCAGGATGCGGAACGCCATCCTGACGCGGCATTGTTTATTGACCTCTCGAATGATCTGGATGGCTCTTTGCGGTCGCTCGAGAAGATCAAGCAGGCGATCCCCGATCTCTATGTGGTTGCCGCCAATCTTCATTCCGAAGGTGAGACGGTGATTGCTGCCCTTCGTGCTGGTGCGAACGACTACATCGTCAGCCCTTTCAAACGGCTCGACTTCCGTGAAGCGATGTCGCGTCTGGAACGCGCCCCGCGTCGCGATATCTCCGGGGGCAGCCGCCTTGGCAAGATCTACGCGTTTCTTGGCGTCAAGGGTGGTGTTGGAACCACAACTCTGGCAACCAACTTTGCAGGAGTACTCGCGCAGCGCAAGCAGCAGACTGTGTTGATGGACCTCGACTGGATCGCCAACGATGTTTGCATGCAATTGGGCGTCAGCCCGCAATACACGCTTGCCGAAGTGGGCGAGAATCTGGATCGCATGGATCAATCGCTCTTCGAGGGTTTTGTTACCCGTGATTCGCTGGGCTGCTATGTGGTGGGTCCTCCGGATGCCCTGGAGCATTCCGTGTACTTCAACGAAGCCATGTTCCGGGATTTCACAACCTTCCTGGTTGAGAAGTATGAGTCGATCGTGGTGGATTGCGGACGCATGATTGTCGATGAGACGGTGCTTGCCACGCTCCAGTCTGCCGCCACAATTTTCGTTGTTACGTCCCAGGAGTTTCCCGCGCTGCGCAACGCGCAACGCTATCTGGGCTTCCTGACCCGAATGGGCTTTACGCAAGATCAGATCAAGATCGTTGTGAATCAATATCGCAAGAAGTCTTCGAGCGATATTGCAACTCTGGAGCAGATGCAACAAACCCTGAATCAGCCTGTCTTCTACGGGATCCCGCAATCGCAGGCCGTTCTGCAGGCCATCAATAAGGGCCGACCCTTCGTAGCGGATCGTCAAGCAGCTGGTGACCTCGATAAGGTGTTCCGTGCCTTTGTGACCAAAGCTGTCGGTGGACGCCTGGCTGCGGATAACGCTTTGGGAAAGACTGCCTAATTTATGGGAACTCGCCCCATTCCACGGCCAGCAGCCCGGCCTACGGCCGGCGTCGATCGTTGGAATCACATCCGGACTCAGTTGCACGGAAAGTTAGTCAGTGCGCTAACTCCCGAGCAACTACGAAACCTTTCGAAGGACGGAGTGCGCGATCAGATCGCGACCGTCACCGACCGTTTCGTTCAAGAATCCGGGTTGCCGATGACAACCGTGGAAAAGGACCGGTTGATCGAAGAGGTACTCAACGAAGTCTTTGGCTTAGGGCCGCTGGAACCATTGATGAATGACGCTTCCGTTTCCGACATCATGGTGAACGGCTATGACAGTGTGTATGTCGAACGAGCCGGGCAGCTTGTTGAGACAGACGTTCGATTCAAAGATCAGGCGCACGTTCGCATGACCATCGATCGCATCGTGTCCAACATCGGTCGCCGTATTGACGACAGCTCGCCCATCGTAGATGCGCGCCTGCCTGACGGTTCGCGTGTTTGCGCAGTGATTCCACCGCTTTCGTTGATCGGCCCGGTGATGAGTATTCGTCGATTCGGCAAGAAGCTTCTCACTGCCGATGACCTCGTCAAGAACCAGACACTAACTCCCGGTATGCTTCAGTTTCTTGAGGCTTGCGTGCGTGCGCGCTTGAACGTTGTGATCAGCGGCGGCTCCGGTTCGGGTAAGACGACATTGCTGAACAACCTGTCGCGCTTCATCCCCGAAGAGGAACGCATCGTGACGATCGAGGACGTTGCTGAACTGCAAGTACAGCAAGAGCATATCGTGCGACTGGAAAGCCGACCCACGAATATTGAAGGCGCTGGCGGCATTGGTCAGCGTGATCTTGTGATCAACGCGCTCCGTATGCGTCCCGATCGAATCCTGATCGGTGAGTGTCGTGGCGGCGAAGCGCTCGATATGATGCAGGCCATGAATACGGGTCACGATGGCTCGATGACTACCTGCCACGCCAATACCGCAAGAGATGCGTTTTCTCGTCTTGAAACGATGGTGATGATGGCCAGCTCCGCCATCCCGGACCGCGTCATTCGCCAGATGCTCGCAAGCGCGGTGCAAGTTGTGATTCAGGTGCTCCGGCTGATCGACGGTTCGAGGAAGATCCTTTCCATCAGCGAAGTCACGGGTGTCGAAGAGGACTTTGTCGAACTGAAGGATATCTTCGTGTTTGAGCGCGAAGGCGTGGATGCGCGCGGCAAGGCAGTCGGCACATTTCGCGCGACTGGCTATCGTCCGCTGTGTCTGGACCGGCTGAAGGCATACGGCCAGCATGTGGATGACGCCATCTTCACCGAAGTATTGCGAGTAGGAGAAGCCGTCTGATGTTTCTCTTCGTCGCATTTCTTATCTTCAGCGCAGCATTGTTCGGTGCAGCCTACTATGCGTGGGTGACCCCACAACGCGCTGAGAATCAGGCCCTGATTGGGCGGTTGCGCGAGATCCGTTCCCGCGCCGGCACCCCGCGTATTCGGGGCGGTGGAGATTTGCTGCAGCAGCAGGAAGGCCTCAACGTCGTTGGAAAGTTCTTTGCATGGCTCGGCATTCAGCGTCGCTTGCAGAAAGTGATTACACAAGCGGACCTGGAATATAAGGCGGGCAACGTGCTCGTCGTCTGCGTAGTGTTGGCGGTTGTTACGTACCTCTTTTGCGGGCTGATCGGGATCCCGATTGTGTTGGTGAATATCACGATGGCTCTGCTGATCGGATACCTGCCCATCGCCTACATCAACTTCATGCGCTCCCGGCGCCTGGGCAAGTTCGAACACCAATTGCCCGAGGCGATCAATTTGTTCAATCGCTCCATGAAGGCCGGTCACAACATCCAGAGCGGGCTTTCCACAATCGCTGAAGAGTCTCTCGATCCGGTGAGGAAAGAGTTTAAGAAGCTGGTTGAAGAGCTGTCTCTCGGCTCCACCACAGAGACTGCACTCCACAACCTTGGTGAGCGCGTGCCGATCATCGACCTCAAGTTCTTTATAACGGGTCTCATCCTGCAGCGGCAAACCGGTGCCAACATGGTGGAGGTTCTTGAGAACCTTGCCGTACTGATCCGCGAGCGCTTGAACCTGAATGAGAAGCTGAAGGCCGGTACTGCGCAGCAGCGTTTTTCGGCGGCCATTTTCTGTAGCGTCCCGATCTTCATGGGTGCCATTTACGCTTTCCTGAAGCCGGAGTATTTCCGCCTTCTTCTGGAAGATGAAACAGGCAACATCATCCTGACTTACGCCATCATTTCCGAGATTATTGGCATCCTGATTCTAAAGAAGTTGTCGAGTCCGAAATTCTAACTATGATCACGATCCTCTACTTTTTGGCTTGTGCAATCACATTCTCGGCGATCGCCTGGAGTGGGCTGGTGCTGTTGCAGCCCAAGGAAGAGCCGCTTGGGGACCGTCTCGACGAACTGCAGAAAGCGGCCGGCGCGGCGACCGTCCAGCGTGGTCCCAAACGGCGTCTTGGCGGCGGATTCTGGGAGAGCATTCTTTACTTTGTGAGTGCTCTCGGCGGCGAAGACTTTCTGCGTGACATCGAAAAATCTCTGCGGGAGGCGGGTATCCGGCGCCGTGAGGCGACTGCGATGTACGTGTTGTTTAACCTCCTGGTCATGCTCGCGCTGATCGCGGGGGCACTCTATCTGCAGCGCGACGGTACGCTCACTGACAAACTGCTTGCTCTCATCGCACCGGTCCTGCTTGGCTATTTGCTTCCCCGGCAAGTTCTCTACCGGCTTGTCGCGCGCTACAAGGCCAAATTGCAGGAAGCTCTTCCGGACACCATCGACCTTCTCGGCATCGTGCTCGGTACCGGCCTTGCGCTTGATCAGGCCATGATCCGGGTCAGCGAAGAGATGCAATACATCTATCCTGAGCTGGCCAACGAGTTTTATACGGTCGTGATGCAAGTGAAAGCTGGTCAGGAACGCAGCCGCGCCTTTAACGCGCTCGTTCGGCGCACTGGCATTGACGACATCAAGAGCCTTGCGGCGATGATTATTCAGAGCGAACGGTTCGGCACCAGTCTTTCGAAGGCGATGAAAGTTTATGCGGACGAACTGCGTATGCGCCGCCGCCTCCGCGCGGAATCCGCCATCGCCAAAGCCGGCATCAAGATGCTCTTCCCGATCATCATCTTCATCTTCCCGGTGCTGTTTGCAATCACTTTGGGACCTGCTATGATCAGCGTGCTGCGTGGTCTCTCAGGAGGCATTGGACAGCCGAGGTAGAACTGATGCGAATTGCGTTGCTGACCACGATTCTGGCGTCCATCTGTTTTGGACAGCAACCTTTTCTGTTCTACGGTGGTGCGTATCACGCCGCCACATATGCCCCAGCAGGCTTGCCGAATGCCGGCTTACCGCGCGGCGGCCTCATTACAGTCTTTGGTAGAAATCTTGGTCCAGCTACAGGTGTTTCCGCCAGCTCCTTCCCACTGGGTACAACGCTCGCCGGCGTCCGCCTGCAGTTGCTGCGAGGAACACAAGTCGTAGACCTGTTTCCAGTCTTCGTTTCCGCCGGACAGATCAACGCGATTCTCCCCAGCACAGCGCCCACGGGCAGGAGCGTTTTGCGGCTCCAGTTCAACACGGCCACATCGAACATCATTCCAGTGGACGTGGTGCAATCTAATTTCGGTGCCTTCTCAATCAATTCCCGCGGCTTCGGCCCTGCCATCGTCACCAACTTCCAGGCGCAAGATAGCCAGCCCATCAACTCGCTGGAACAGGCAGCGCAGCCGGGGCAAGCGATCACGATCTGGGGCAGTGGCCTCGGTCCGGTTACTTTTCCTGATAACGTAGCACCCACGGCTGGCGAGGTTAGCTCCGATGTCACTGTTTATGTTGGCGGCATCGCCGCGCCGCGCCTCTACGCCGGCCGTGCGCCCTGTTGCGCCGGGCTCGATCAGATCGTCGTCACCATTCCTCGCGAAACCCCGCAGGGCTGTTGGGTACCCGTACAGGTGAGGGCCGGGGGGATTACTTCCAACACCACCACGATTGCCGTCGCCGAAAACCCCACGGCGTGCAGCGATTCGCGCAGCCGATTCTCACGTGTACTGCGAGAGGGGGGCAAGATGGCACGTTTTGTCACCACTCGTTCTGCTTTTCGTGTGGATGTTGCGATTCCCCAACCTGTCGACTTGAGTTTCGATTCCGTTATCGCCCAGTTTTCCGAATACTCCGCGAATCCTTTCGCCTGGCAGTTGTTCGATTCTCTACCCCCGGCCGGCTCTTGTGTCACTTACACATCCCGGGGAGACGCCACTGAATTCTCCTCGGCCCTGGCCGGTTTGACGGGCACACCCATCGATCCCGGTCCCACCCTTTCGATTCAGGCAGCCGCCAGCGCCGCCTTTACCCGGTTTGCCGGCCTCGCCAGCCTCCTTTATACAAACCTGAGTAGTGGCCTCCCACAATTTTTCCAGCCGAATCTTCCCGTTCGCATCAGCGGTTCTGGCTCTCCCACGATTCCACCCTTTGAGGTGCGCACAACACCCAATTTGACCATTCCCTGGACTAACCGCGACGCAAGCATGCGTTTTACCACTGGCCAGCCGATTTCTTTCACTTGGGCCACCCAACCGGAAGGAATGGTTCTTGCTGTCGGCTCTGGCTTTCTCCGCGCACGGAATTCCAGCGCTTTGTTTGCTTGTCTTGCCAGCGCGCAGTCCGGGCGCCTCACCGTGCCCGGCTACATCACTTCTGTTCTTCCGAGAGACCCTGCTTTCATTGAAACTGCCTCCAGCGTCCTGGCGCTGGTCTATGTCCCCAATCCCTTGGGCACCAGCATCCCGATTGCTGGAATGGAGGCAGCCGTCGTCCATCTCAACGCCGCAGAGCGGACTGTCCTTTTCCAATGAAGCACTTTCTATTGTCGTGTTGTCTCATTGTGATCGTGGGCTGCGGCAAAGATCCCACACGGGAAGTTTTCCGCGGGACGGAAAACGGCCTCGCGATGCAGAAGGTGATCACGACTTACTACGATCAAAGCGGCGATAAATCAAATCGACGCATTCGGTATTACACCTATAACGCGAGAACACGGGAATGGGTTTCATTTGGGCCTGAAAGGCCGCTTCGCGAAGCAGATACAGCAGAGGAAACAGAAAATCTTAAGCACTTTGAGGGACCTCCAGATGCTGCCCCGTCCGCCACTGTCGTTCCTCCGCACCGCATCTATCTCGCCAACAATGGCGGCCCAAATGCCATCATCGCCCTCGACGTAGATTCGCTGAACGAAGTTGCGCGTATCCGCGTGCCGTCCTTCATTGCCGCCCTTGCCGCAGCCCCCAATGGGCAGACTGTTGTCTACAACACCTTGAGTTCGGGCACCCCACAACTCATCGCTTTCGATGTGTTCACCAACACCCCACGGCGCACACTCAATTTACCTTCTACCGCGCAAGTCCGCAGCATCTTGTACTCTCCAGATGGCAAGCGCCTTTTCGTCGCCGACAGCCAACTCGGCATCCACATCATCGATCCCGCCCAGCTAACTCTCTTGCAGACTGTTCCCCGGCCCGCCGGCATCACTGAGCTCATCTCTGCAGCCATCAGTCCCAATGGCGACCTTCTGGTGGTTCGCAGCTCCGGCACGGCAAGCCTTTCTATCTTCGACATGACCGCACTCCAATGGACTTCCCCCGCCACGACAGGCCGCGTCGTCCTCCTCGGGGAACGGCCCTGCGTTTTCCATCCCCGCGGGCACGAGTTCTACTGCTCCAGCAGCGACGGCATTGGCATCTTTGACGCCGCCACGATGACTGGCCAGTCGAGCATCACGATTCCCCGCGGCGAGATCCTCTACCGCTTCACCACCTTTGAAGTTGGTGCCTACCTCCTGGTCACCACAGACAAAGCTGTACGCATGATTAGGCTCGATACTCGCACCGTCGAAGCCACCCTCAATCCCCCAAACGCCAATACTACCTTCACCACCGCGTATCCGGTCTCTCAGTTCTAGCGATACACATACCCTTAATGCGCCTCACCTGTCTTGGGCTCCTGCTCTCCACGCTTTCTTTTGCACAATCACTGACATGACTCAAAGGCCCGGTAGACGATCAGGTCTACCAGCGTGGCGCCGATGGCAAAGACATTTTCCTTAGCCTCAAGCAAGGGATCTTCCCCGTCCCGGGCTTCATCGCAAACAACCTCTTCAAGAAAGCGAGCGTTTCGGGACCAGTTTGTCCAAAGCGATGAAGGCCTTCGCCGACGAGCTCCGCATGCGCCGCCTCCTCCGCGCCGAATCCGCCATTGCCAAGGCCGGCATTAAGATTCTCTTCCCCATGATCATCTTCTGTCCGACCGGGCACATAGGTAACACTTCTATCCGGTCACATGGGTAACACTTAGTCTGGCAGATTTGGCTCTATTGAGGGAGGCAGAGGGGAGCCCCCATGGGGGCTCCCCTCTGCGGCGCGCATC
>VFZU01000007.1 GCA_016870995.1 Acidobacteriota bacterium
TCAAGACTCACGTAGCTGATCAGCGATGCCTGGTTCTGGTCGTTTCCGCGCATACAACATAGATGCTCGAAAATGCTCCCGCGTCACAGGTGCCGCTGGGAGTTTTTCAACAAGTTCTTAGAGCTTCCTCAAGGATG
The DNA here is from genome assembly GCA_016870995.1 of Acidobacteriota bacterium. Lineage (GTDB taxonomy): Bacteria > Acidobacteriota > Terriglobia > Bryobacterales > Bryobacteraceae > Bryobacter. The sequence goes on from VFZU01000007.1 coordinate 138, forward strand.
CCGGGCCGAAGCCACAAGTTCTTAGGAGGAAATTTCATGAAAAAGTTCTTTTTGGCGATGGCCGCAATAGTCGCGCTCACCGTTGGCACAGCCAGCGCAACCCCTGTTGGCACATTTGCATTCTCCGGCGGCACGCAAACCGTTGTCGCTCCGGGCAACTCCTTTACCCTTCTCCCTGTCGTACTGCCGGGTGATACCTCTGCTTGGGGTACCTTTAGTGGCCCTGGCACTGGCGATTTTCAGATCGTGAACCCGTTCTACATGTACATCGTGGGTGCAACTGCTGGAAACAACTTCCAAGTCACTGAAACCAACGTGAATGCTGGTCTCACCTTCAACTTCGGTGCGAACTCCAGTACGACGGCATACTCGTTCACGACCACTGGTTTTTCTGGTTCAAGCCTCGTGAGCTCGCCCAGCTTCAACGTTGCTGGCGCAATCTTGCTCGGCTACTTCACCAAAGGTGCGGACACTGAAGTTGGCTCCATCACCTTCAGCTTCCAGAATCCGGTTGCTCCGAGCAACACGGTTCCTACCTCCAGCACGTCTTACTCCGCTGATGCCTCCACCGTTCCCGAACCCAGCACCTACGCCATGCTCGGCACCGCCCTGCTCGGACTCGGCCTGCTCCGCCGTCGCAAGTAATTGCTCCGGTAACAGCTCGGTACAAAACCACTCGCGAGCCTTCGGGCTCGCGAGTTTTCGTTTTTAGCGGCAAGCTTTAGGATCATGCTTCAGAAAATAATCTCGATACGCGGCCGACTTCTTGTCCATACACCCCACCAGATTCAGCAACTCCACCTTGCGAAACTGAACTGGATGCGACTCACTCTGCAAGCTGATTGTCCCTTCTTCCAGCAGCTTGCCATCCACCTTCACCGCAGTATCGTGCCCCGATACATTCCCCCCGCCCATCTGAGGCCGCTCATACTTCAACACGCTTGAGCCTTCCACAAAATGTTCAATTCCTTCACTCCCCCGCACCAGAAACTCCGCCCTCACCCACTGATCTCCGTCATAAGTCTTGCTCGTTGAATTCAAACAGTGCGGCGTAAACAACTTCCCCTCCCGCTCCACATTCGTCCCTGGCGTACACAGATTCGCCGTTGTCCGCGGCCCTTTCCCCAACCCGCCCAAAAACTGCGCTTCCACCGAAATCGGAAAATCCTGCTTCAGTCCCATCGATTCCACCGTCTGTCCATGCAGCATCACGCCGGAATTCCTCGTAGCCCAACCCGGCCCATCCTTAGCCTGCTCCCCCACGAACCGATATTCAATCCGCAGCCGGTAATAACTGAATTTGTCCTTGTAGAACAAATGCCCGAACTGATTCGCGAACGAATCATAGCCGTCATAGCGAACCGTCAGATATCCATCCTCCACGCGAAACGCATTCGCATAGTTCACCCCTGCCGCTTGTCCGGCAATCTTCGGGGTCCACCCGTCAAATCCTTCCCATTAAATAGCTGGATCCAATCCTGGCTCAAGAGCAAAAGTAAAAGTGTCGATTTCACGCTACGCAGTTTACATGATAGGAATGGTGTCCATGCTGACCCGGCGCTCTCTCCTCAGCCTCCTCGCCCTCCAGCTCTCCGCCAAAACCCGCTTCACTATGGCTGGTATGACCCTTCCCTGGTCCGCCTTTCCCTTTACCCGCGCCCTTGAAGGGATCCAAAAAGCAGGCTTCCACCAGGTCGCCTGGGGTGTCAATCACGCAGGCAAACCTCTCCTCCCGCTCAACGCCGATTCGAAGTTGCTGGCTCGCCAATCCCGCGATCTAGGCCTGAGACCCATCATGATGTTCTCCACCATCAACCTCGAAGCAGCAAACGCTGTCGAGGGTCACCTCCGCCGCCTCGACCAGGCCCGCGAAGCCAACATCCCCTTCCTGCTCACCTTCGGCAAAACTACCGGCGGCCAGCGCGACGCCTTCATCGAGTCCCTCACCAAACTGGCCCCTCAAGCAACGGGCGTCACCATCCTCATCAAGCAGCACGGCGGCAACACCGGCACTGGCGAGCTCTGCGCCCGCATCATCGACGAGGTCAACCACCCCTCGATCAAGCTCTGCTACGACGCCGGCAACGTGCTGGACTACGAAAACGCCGACCCCATCAAAGACATCCCCAAGTGCGCCCACCAGATCCGCGCCTTCAACATCAAAGACCACCGCAACTGGCCCAAAGACGAAGACTGCGGCCCCGGCTACGGCGAGATCGATCATTACCGCCTCCTCGAGCCCGTCCTCAACACCGGCCTTGAAATCCCCCTCACTTTCGAAAACATCTCGCAACCCTTGCTGCCCAAACCCACCGCACCCGAACAAGTCGACCGTCAGGCGCAGCGTGCGAGAGAATACATGGAAACCGTCATCGGAGGCCTCCAACTATGAACCGCAGACTCATCCTCGCCATGCCCCTTGCGGCCCTGGCGCAAGAAAAAGTGAACACCGCCATGATTGGCGTCGGCAACCGGGGCAGCTTCCTCATGGAAAGCGTCCTCCGTCAACCCACCTCTCGCCTCGCCATGATCTGCGACCTCAAGCCTGACCGCCTCGATAAGGCCGCCACTGTCGCGTCCGCATCCAATCCCACGACAACCACGGAATGGAAGCGCGTCATCGACCGCAAAGACATCGATGCTGTCTTCATCGCCACTCCCCCGCACCTGCACGCCGAGATGGCCATCGCAGCACTCAAAGCCGGCAAGCACGTCTACTGTGAAAAGCCTATCGCTACCACTCCCGCCGATCTCAAGGCGCTCGTCGAAGCCGCCAAGTCCTCGAACAAAGTCTTCGTCGCTGGCCAGCAACTCCGCTCGATGTCTCAACTCAAAGCCGCCGTCGAGCTCATCCACGATGGCATCCTCGGCGATGTCCTCATGGTCAAAGCCCAACGCCACGCTACCGCCGATCTCGATTACAACGGCAGCTCCGGCGACTGGTATTACAACTACGCGAAGTCTGGCGGTTACCTCGTCGAGCAATCCGTCCACAACCTCGACGCCTGCAACTGGGTCATCAACCAGCGCCCTGCCCGCGCCTCTGGCTTTGGTGGCATCCAACTACACAAGAACGAGCCCAAAGGCCGCAACATCTATGACCACCAGGTCCTCAACTACGAGTATCCAAACGGCGTCAAGATGTCCTTCACCCAGATGGTCTTCCATCCCCGCGGCATGCCCGCCGGCGGTCAGTACATCAACGTGTACGGCTCCAAAGGCTCAGCCGAACTCATGAGCACCTACATGATGTACACCGCTGATGGCCAGCCCCCGAAGATGATCTCACCCAAGGCCGTCGAGAACCCCGACGCCCACACGCAGGCCTTCTACGACGCCATCCTCAAAGGCGGCAAGAATCCCGCCAACATCACGATTGGCGCCACCGCCGCCGCCACTGCCATCCTCGGCAACGAGGTTTGCCGCCAGGGGAAAGTCCTCCGCTGGGAAGACTTAAGCTTCGGCATCTGACCAGGCAATTCGCGCCACTCCGCTCAAACCGCCCGGAACCCGTAGGTCTCGTACCGCCACGAGATCTCCCCGCCCTTCACCGTTAACACCCCAAACCCCTCGGGGTGTCCAATCCGTGCACCCTTCCACCAGTTCCCGCTCACGGCCCCTGACGTAATGAACTGCGTCCCCTCATAAACCACCGTCTCCCGAATATGCGTATGTCCCTGTAGCACTGCCTTGAGGTTGTAAGGCTTCATCACCTCCAGCACCTTGCTCGCATTCGTTACCAGATACGTCTCCGCCGTCTTCCAAGGGTCCGGCACAATCTGCATCACCCCGCTCACCAGCGGAACATGCGTCAACACGACAACAGGCCGCGTCGTCCCCACTTTCTTCAAATCCCCCCGCAACCACTCCATCTGCTCCTCATCGATCAACCCAACAAATCCCCGGTTCGCGGTCGCCCCGATCGAATCGAGCAACACAAAGTGCCACCCCTTGTGATCAAACGATCGATACCGCTTCCCGATCCGGTCCTCAAAGTACTTCTTTCCATAGAGAGGATCCGTCGCCGGCACATTGCTCTTGTTCGATAACCCGATCACATCATGATTTCCCGGCACCGCATAAACCGGCGCACTGATCCGCTTCAATGTCTCCTCATACAGCCCGAACAGCTCCCGAGCCTTCACGGTCGACGTCTCATTCGCATCAAATACCAGATCCCCGCCAGCCAGAACCAAGTCCGGCCTCAACTGGTCAATCTTCGCAAAGCACGCACGGCATCCATCTGCCGCCTTCAGTTCCACCTGAATATGTGGATCCGTGAAGTGTACAAACGAAAAGCCCGGCTCCGCCGCCAGCACTGGCGGCAAAAAGGATATTGCTCCCAGAAGACTTCTTCGATCCATATGCATCATGCTATCAACACTCTGTTACGCTGACACCCATGATGCGTTTCGTTCTGATTGCAATCTTCGTGACCAGCCTGTTTGCTCAAGCCCCCGATTGGGCCAAAGTCGAAGCGGAGACCCTCAAACACTTCACCGAGATCGTCAAGATCAATAGCGCCGACCCTGGTGGCAGCGAGAAGCCTGTGGTCGACTACATCAAGAAAGTCCTCGACGCCGAAGGCATTGAATCGAAAATCTTCACGATGGAGAACTTCGCCGACCCTGACATCATTCGCCCCAACCTCATTGCCCGCCTCAAGGGCAGTGGCAAGAAGAAGCCCCTCCTTATCGTCGGCCACACCGACACCGTCAACGTCGACGAGAAGAAGTGGACGCACGGTCCATTCTCGGCCCACCGCGAAGGTGGCTATGTCTATGGCCGCGGTACCGTCGACGACAAAGACAACCTCGTCGCCGCCATGATGTCCATCATTCTGCTGAAGCGCCAAAAGGTCCAGCTCGATCGCGACGTCATCTTCATGGCCGAAGCAGGCGAAGAGGGCAACCCCGCCATTGGAGTCGCCTTCCTCGTTCGTGAACACTACCCCGAGATTGACGCCGAATACTGCCTTGCCGAAGGCGGTAGCGTTGTCCGCACCGCCGGCACCCTCAAGATGGTCTCCGTCCAAACCACCGAGAAGATCCCCGCAGGCGTCCGCCTGGTCGCCAACGGCGTCGCTGGCCACGGCTCTGTACCTCTGCAATCGAACGCTGTCGTCCACATCGCCCAGGCCGTCGCCAAGGTCGCCGCCTGGCAGCCGCCCATGCGTCTCAACGACACCACCCGCACCTACTTCGAGCGCCTCGCCACTGTTGCCACCCCCGAAGAACGCGCCCGCTACAACGGCCTCCTCGACCCTGAGAAGACCGACGCGATCCAAGCCTGGATGGCCGCCAACGATCCCCGCCACAATTCGATGCTTCGCACTTCGGTTTCCCCCAACATCATCAAAGCTGGCTACCGTCGTAACGTCATCCCCTCGGAGGCCGAAGCCACGCTCGACATCCGCGCCCTCCCCGACGAAGACTTGAAGAAATTCGATGAACAGCTTCGCAGCGTCATCAACGACCCCGCAGTGAAGATCGTTCGCGACGGCTGGGCCTCCCGCCCCGGCGCAGCCCCCTCCAGCCTCACCAATGAAGCCTTCAAGACCATCGAAGCAGTCGCCAAGAAGCACTACCCCGGCGTCCCCACGATTCCTTCGATGTCCACCGGCGCCACCGACATGGCCTTCCTCCGCTCCAAAGGTATGCAATGCTACGGCATCGGCCCCATGATCGACAGCGAAGACGGCCCCAAGGGCTTCGGCGCACACTCCGATCAGGAACGTATCCTCGAATCCTCCCTCTACACCTTCGTCAAGTTCCACTACGATCTGGTTGAGGAACTGGCCAAAGTTAAATAATCTACCTTTCATGATAGAATTCATGAAAGGTAGAAAGCATGCCGATCAGCATTAAGAACGAGGCAACCGAGGAATTGGCTCGTAAGCTCGCCGACCTCACCGGCAAGAGCTTGACGAATACAATTCACGACTCCCTTCAAAAGGAGTACGATACAGTGATCTCCGAGCGGTCTGGAAAGGCTTCTGTTGATGAGCTTATGGAGATCGCTCGCCGTTGCGCCAATAGGCCATCACTGACAAATCTCACGGCCGATGAGATTCTTGGCTACGACGAGTTTGGGCTTCCCACCTAGTGACCATCGACACTTCCGCTTTGATCGCAATCCTGTTCGATGAACCCGAACGCTTGGAGTTCACCCAGTTGGTCAGCGTCGCGAGCAGAAAGTTAATTTCAACCGTCAGCATTCTTGAGGCCACCATTGTTCTCGAATGCAGAAAAGGCGAGGATGGGGTCGCCGATTTGGACGCATGGCTTCGCAAGGCAGCGGTTCGTAGCGTGGACTTCGATAGCGATCAATTGGAACTCGCTCGCCGGGCTTCCCACCGCTTTGGCAAGGGCCGCCACCCGGCCGCCCTTAACTTCGGCGATTGCGCCTCCTACGCCCTCTCCCAATGGAGCGGCGAACCACTCCTCTTCAAGGGCAACGACTTCACTCTCACCGACGTTCTCCGCGTCCGCTCCTAACCCAACACCTCCCGATACGCCCCCTCCTCAAACCCCACAACCACCGTCTTCCCCTTCCGGAAGGTCGGTGCCCTAAGGTTCCCCGTCGGCCCCAGCGCCACGGCCAGCACCTCCTCCATCGAAGCGCTCTTCATCGAAAAATGAAGCACCTTCTTCCCCTTCGCGACGTAGACATCCGAGGCCGCCCCAAGGATCGCCCGCGCTCCCTCTCCATCAATCGGACGCTTCTTCGCATCCACCTGCTCCACCACCCCAATCTGATGCTTCGCAAGAAACTCCTGCGTCTTTCCGCAGCTCGTTCAACCAGGGCGATGATAATTCCAATCCACTTTGCTCATGCTTCCAGAATCGCAGAAGTGATAGTCTACCAATGATGCGAAAAGCAACCATTCTCCTTCTCCTCGCCGCTCTCTCAACCCTCGCCCAGACCGTCGAATACTCAAACGTCGGCGCCAAGATGGAGATGGACATCACTCGCCCCACTAACCAATCCGGCCCCGCCCCTGCCGTCCTGCTCATCCATGGCGGCGGCTTCCGCGCGGGCAAGCGTGAAAGCTACGCCGCTCTCGCCACGCGCCTCGCCGCTAAGGGTTACGTCGCCGCCACGGCCAGCTATCGCCTCGCCCCTCGTCATCAATTCCCCGCCGCCGTTGAAGACGTCAAAGCCGCCGTGAGATTCCTCCGCGCCAACGCAACCAAATACGGTATCGACCCCGAAAAAATCGCCGCCTGGGGCGGCAGCGCCGGCGGCCACCTCGTCTTGATGCTCGGCCTCACCGGCGACGTCGCCGAGTTCGAAGGCACCGGCCCCAACCGCGAGTTCTCCAGCAAAGTCCAAGCCGTCGTCAACTACTACGGCCCCACCGACTTCACCCAGAGCTACTCAAAGAGCGTCGACGCCGCACAAGTCCTCCCGATCTGGCTCGGCGGCCACCTCGATCAAAATCGCAAGATCCACCAAAAGGCCAGCCCCCTCAACTGGGTCACCCCCAACGCCGCTCCCATCCTCTCCATCCACGGCACCAAAGACACCTACGTCGCCTACGAGCACAGCGTCATGCTCACCGAGCGCCTCCTCGCCGCCGGTGCCGAAGCTGAGCTCGAAACCATCTCTGGCGCAGGCCACGGCTTCAAAGGCGCAGACGCCGAAAAGGCCGAGACCCTAGGGGTCGCCTTCCTCGATCGCATTCTCAAAGCAGCACCCCCACAAACCCGGCTCCTGCTTTCCGACCATGGCCCCCGCGGTGAAATCCTCTCGATAGACTGGCCCTCCGGCAAGATCCACTGGACCCGCAAGAACGGCCGCGGCCACGACGTCCAAAGTCTTCCCAACGGCCACGTCCTCTTCACGATCGCCCCAGAAAAACGCGTCGTCGAACTCGATGCAAAACAGGCCGAGGTCTGGTCCTACTCGGAAGGTCTCGAGCACCCCTTAAGCGCCCAGCGCCTCAAGAACGGCAACACCTTGATCGGCGACGCACGCGCCGGCAAAGTCATCGAAGTCACTCCCGACAAGAAAGTCGCCTGGACCTACGCCGCTCCCAACATCGCCAATATGCGCATGCGCAACAGCCGTCGCACCGATCATGGCACAACCCTCATCGCCGAAGAAGCCATCGCCAAGATCATTGAGGTGGATGCAAGTGGCAAAGTGATCTGGTCCTGGCAAGCCCCCAATGGCGAGCAACGCCGCTCTTACCAAGCCCTGCGTCTCCCCAACGGCAACACGGTCATCAGCATTTCTGATCCTGGCGAAGTCGTCGAAGTCTCTCCCGATGGCAAGGTCGTCCGCTCCATCGCTGGCTCCAAGATGGATCTCCAATTCGGCTGGGCGTCCGGCATGGCCGTCCTGCCCAACGGCAACTGGTTGATCGTCGATTACACAGGCCGCCGCGTTGTTGAAGTCGACCCCAAAGGCAAACTCGTTAACGAAATGCGCTCTGGCGACCGCACCTTCGCGAGTATCGACGTCGTTCGCTAGGCCAACATCTTCTTCACGACTTTGCCGTGAACGTCGGTCAGCCGGAAGTCCCGTCCCTGCGAGCGGTACGTCAGCTTCGTGTGATCGAACCCAAGCAAGTGCAGCAGCGTCGCATGCAAGTCATGCACATGCACCTTGTCCTCAATCACATTGAAGCCCAGTTCATCCGTCTGCCCCATCACCAGGCCCGGCTTAATGCCGCCCCCGGCCATCCACATCGTGAACGCATTCGGATGGTGATCGCGCCCATCGGTTCCGCCCTGTGTCATCGGCGTCCGTCCAAATTCACCGCCCCAAACCACAAGCGTGTCGTCTAGCATCCCGCGCTGCTTCAAGTCCGTCACCAGCGCCGCGCAAGCCTGATCCGTATCCTTGCAATTCTGCTTGATGTCCTTTACCAGGCTCCCGTGCTGATCCCACGCCTCATGGTAGATCTGTGTAAACCGCACGCCTCGCTCCGCCATCCGCCGCGCCAACAACACACAATTCGCAAAGCTCGGCTTGCCAGGCTCGGCGCCGTACATATCCAGAATATGCTTCGGCTCTTTCGAGATATCCATCAGATCCGGCGCGCTCGCTTGCATCTTGAACGCCATCTCATACGAGTTGATCCGCGTCGCGATCTCCGGGTCGCCCACCTGATCGAGCTTCATCTGATTCAGCTTCTTGATCGAATCGAGCGACTCCCGTTGCAACCGCCCATCAATGCCTTCCGGGTTCGATAAGTACAACACCGGGTCGCCTGAGGCGCGAAACTGCACGCCCTGATGCGTGGTCGGCAAGAACCCCGAACCCCAACATGAATTTCCACCCGACGGCCCCTTCTTGCCCGTAGAAAACACCACAAACGCCGGCAGATCGTCCGCCTCGCTCCCCAACCCATACGTCGTCCACGCCCCAAAGCTTGGCCGGCCAAAAATCATGCTGCCCGTGTTCATCAACAGCTGCCCAGGCGCGTGATTAAACGCATCCGTATTCATCGACTTCACAATCGCAATATCGTCGACAACCTTCGACAAATACGGCAGCAACTCACTCAACTCGGCCCCGCTCTTCCCATATTTCGCAAACGAAAACTTCGGTCCCAGCAGCTTCGAATTCGGATTGATAAACGCCGCGCGATATCCCTTCAACAAATCCGCCGGCGGCAGTGTCCCGTCGAACTTCGCCAGTTGCGGCTTGTTGTCGAACATCTCCAGGTGGCTCGGCGCGCCCGCCATAAACAGATAGATCACCCGCTTGGCCTTCGGCGTAAAGTGCGGTTGCTTCGTCGCCCCCTGAGCGATTCCACGCAGCGCCATCGCCCCCAGACCCACACCGCAATCCTTCAAAAACCAGCGCCGCGCAATCGAGAGTTTGTCTTGCATAAAACTATTCCTTCGTGATCGTCTCGTCCAGGTTCAAAATCACACGCGCCACCGCCGTGAACGCCTGCTCATCGTTGAAGTTGCGTTCCCGCTGTTTGTTCAGAAACGCCTCTAGCTCCTTCAACTCCGCCGCCAGCGGCACACGCGACAGCGCGCGCCGGAAGGCATACGTGATCCGGCTCGCATCCGTCTTGCCGCCTTCAAAAATTGCCCTGGTGCCCAGCGCTTTGGCCGCCTCCAAAAACAGCGGCTCATTCAACGACGTCAATGCCTGCAACGGCGTGTTCGATCTCGTGCGCCGCACGCACGAAACATCTCCATTCGGCGTATCGAAATTCGTCAACACGGGGTAGGGAACACTCCGGTAGCGGAACGTGTAAAGCCCCCGCCGGAAGCGGTCTGCATCATGATTCTCATGCCAGTTCTTCGGCCCATAGCTCGAAGGCGGCAAGAACAGAAAGTCCGGCGCGGGAGGAAACACACTCGGCCCACCCACCTTCGCGTTCAACAACCCGCTGGCCGCCAGCGTGATGTCTCTCACAATCTCGCCTTCTACCCGGAACCGCGGCGCTCGCGCGAGCAACCGGTTATTCGGATCCTTCGCCAGATGCTCCTCTGTTACTTTCGACGATTGCCGGTAGGTATTCGAAGTCACAATCATCCGGTGCAGTTTCTTCATGCTCCAGCCCGAATCCATGAACTCCACCGCCAGCCAGTCCAGCATTTCCGGATGCGAAGGCGTTGTCGCCTGCCGCCCCAGATCCTCGCTCGATTCGACGATGCCCGCCGAAAAATAAGCCTGCCAAACCCGGTTCACAAAGGCTCGCGCCGTAGTCGGCGCATTCCGGTCTGTCAGCCAGTTCGCCAGGTCCAATCTCGTCCCGCCTGCATCCTTCGGCAGCGGGTTCAAGAACGCGGGCACCCCCGGCGTCACCGCCTGCTTGGGCTTCAGAAAATCGCCCCGCTCCAGCAGGTTCGTCGTGCGCATTTCATCCCGCGCAGCCAGCACTAACTGTGAAGATCCTTCCGGCAGCGACTTCATCAAATCGTCGATCTGAGCATTCGCTTCCTTCCATGCATCCACTGTCGTCCGCCAGTAGGCAAATACGGCCTGTGTCTGCTGCGGCGTCCGTTTCTCGGCAGCGATCGACAAAATCTCTCGCACACGCATCGGCATCGGGTCCACGGTTGCGTTGGCATCATCCGTCACAGACAATCGCACCCGTCCCAGATTCTGATTCATGTTGTCGTCGCTGTTCCAGCCTCCATGCCGCTGGCTCAGGTACACAGTGATCTGCGTTTTTCCATCCGAGTTGTCAATCGGCGTCTCGAGGTTGAACACAGCCTTGCGCGGCAGATTCCGCAGCACAGGCCCCGCGTCATGTCCCCACGCCGTCTCATCCTTACCGTCGATCGCATAAGCGATCGGCCCCGTCACCCGCCGCTTGTTCGACTTATCGTCGTAGATCTTGGCGAGCTCTTTCTCGGGCAAGTTCAAGTCCGCCGATGCCGCCTTGATCTTGAGCTTCTTCGTCCCCACCTCAACTTCAAACTCTGTCAACGCCCCCGTGCCGTAAATCGAACGCCCCGGCCCGCCCAGCGGCAGGTTTGGATCATTGAGCAGATCAAGTCGAAACGCAGTAATCGTCTTCACCGCAGGCGTAAACGTCAGCTTTGCCCGATGCTTCGTTGGAGCATAGCCGGCACCGACCATCGACGCATCCTTCTGCATCACATACTTCTGTCCGCCGGTAGAAATATCGTCCACCTCCGGCCTCACTGTCTCCCACTTCGTCGCATAACCGGCCTTCGCTTCCCACTCGCGCATCCGCGCGCTCCAGTCCGGCGTCCGGTGCTGCAAGTCCGCTTCGATCTCCTTCACCTTTTCGAAGATCCCAGCTCGTTGCATCTGTTCCTTGGGCGTATACACCGGGATGTTCGCCTCATGCGTGTTGTTCAAGAACGCGAACAACCGGTAATACTCTTCCTGCTTCAATGGATCGAACTTGTGGTTGTGGCATTGCGCGCAGGCAATCGTCAGTCCTAACATCGACTTGCCCACCGCATCCATCCTGTCGATGATCGCTTCCATCCGGAACTGTTCCGGATCAACGCCGCCCTCTTCGTTAATCATCGAGTTCCGTAAGAACCCGGTCGCCACCATCTGATCCTGCGTCGGGTTCGGCAACAGATCTCCAGCCAATTGCTCGCGGATGAACTGCTCATAGGACACGTCCTTGTTTAGCGCGTTGATGACGTAATCGCGATAAAACCAGACCTGCCGCATCTTGTCCTTCTCGTACCCATCTGAATCCGCATACCGGGCCGCATCCAGCCAATGCCGTCCCCAGCGTTCGCCATAGTGTGGCGAGGCCAGCAAGCGGTCCACCTGCTTTTCATACGCGTTCGGCGTTTTGTCTCGCAAGAACGCATCCACTTCGGCAATCGTCGGCGGCAAGCCAGTCAAATCGAGCGAAAGCCGTCGCAGCAATGTCGTCCGGTCTGCCTCTGGGCTCGGCTTCATCTGCTCTTTGTCGAGCCGCGCCAGAATGAATGCATCGATCGAATTCCGCCCCCAAACTGCTTTCGAAACCTTCGGTAAGGCACTCTTTTGGGGTGGCGTAAACGCCCAATGTTTCTTTACTTCGGCAACAACAGCACCTGCCCCATCAGGCCACTTCGCCCCATCTTCAATCCACCGCTTGATCGTCGCTATCTGATCGGCCGGCAACTGCTTGCCACCCATCGGCATCAGCGCTTGGTCCCCGATATTCGCGATCCGCCGGTACAACTCCGAACCGGTTGGATCCCCCGCCTTGATGCTCTTCGACGCTGGCCCTTTGGCATCCAATCTCAACTCACCCAACTGCTGGGCCGCCCCATGGCAGCCATAACAATTGCGCTTCAAAATCGGCTGAACATCTCGCTCATAGTCGGGAGACTGCGCATAAAGGCCAAGGATCAGAAGTGTTGCGACTTGCACAAATACGTTAACCTGCCATTAATGTATCGCATGTTGTTGGTCCTGATCGCCTCCTTGGCTTCGTTTGCCCAATCCTTCGAAGGGGCCTTTGTCGGAGACCTCCAGGCGCCCAATGCGGTCCTTCAACTCGGCCTGACACTGAAGCCGAATCCGTCTGGCGGCTGGTCTGCCGAATTCATATCTCTCTCCCAGGGCCGAGCCAAACTTCCTGCCACGGCCACAGTCGAAGGCAAGCATCTCAAGCTTGACATTGCCCCTGCCAGAATCTCGTTTGAAGGCACTCTCAGCGAGGACGCTCAAACCATCTCGGGCAAGTTCAAGCAGGGGATCGAGATCGATCTCGTCTTCAAACGCGTGGCCGAGCTCCCTCGCCCGATCCGCCCACAGGAACCTCAAGGCACGCCTCCATATACAGTCGAAGATGTCACCTTCCCCGGCGGCGCTGATACTGTCACACTCGCGGGCACGCTCACTCTTCCCAAGTCTTCCGCCAAATCCCCCGCGATCGTACTCGTCTCCGGCTCAGGCCCTCAAAATCGCGACAGCGAACTCTTCGCCCACAAGCCTTTTTGGATCTGGGCCGACACTCTGACGAAGGCCGGCTACATCGTCCTTCGCTACGATGATCGTGGCACCGCCAAATCCACCGGAACATTCAAAGGCGCAACCACGAACGACTTCGCTCTCGACGCACAAGCTGCTCTTAAGTTCCTCCGCTCCCGTCCTGAAGTCGATTCGAAACGCCTCGTCGTCATGGGCCACAGTGAAGGCGGCGTCATCGCCCCCATCGCTGCCGCAAGCGACGGTCAACTTGCAGCCATCGTTGTCCTCGCTGGGCCCGGCGTCACGGGTGAAGCAATCCTTCGCAAACAACTTCCCGACCTGGCCAAAGCTGCGGGAGCCCCGGAACAATTCGCCCAAATGCAACTCGACGCGATGCAAAAGCAGGCGAAAACCGAACCGTGGCTCGCCACCTTCTTAGTTCTCGATCCCGCCGTTGCCCTCAAAAAAGTGCAGTGTCCCGTCCTCGCCCTCAACGGCGAGCTCGACCTCAATGTCAACGCCGACATCAACCTTGCTGCCATCGAAGCAGCCCTCAAAGCTGGTGGCAATAAAAACTACCTCACCAGGAAGCTCCCCAGCTTGAACCACATGCTCCAGACCGCCAAAACCGGCGCGCCGCTGGAGTCCGCCAATATCTCCGAGACCATTTCCCCCGTCGCACTTACCGAAGTGACAAGCTGGCTGGCTAGGACACTGGCCACGAAATAAGTTTCGTCGCCTGGCCCCGCCGCACGCTCGAATGCAGCGGCTCATCCAGCTTCGCCGGAAAGTCCGTTCGGTAATGGCCTCCGCGCGATTCCTCGCGCTTCAGCGCAGCCTTCGCTACCAGCCGCAGCACCGTCGCCAGATTGCGCCTCTCATAGTCGCGCCGGCCCGGTGATGCAATGTTGTGTCGCCCGCCGTGATCAATCGCCTTCAGCACCCGCTCAATCCCTGCCGCGTTCCGCGCAATGCCACAACCTTCCCAGGCCAGTTGCTGCAAACGTTCCCGCTCGAGCAGTGGAAACTGCTCATCTCCAAACGTTCTTCCCGTCGCCGGCTTCGCAGCCTCTCCCAGCATCGCCTCCCCAGCCCGGGCCCCAAACACAACGCCTTCGAGCAACGAGTTGCTCGCCAGCCGGTTCGCGCCATGCACTCCCGTGCAAGCCACCTCGCCAGCCGCATACAATCCCGGCACACTCGTCTGCCCCAGCAAATTCGTCCGCACGCCACCCATGATGTAGTGTGCCGCCGGGTGCACTGGTGCCGCTTGCTTGGTCAAATCAATCCCAAACTTGAAGCACGTCTCATAAATCGTCGGGAATCTCTGCCGAATCCAAGCCGCATCTTTGTGGCTCAAGTCGAGCAACACATGCGTCGCCTGTGTCGCGGCCATCTCAGCGATGATCGATCGCGACACCACATCCCTTGGTGCCAGCTCTTCCATCGCGTGATAGCGATGCATAAACCGATCGCCATTCACATTCCGCAAGATCGCGCCTTCCCCACGCAGCGCCTCGCTCAATAGAAACCGCGGTCGGCCCGGAATAAACAACGCCGTTGGGTGAAACTGAATGAACTCCGCATCCGACACTTCCGCCCCCACGCGGTATGCGATCCCGATCCCATCTCCCGTGGCCACCGTCGGGTTCGTTGTATTCAAAAACAACTGCCCCGCCCCACCCGTCGCCAGCAGCACCGCCCGCGCATGTACATGCACCCGCGACTTCGTCTTCTGGTCATACGCCACCGCCCCCGTCACGCGCCCATCCTCCATCAACAAATCCGTCACCGCCGCAAAACTCTGAAAGCTCAAATTTTTCAGCGATGAAGATTTCTCATACAGTGCTCGCGCAATCTCGCGTCCTGTAGAATCACCACCCGCATGCAGCACTCGGCTCCGGCTATGCGCCCCTTCGCGGCCCATCACAAAGTGCCCATTCTCCATGTCGAAGTTCGTGCCCCATCGCAGCAACTCGTCGATCCGCGCTGGCCCCTCCTTCACCAGTGCCTCCACCGCCGGGCCAGAACACAACCCATCCCCAGCCATCAAAGTATCTTGCACATGCAGCGAAAAGTTATCATCATCAGAGAGTGCCACCGCAATCCCGCCTTGCGCGTACTCTGTGGAGGATTCTTCTATGGCGTCTTTGGCAACCACGAGCACAGTTCCCTGCTCGGCCAGCGTAATCGCCGCCCTCATCCCCGCCACACCCGCGCCCACGACTAAAAAATCGACGGACATATTTTCGTTATGAAGCAAAGCGTTTTCCTGTTTCTATTCGCCCTTGGCAGCCTCGTGGCTCAAGTACCAGACTACTTCCCTTTGGTGCCCGGTAGCACCTGGGTTTACCGCACCACCGGCGGCATGAGCCCGCTCACGATCCGTGTTGGCGAGCCCATCCTTCGTCAGGGCAAACTGTTTTTCGCTCTCGATGGCTACACATCCTCACGACTTTACGTCAGCAGCGCACTCACGCGTTGGGACGAACGCACCGAGCGAGAAGCCCCATTCTTATCCTTTGACGGTCGCGAGTTCCCGAGCCCCTTCGGCACTTGCAACCAAATCGGCACGGCGCACAAAGACGATCAGGAGTACCGCGGCCCGGTCGGAATCTCATCGGCGGCACGTGTCATCCGCTACAGCCCCGGCATCTGCGCCGACACCGGCCTTACTCGCGAAGTCTTCGTCCCCTGGCTCGGCCTCGTCCAACGCGCGGAGACCTCCATCCTCGGCGAACGGACGGCCGACCTCATCTATGCTCAAATCGGCGGCTTCACTTACATCCAGGAACCTGGCATCAGCTTTTCGCTGAACGCCACGGTTAACGAAAAAACGCTGTCCGCCCGCATCGTTCTCCAAAACCGCACTGCGCAAGATCTCACCCTCGACTTCGCCTCCGGCCAAATCTACGACTTCCAGATTCGCGACTCTCGCGGAGAAGTGATCTACACCTGGAGCTCGACACGCCTCTTCCCACAAGCCACACAGCGGCGTGTCATCCGCGGGGAAGAAGTCTGGTTTGAGTCGATCCCCATCGACACACTCCGTCCAGGCGAATACTCAATCGAAGGCCGCCTCGTCAACAGCGGTGCCAAACGCTTCAGCGCCAGCTCAACCTTTAGCCTCCAATAGCCTCCCGCAGGCTCGCATTCAAGACATCCACCTGCGCAGCAGTCAGCTTCTGCCCGCCGCTGCGCAGGTAGAACACATCGACTGCCCTCTGCCCCTCTGTATGCAGCAGCACCGTATCGATCTCGCATTCCTGCCTTGAAATCGTCCGCGCAAGGTCATACAGCAACCCGGGGCGATCCTGCGCCTGCAACTCAAGTAGCGTCGCCACCTTCGACGTCTCATTGTCGAATCGCAACACGGTGTCGATCTGCATGCGGTACCGAATTGTTGTCTTCGGCCTCTGCTTCATCAATCTCTCCGCGCTCTCCTTGCCCAGCACCACTCGACGGATCGATTCCTTCAGTTCTTCAACGAGCGGCGGATTCAATTCAAGACTTCGCAATGGATCCGAAAACACAAACAGGTCGAGCACCTCTCCTCGCGTGTTTCCAAACGCCTCCGCCTTCAAGATATTCATCCCGGCGCTGGCCAGCGTGCCCGCCAGATCGGCCAGCAAGCGCGGCCGGTCTTTCGTCACCACCGTCAGTTGCCAGTCTTCCTGCCGCGCCACCAAATCCAACGCCACACCAATTTGGCTCGCCGCAGCGCAAAGATTCAAATGACGAAACCGGTCCTGATCGTTCGTCCGGAACCAATACCGCGTCGGGAATCCTTTCACAAAGTCCGCGAGCTCTCCCGAATGCGTATCCTTGATCCGATCGTCTTCGAGCTCTTTGGTCAACGCCCTTTCGATAGCAGTGTGCGCATGCCAAAGCTGCGACCGCCTCCAGGTTGTCATCGCCCCGGGAAACACGGCGCTCGAATCTGCGATGGTCATCAACGTCAGCATGCCCAGGTATTCCTTGGTCTCCATCCGGTGCGCTGCCTGCTCTGTCACATCCGGGTCATCCAGATCCCGTGTCGTGATTAGCGTCGACAAGAAAAAGTGCTCCCCGATCAGCCGCTGAATGATCTGCAGCTCGCCATCGGGAATTGAAATTCGCTCTCCAATTTCCGCCGCCATCTGCACAGCCCGCGCGTCATGGTCGCCTCCCATCCCCTTGGCGATGTCGTGCAACAAAAGCGAGAACCGCAACAAAGGCTTCGTTTCGCAATTCGACCACAGCGCTCCAAATTGAACCTGCTCGAAACTTAGCGCCTCAAGATTTTCAAGGGCAATCAGCGTATGCTCATCCACCGTATAGCGGTGATAGAAATCCCTCACCACCAAGCAGTCTGCATGTTCCCACTCCGGCAATTGGCTGCTCAGAAATCCTGATTCCGCCATCGCCCGCAGCGCCGTTGCCGCATGCGGCAATTCGAGAATCGTCTTCCACTGCGTCCAGCTCCATTGCGCCCCGGGCTCAATCCGCCGTTGCATATCCCGCGCCAGTTTCAAACCATGCCGAGCCTGAAATGCAAACAGCCGTCGCTTGGCGTCTGGGTCGACCTGAAACGCTGCAGGGTGCCTCAACAGAATCTGCTCCCGCGATACGGTGAACTCCTCGTTCGACAACTTGGATCGCGACTCGAAAAAGCTCCCTACCAATCCCGGCCTTCGATCCAGTAGCCGGTCCTTCATCGCCCGGCAGGCTGCAAAAATTCTTCTTGCCTGCCTGAAGTAATTTCGCATCCATGCTTCAGGCTGGGTCGACAATGCATCCTGCTCGGCGAAACGCAGCGAATTCTGGTCTCGCCCGGCATGCTCATGCAGCGCCCAGCGGATAGCAAACAACACTTCGCTTTCATTCGTCAGATCCGGCGGCTGCTCACTGGCCAGCTTGGCGAACCATCGCACCACGTTCAAATCCCGCAAGCCCCCGCAGGTTTCCTTGATGTCAGGTTCCAGATGTTGGATCGTGTTGTGAAATCGCTCATGCCGGCGTTCGGTCATGCGGGCCAACTCCAAGGCCAAATCGGAAGGTGGTTTCCGGCACGCATCGTCGCAGGCCTTCGAAAGTGCTGCACTCCCCGTCAAATAGCGACGATCGAGCAAGCTGATGCTAAACTCCACATTGCCTGGGCTGATCCGTTTGCAATCCGCCACCGTATGCACGCTCTGGCTCGCCCGGTACCCCGCGTCCCACAGCGTTCGCAGGAATTCGCTCAATTCACCCGCAGAAAATGTATTCGGCTCTTCCAGAATCAACAGATCAATATCCGAATGAGGAAACAATTCTTGACGGCCGTAACCCCCAACCGCAAGCACTGCACTCTTGTCTCGTTGCCCCGCGGGCACGCAGTTTTGCCAGGCTTCGATGACGAACTTGTCGGCAACGTTCGTACGTTCCCGCATCTTGGTCACAGTTGGACCCATAACCAAATGTAACCGACCGACGGCTAGAATTGAAGGCAAAGCATATGTCCAAGATTTCTCTTGCAGTCTTGATCGCTTCTGCCAGCCTGATTGCCTGGCAAGGCCCCGTAAAGCTTCCGCCTCCCTTTCATACTCCTTCGGCGACCAATCGTCCGCGTCCCGTGGAGCGACCCGAAGGTGCCAAACTCAATCTCCCCCCGGGCTTCACCATTAAGGAATTCGCCAGTGGCTTCCAGCGCCCGCGGCACATGATCCTCGGGCCTTCTAAAGAAATCCTCCTCTCCGACTCGATGGTCAACGGCTCCGTCTTCGTGCTCAATGGTGACAACAAGTCTGAGATCCTCAAGAACCTCGACCGCCCCTACGGCCTCCTGCTGCTCAAGGATTACCTCTACGTCGGCGAAACCACTTCTCTCAAGCGCTACAAGTACAACCCCAAAACGATGACCGCAGGCCCCGGCGAAGAGATCCTCAATATGAAAGATTTCAGCGCTGGCCACTGGACGCGCAGCCTCACCGCCGACCGCAAAGGCGAGCACATCTTCGTAGGCATCGGTTCCCGCTCCAACGTCGATGCAGGCGAACCCGAAATGCGCGCCGCGATCATCAAGATCACGCCCGACGGCAAATCCAAAGAGGTCTACGCCTCCGGCACCCGCAACCCCATCGGTCTGCACTTCATGCCCAACAGCGATCAGCTTTGGGCTGCGGTGCAAGAGCGCGATGGCCTCGGTGACGATCTCGTCCCCGACTACTTCACCAGCATCAAGCCCGGTGGCTTTTACGGTTGGCCCTACGCCTACATCGGCCCCAATGAAGATCCTCGCCGCAAGGGCGAAAAGCCCGACCTCGTTGCCAAGACCATCGTCCCCGACGTCCCTCTCGGCGCTCACGTCGCGGTTCTCGACTTCCTCTTCTACACCGGCAAGCTCTTTCCCAAGGAATATCAAGGCGGAGCATTCCTCGCCCAACACGGCTCCTGGAACCGATCGAAGCGTGTCGGCTACAACGTCGTCTTCATCCCCTTCAAGGATGGCAAGCCCTCCGGCCCCGCCAAGGAATTCCTCCAGGGCTGGATGATGGACCCCGAAAAGACCGATGTCTGGGGACGCCCCGTCGGCTTCCTCCAGCTACCCGACGGCAGTATCCTCGTTTCTGACGACGTAGGGAACAAGATTTGGCACATCACCTACAAAAGCTAGTTCTCTGTTTCTTGCCCGCCTTGCTTGGCGCGCAGACCTTCTCCCACAAAGAGGCACTTGAGAAAAATCTCCAGTGCCTCACCTGCCATGCGCAGCAGAAAGATTCGAAATCACTCAGTGACAAGCGCCGCGGAAAAATCCTCCAGGATTTCAACCACCAACGCCACCTCAGCTTCGGCAACATCGCGCCCTTGATTGCCGACGCCATCGACCGCAAAGCCTACCTCGGCTCTCCCAACCGCATCGATCTGCTCAAGCTTCGTGCCGACCTCATTACCGACAACCCTTGCCAGGCCTGCCATCGCGGTCTCCGCGAATCCACAGGCGCGCTCACCAAAGCCAACTTCCCCCACATGGAAGATTGCCTTGTCTGCCACAACAAAGTCGAAGCCCCCTTCAGTTGCGAGAAATGCCACGCCCCCGGCTTTAACCTCAAGCCCGCCAATCACGCCCCCGACTTTCTCGATCGTCACACTACCGGCAAGCTCAATCTCGACAAGACCACCTGTGCTTCCTGCCACGGCAAACGCTTCACTTGCCTCGGATGCCACTAACCATGAAAACTCTTCTGATCGTCCTCGGCACTCGCCCTGAGGCCATTAAGCTCGCACCGCTCGCGATGCACTTTCGCAAATTCCCTGACGAATTCAACGTCCATGTCTGCCTCACCGGGCAACACCGCGAAATCGTCCATCAAGCCCTTCAAGTCTTCGGCCTCAAGCCCGACACCGATCTCGACCTGATGCTTCCCGGACAAACCCTGTTCCAGTCCACATCGCGCATTCTCAGCGCCCTTGAGGCCGTGATGCGCGACGTGCGCCCAGACCTCGTCTTCGTCCAGGGCGACACAACCACGACCCTCTGCGGCGCTCTGGCGGGCCTATACGCAGGCGTGCCTGTGGCCCACGTTGAAGCCGGCCTCCGCACTTGGGATCTCTCCCGCCCTTTCCCGGAAGAAGCCAACCGCCAAATGGTTGGCCGCATAACAACCCTGCATCTCGCCGCAACCTCCTGGGCCGCGGCGAATCTCGAACGCGAAGGCGTTGCCCCATCTTCCATCACCGTCACCGGCAACACCGGCATCGACGCCCTGCTCCACACTGCTCGAAACCTACCCCACTTCGACTGGCCCTTCCTCAACCCTGCCCTCCGAACCATCCTCGTTACCGGCCACCGCCGCGAGAACTTCGGCGACGGCCAGGAGCGTTTCTGTTCGGCCCTCAAAACTCTCGCAGCTCGCGGTGACGTGCAAATTGTCTACCCAGTCCACCCCAATCCCAACGTCCGCGGCCCTGTCGAGAAAGCCCTCGGCGAACTTCCCAACATTCACCTCATCCACCCGCAGGACTACCAGCCCTTCATCGACCTCATGCGCCGCAGCTATCTGATCATTACGGACTCAGGTGGCGTCCAGGAAGAAGGCCCCTCCCTCGGCAAACCCATCCTGGTCAGCCGCGAAGTCACCGAGCGCCCTGAAGCCGTCGAGGCCGGCACCGTGCGACTAGTGGGAACAAACGAAGCCAAAATCGTCGCCGAAGCTACCACCCTTCTCGACGACCCCGTGGAATACCAGCGCCGTGCCCTCATCCACAACCCCTACGGCGACGGCCAAGCCTGCCCCCGCATTGAAAAAGCGGTCAGAGCCTACTTCGCGTAGAACGCTCGAATCGTCTCCGCCACGTACACCTGATCGTCTTCACTCAACTCCGGGTGCACCGGCAGGCTCAACGCCTCGGTCGCAATCTGCTCACTCACCGGCAGATCACCCTTCTGATACCCAAGCTCGCTGAAGCAATTCTGCAAGTGCAGCGGCAGCGGATAGTAGATCTCCGTTCCGATCCCATGCTCCGCCAGATAAACCTTCAGTTCGTCCCTCCGCGCACACCGGATCGTGAACTGGTTAAACACATGCCGCGTCTGATAAGGCGCAACCGAAGGCAGTAATACCGGCACTCCTTCAAGCAGCTTCAAATAGCGAGCCGCATTCGCCTGACGCAACTCGGTCCACTTGTCCAGGTGCCTCATCTTGATCTTCAGCACTGCCGCCTGCAACGTATCGATCCGTGAATTGATGCCAACCAGATCGTGGAAATACTTGTTGTGCCCACCATGGATCCGCAACTTGGCCAGCAGATCCGCCAGCTCCGGATCATTCGTCGTCACTACGCCCGCATCGCCATACGCACCGAGATTCTTCCCTGGGTAAAAGCTGAAACACCCGATCGCCCCAATCGCACCCACGCGCCGCCCTTCATACTCAGCCCCAATTGCCTGCGCCGCATCTTCCACCACAACAGCGCCATTGCGCTGCGCAACCTCAAGCAACGGCCCCATATTGGCCGCCCCGCCATACAGATGCACCGGCTGCACCGCCCAAACATTCTTATGCTTCCGGAACGCATCCTCCACCTGATTCGGGTCGAGGTTAAACGTATCGGGCTCGACATCCACAAACACCGGTTCAACACCAATTCGCGCCAGCGACCCTGCTGTGGCAAAGAACGAATAGGGCGTTGTGATCACCTTGTCACCCGGCCCAAGCTCCAGCGCCATCCAAGCCAGCAAAAGTGCGTCGCTACCCGAAGCGCACCCGATCGCATACTTCGATTGCGTGTACCCGGCAATCTTGCACTCCATCTCCCCCACTGCCGGCCCCATGATAAATCGTTGCGAGTCAATCAGCGGAATCAACTCCGCCAGTACTTCTTCGCGGATTGTCGCGTGCTGGGCGACCAGGTCAAGGAGCGGAACTTGCCGCTTGGATGAGCTCATGCTGCTTCTTCGATCATAGCGTCCAGTAAGATCGAACTAGTGGAACAAATCGGGTTGGAGTGGCAGCCGTGGCAGCCTGAAAAGCTCAGCGTCAAGCAGATCACCTCAAAGCTCAAGCGCACGTTGCGCGATGGCTTTTCAAATCTCTACGTCACTGGCGAAGTCTCCGGCCTCAAGCAAGCCGCCAGCGGCCACCTCTACTTCAATCTCAAAGAAGAAGACACCGTTCTCCCCTGCGCGATGTACCGGCAGAATTCGCGCCTCCTTCGCGCCCCCCTCCGCGACGGCATGATGGTCGAAGCCCGCGGCTCGATCGACCTCTACGAACCTCGCGGCGCCTACCAGTTCATCGTCGAATCGGCTGCCCCGGTCGGCATCGGAGCTCTCCAGCAGGCCTTCGAAGCTCTCAAGAAAAAGCTCGCCGCCGAAGGGCTCTTTGAAGCCTCTCGCAAACGGGAACTCCCACGTTTCCCGCGCCGCATCGGCATCGTCACTTCCCCCACAGGCGCCGTCATCCAGGACATGCTCAACGTGTTCCAACGACGCAGCCGTGGCCTTGAAATTCAAATCTATCCGAGCCTCGTCCAAGGCGCCGGCAGCGCCCAGCAACTCTGCGAAGGCCTGGAGTACTTCAGCGCCTCCGGCTGGCCTGATCTCGTCGTTATCGCCCGTGGCGGAGGGTCGCTCGAAGATCTCTGGAGCTTCAACGAAGAGGCGGTCGCCCGCGCCATCGTCGCCTCCTCCGTCCCCGTGGTCTCCGCCGTCGGCCACGAAACCGACTTCACCATCGCCGACTTCGTCGCCGACCTCAGAGCCCCAACTCCCTCCGCCGCCGCCGAGATGATCGCCCCCGACGTTGAAGCCCTGCTTGAACGCCTCGCGATTCTTGACCGTGGCATGCAACGCAGCATGCAGTTCCTGCTCACCCAATGCCGCGAACGCATCTTCCGCCAGGGCATCGACAAAGCTCAGGCCCTGCTTGAGCGCCGCCTGAATCAAGCCTCACAGCGCATCGACGAAGCCGACTCCCGCATCGTTGCCGGCGTCAAACTCCGCTTCTGGTCCCTCAAGATGGCCTGGCAAAAACACACGCTCGAGCTCTTCGCCCTCGACCGCAAGATGATCTTCATGGACCGCCGCAATCGCATCCTCGCCGCTCAGGTTGCAATGCGAAACCGCATGACCGCCATCCTCTCGCAGCACTCCTTGCGCCTCGAATCCCTGGACGGCCAACTCCGCCAACTGAACCCCACCCGCATCCTCGATCGCGGCTTCGCACTAGTCCGCACAGAAGACGGTAAGCTCGTGCGCAGCCCCAGAGACCTCCGCAAGGGAGCCTCGATGACAATTCGCGTAGCGAAGGGTGAGTTTGAAGCTGTAAAGAAGTAGCGCTTACTCGAGCCGGTATTTCGGCGCATCCTTGAGGATAATCACGTCCTGCACGCCACAGCTTCGTCATACGCTGCAATAACCCATGCCTCTATCGATCGCAGGTAAGTCCCGCAAAGGAGCCTGAATGACGATTCGCGCAGCCAAGGCTTCGCTTGAATCTAAGAAGAAGTAGCGCCTACGCTAGTCGATAGCTCGGAGCTTCCTTGGTGAAAATAACGTCGTACACGCAAGAGCTTCGCCCTGCTCTGCAAAACCCCATGCCGTTCTCGACCACAGGTAAGCTCCGCAAAGGAGCAGGAATGACGATTCGCGCAGCCAAGGCTTCGCTTGAATCTAAGAAGAAGTAGCGCCTACTCAAGCCGATAGTTCGACGCTTCCTTAGTGATGATCACGTCATGCACATGGCTTTCGCGCAAGCCCGCCGGGCTCACCCGCAAGAACTTTGCCTTGTGCTGCAAGTCCTTGATCGTACCCGCGCCGCAATAACCCATGCCAGCCCTCAAGCCGCCAACCAGCTGAAACACCAGCTCACTCAGCGGACCCTTGCTCGGCACGCGCCCTTCAATTCCTTCAGGCACCAACTTGCTCGCGCCTTCCTGCCCATACCGGTCGCTCGAACCCTGCGCCATCGCACCCTGTGAACCCATACCGCGATAGCTCTTAAACGTGCGGCCCTGATACAGAATGGTCTCTCCCGGGCTCTCATCGGTGCCGGCAAACAGGCTGCCGATCATCACACAATCCGCCCCAGCCGCAATCGCCTTCGTCACATCACCCGAGAACTTAATGCCACCATCGCTGATCAGCGGCACGCCAGCCGGATGGGTCGCCTTCGCACATTCGGCGATCGCCGTAATTTGCGGCACACCCGCTCCGCTCACAATACGCGTTGTACAAATCGACCCTGGCCCAATGCCAACCTTAATCCCGTCGGCCCCAAGCTCAATCAGGTCCTTGGCCCCTTCATAGCTCGCCACATTCCCCACGATCACCTGTACGTTCGCGATCTTTTCCTTGATCGTCTTGAGCGCATTCATCACTCCCTCGGAATGTCCATGCGCGCTGTCGATCACCAGAATGTCCACCTTCACTTCGACAAGCGCCCGCGCCCGGTCGAGAAAATCCTTGCCCGCCCCAACCGCCGCAGCCACACGAAGACGCCCATGGTCATCCTTCGCCGCATTCGGGTACTTGATCTTCTTCTGGATGTCCTTCACCGTAATCAGCCCCTTTAGCGTGTACTCATCGTCCACCACCAGCAGCTTCTCGACACGGTGCTGGTGCAGAATCAATTCCGCGTCTTCGAGCGTCGTTCCAACCGGCACCGTGATGAGATTGTCCTTCGTCATCAGGTCCTTAATCGGCAGATCATAGCGACTCTCAAACCGCAGGTCGCGATTGGTAAGAATGCCAACCAGCTTCCCGTTCTTCGTCACCGGCACACCGCTAATGCGATAGCGGCGCATCAGATCCAGCGCATCCTGAATTCGCTGATCTGGGTCGATCGTCACCGGATCGACAATCATGCCACTCTCCGAGCGCTTCACCTTATCCACTTCCTCGGCCTGGCTGTCGATGGAGAGATTTTTGTGAATCACACCCATCCCGCCTTGCTGCGCCAGCGCAATCGCCAGATGACTTTCAGTCACTGTGTCCATGGCGGAGCTGACCAATGGAATATTGATGCCAATACCGCGCGTAAACCGGGTTTTGGTTTCGACTTGCGCGGGCAACACGGCACTGCGCGAGGGAACGAGGAGCACGTCGTCGAATGTTAGGCCTTCGGCTATGAACTCAGGGATCATTTTGATTCATGGTACGACAATCCCGGTGCCTCGCCAAGCAATGAAAACAGGCTCCGGAATGCTAAAATAAATGGTCGGATACATATGATTGCAGCAACACAAATTCGCCCGGGTATGGTCATCAAGTTCAACAACGACCTTTATTCCGTTTTCACGATGACGCACCGCACTCCGGGCAACCTGCGTGGCTTCGTGCAGGTCAAGATGCGCAACCTGCGCAGCGGCTCCATGAACGAGCACCGGTTCGCCTCTGAAGACAAGGTCGAAAAGGCCATCATGGACGAGCAGAAGATGGAGTTCATGTACAAGGACAGCGAGTTCTTCTACTTCATGAACACCGAGAGCTACGAACAGGTGCAATTGTCGGCAGAGTTCATCGGCGATGCCGCCAACTACATGATCGACAACCTCCCAGTCTCGGTCACCTTTTATGAAGGCCGCCCTATCAGCGTCGAACCGCCGCCCACCGTCGATCTGAAGATCATCGAAACCGAACCCGGCCTGCGCACTGGCAGCGTCTCGAACGTCGGCAAAGCCGCCACCCTCGAAACCGGCCTCGTCGTCACCGTTCCTCAGTTCATCGAGCAGGGCGAGAAGATCCGCGTCAATACTGCCGAAGGCACCTACATGGAGCGCGCGTAAGCATTCACCGACGAGACGATCACCGCATCGTCCTCGGCAAACACCGTTCTCAGATCAATCAGTAACTGATCCTTTTCAATTCGCGCCACAACCGGAGGGTTGCTGGCGCGAAGGTGTTTTTCAAGGCCCCTCGCCGCGTGCGGCAACGCTACCAGCCATGTCGGGATGCTCTGATCTGGCGTCGACCCTCCACCCAGCACGCTCTGCCCCGCCACCACCTTGGCTCCTTCGATCGCCCCGGCCAGAGCCTCCGCGCGCTCGCGGATCGCATCAATCGGCAGCATCAACATCCTGAGCCCGGGCAGGCTCGCGAAGTCTCCAGCCGTGAGCGACCGCAGCGAATCCGAAAGAGCCTGCACTGCCAACTTATCCAGCCGCAAGGCCCGATACATCGGGTGTCGCCGGATCTTTGCAATCAACTCGCCGTCCCCCGCGATAATGCCCGCCTGCGGCCCTCCCAACAACTTGTCGCACGAGAACGAAACCAGATTCACGCCTGCCGCACGACTGTCGGCCACCAGCGGTTCATCCACGCCATAAGGCCGCAAATCCATCAGGCAGCCGCTGCCAAGATCTTCATACAGAGGAAGGTTCGATTCCTTGGCAAGCCCGGCCAACTGCTTCAATGTCGGCTTGCCCACAAACCCAGTCTGATGAAAATTACTCGGATGCACCCGCATCAACATCCGCGTATTGGGCCCAATCGCTCGCGAGTAATCATCAAGATTCGTCTTGTTGGTTGCCCCCACCTCTTTCAATTTCGCGCCGCTCTGCTCCATGATGTCGGGGATACGAAAGCCATCACCGATCTCAACCAGTTCACTGCGCGAAACCACAACCTCGCCACCCTCAGCCAGCGCTCGCAACACCAGATAAGTCGCAGCCGCATTGTTATTCACCGCGATCGCGGCCACCCCAAGCAACTCGGCCAACAAGGGAGCGAAGTGTTCATCACGCTTGCCGCGCTTGCCTGTGGCCAGATCGTATTCGAGGTTCGAATAACCCGCAACAGGTTCAAACGCCCGCAGCGGTGCACGCCCCAGATTCGTATGCAGCACCACACCTGTCGCATTGATCACGCGCCGCAACGTCGGCTGCGTCAGCCTCGCAACGCGCCGCGCGATCTCACTCTCAATCTCTTCAAACGGCAACTCCAGCTCGCGAACATGCTGCAACACATCACGGGCAATCGACAACAGCCGGTCCCGCGCAACGCCAGGATACAGAGGACTGATTTTGCGCAGCAGCAGATCGACAGAA
Organism: Acidobacteriota bacterium; assembly: GCA_016870995.1. Lineage (GTDB taxonomy): Bacteria > Acidobacteriota > Terriglobia > Bryobacterales > Bryobacteraceae > Bryobacter. The sequence continues at coordinate 28,014 of VFZU01000007.1, forward strand.
GGGATTGCCGCGCGATCCACTAGTTGCCCACCATGGGGAACAACTTGCGCAACGTGGCTTCGTCTGGCTGGCCACCATACTCACTCACTTCAAAGGCCTCTGCCTGTTGCACCTTGGCGGCGCGTTCCTTGCCATACCACTTCTCCAGCGCGGCTCGCACTGCCGGCGTAATCGGACGTGCGCCCCGCTTGCCGCCCAACCACTTCTTGCGCTCTTCCTTGCCGGCCGGCACTTCGTCCAGATAGCCCTCAATCCATGGCAGCCATTCATAGAACTGGCTCACATGCGCATCCATCGCGTCGATCTTCTTGCTGTAGACATCCGTGATGTCGATCGCCATGTCAGGCCGAAATGGCGACGGCAGCTTGAACCGGTCCTGAAAATGCAAAAACACAGGGTTCTTCTTCAGTGGCGGAGTGTCCGGCGCAACATTCGGCACCATCAACATATAGGCGGTGTCCTGCACCAGAATGCTCGTATTCCGGTGATCCGGATGGTAGTCGTTCGATCGCGGTGAGATCACGACATCAGCTCCAAACTGGCGGATGCGGCGAATGAGGTCCAGCCGAATCTCGAGCGTCGGCAACAATTCGCCGTCGTGGTTATCCATCACCTCGTATTCGATCCCCAGCCTGCGGCCCGATTCTTGCGCTTCGGCCCTGCGTCGCTTGGCCAGTGCGCCTCCACCCATCGACTGATGTCCCGCGTCACCATTGGTAACAGATACAAATTTCACCTTGTGCCCCATCGCCGTCAGCTTGGCCGCCAGGCCTCCGGCCCCAAGGTCACAATCATCCGGGTGAGCGCCAATCGCAATTACACGCAGCTGGGCCGGCAGGCACAAAGCCGCCAATAGAAGAACAACAAAAAGTCGCATCGCCCTCTATTTTATACGTGGCCTTTTTCGTCTGCTGTGCTCGCGCTTGCTTGCAACTCTCGCAGCTTGAATCCAGTAACCGAAAGCGCGATCAGCCCCGCAAACAAAAGTGGCAACGTGACGATGCACCACACGATCAGGCTAAAGCGCTTCGCCACGTTCTCATCGATGCCAAAGAAGACCAGGCTCAATACGATCAGGCCTTGATACACACCCAGATTTCCCGGTGCCCCCGGTACAACCGTGCCCAGCCGCACAATCACATTGATCACGGCGGCATCCCAGAGCGTAAAGTCAGAAAACCCATAAGCCCGCAGCACGCAGTAGATCGGGATCGTCATCGACAACAGATGCGGCAAGCTCGCCAGCCACGATTGATAAAAGCTGCGCGAGCCACCCATCGCCTGCAAGTCTTCGATGAAAATCCGGGCTTTGTCGCCCCACTTCCAATGAGCCGCCAGCTCCTTGGCTCGCTTCTGAAACGCAATGATAAAGCCCAGCGCTCCCGCAAGCAGTCCGACCAGGAGAATCAGCGCAAAGCCACCATCTCGAATCGACCGCGGCAGATCAACGAATTGAACCACAAGCGCCAAATAGAGCACTAGCCAGATGCCATCAAAGATACGCTCAATCGCAATGCTCGACAGCACAACGCTAAACGGCAGGTGTCCCCAACGGGATTGCAGATAGCAACGGATAATTTCGCCGCTGCGGAACGGCAGCACCTCGTTCGCATATAGCCCGACATAGATTGCCCTTACGCTACGAATCATAGGGATATCGGAAATCGGCCTCAGCAGGATGCTCCACCGCCAGCCTTGCAGAACATAAACCATGATGTCGCTGAAGGCCGCCAACCCCACCCAACCCCAATGCATGCCTTTGATCTCTTTCCAGACCTCGGCGAGCTCGACATCATGAAGCACCCAGAGCAGGACTCCCAATGAAGCCAGATTGGTAAGGACGAGGAATACGATTCCCTTCAACCCAAGTTTTTTGCCCCCATGAACAACTGTTGGTTCCAACTCCCCATCATAGCGAGGAGGCTGGTTTCGATTGGGTTTCAATCACAAGCCAAATCAGCAGGTCCGTCGCCAGGTGAAACAGCAGCAAGTGCCGGTAGGTCTCGCAGGCATCGGCCAGTGAGGCAATCCCATACTCATAACCCATTGCAGCGAGCACTGCCCACAAGATCGGACGATTTCCAACCCTCCATGCCGCAACGCCAATCACGATGAAGATGTGCCACGGAGCACGCAAAAACAGCCACGACTTAAGCTGGCTGTACCAGCCAAAGCTTGTGGACAAAGTGCAATAGCGCTTCCCGGTCGAGCGTTCGTAATTGCCGAGATTCACGGCCCGGATCTGCGTAGCCTCCGTGCTCAAGTCGGCCCAGAGCACTTCCGCTGTCACGCTCGGGTGAGTCAGGTAGTAGCGCAAGGCATTGCCATAGCCGCCCGCGGGATAAAAACTTTTTAGCCACTCCGTGTTTTGGGCGGGACTGTCTGGCATGAAGGCATGCGTGCCCACGAGGTGCCGATCTTCGGCACGAATCTTGAGGGCATCGAGGGCCTGCGGGTCCTTCTGGGCGAGTTTGAAAAAGGCGAGGTTGTAATACGCCGTTGCCTTGTATTCATCTTTCGTTTGGCTCAGCATGTAGCCGCCACCAGCCAGCAAAGCCAGGGCCGCAGGGAGAAACCTGCGATTCTTTTCAGCCAATAGAATCAGGCCAAGCAGCACCGCCAGTGGAGCGTGAGGCGCTTTCGCAAGCGCGAAGCAGGTACCGGCAATGGCAAGCGGGATGGGCTGCTTTGCCAGCCACGAAGCAAACAGCAGCAACAAAAACAGGATGCTCGCGGTATCGAAGTAAAAGCTGTGAAAGTAGGTCACATAGGCCGCGTCTGTAAAGGCAATTACCGCGAAAAGATTTGGCGCAAGTTGCTTGCGGATCATTAGCCACGCAGACCCCATAAAGATCGCTGTGTGCAAAAGACCCAGCCAGATGATGTCGAATGGCTGCGTGCCGGCCACTGTCACCGCAAGCTTCGCCAGCCAGACTTCGATGCCCCAATAAGGGCTCTGCCACGCAGCCGCCCGGTTGCTTTGCCAATACCGGTGAAAGAAATGGAATGTCGGCTGCGGCCCTGGATCGACGGGGCTCAAAGCGAATCGCCCGATCACTTTGGCAAAGTCTCCATTGTCGGCCAGACCCGTGATCGGCGCGAGCCAAAGCTGCCAGGCGACGGGGATGAGAAAGACAAGAAGCCAGAGACGAGTCACACTTGTTCTAACTTCAAAGAGTGACACAGGCGAAGGTGATTGTGCTGATCGGTATCCCAGGCTCAGGCAAATCGACATGGGCGGCGAAACAGAACGCCACCGTAATCAGTTCCGACGAACTGCGCGGAGTGCTCAGCGGCGATGTCAAGAACCAGGACATCCACGCGAAGGTCTTTGCCACGATGCGCTACTTGCTCCGCACCCGGCTCGAACTGGGCGCGACGCCCACCATTATCGATGCCACAAACATCCGTCGCAAAGATCGCAAAGCTTGGCTCCAAATCGCGCACAAATTTGGTGCCAGCGTGGATGCAGTCCTTTTCGATCTGCCCATCGAAGTGGCCCTCGAAAGAAATCGCAAACGGGATCGAGTCGTGCCCGAAGATGTCATTCGCTCCATGGCCAAACGGCTTCAACTTCCAACCATCGAAGAGGGCTTCAAGAAGATTTCGACCATTGTCGCGTAGCCCACAGCCACAATAAGACCGGCAGAGCGGTGAGGGCAGCGACGTAAGTTGCGACACGTTGCGCCGGGATTCCCGAGTCGATCGCCTCGCCAGCAAAAAAACTGGATAGCGAAATCGAGGTCATCATCAGCGCGAACTCAAGGCTGGTCACCCGGCCCCGAAACTTGTCCTCAGAAAGCGTTTGCACAAGCGTGCTCGAAAACACATAGTTCATCGAAGTTCCAGCATGGCCAATCACGACGGCGATCGCAGCGAGGCCAAGGCTCGGCGCCAGGCCAAGGCCCATATAGCCGGCGCAGGCAATGGCAAAGCCAAGGCAGATGCTCCAATGCAATCGGCTGAGTTGCATCGACACCAGCGGAGACCCAAGCATCGGGCCGATAAAGCTGCCAACGCCGCGTGCTCCCATCAGAGTGCTCATGCCGAGCATGCCCGCCTGTGAAGGAGACAAGCCCCAGCCATCCAGTTTGAATACGCCTTCGCCCAGTACTGGCAGCAGTACCCAGTTGGCGCCGATCAATCCAACACCCGCCTTGATCAGCAGGATTGGCTTCAGATTCGCATGGCTCTGAATGTAGCGCCAGCCTTCCAGAATTGGCGAGAAGTCAAAGAGATCTCGAAATCGCAATGGGGCTTGGCCTTCGGCATGGGCTTCCGTCGTGACGATGCGCGTCAGCAACCAGGCCGACACCAGAAACGTAAGCGCATCCATGATGAAAACCGCATTGCGTCCCAGGCTTGCGGCAACAAAACCGCCCAGCGCGGCGCCGAGAAAAAAGTTCACCGCCCAGGTCGTCGCGCCAAGCGCGTTAGCAGTCAGGATTTCCTTTTCATCCCGGCAAAGGTTCGGCATCAAGCTCGAGCGTCCATGCTCAAACAGGGCCCACATCACCGTCTCGAGAAACATCAGTACATAAAGCATCCAGATGCGGTCTGCCGATTGCGCAAACAACATCCCGCCGATGATGAAGAAGCGCGCAATATCAGCAAAAATCATCACGCGGCGGCGGCTCATACGGTCGTTGAGGACCCCAGCGATCGGAGAAGTCAACACCTGAGGAAACACCATGAAGACCGTAGCAAGCGCAACGGTTCTGGCACTGCCGGTCAGCTCTAGCAGAAGACTGAAGATTGCGACCGCGTTAAACCAGTCGCCAATTTCGCTTACGACCTGCGCCATCCAAAGCCGACGCACGTTGGGGTTGGTTCGGAGCAGGTTGGCGTAAGCAGTAAGCATCAGGTGGTGTAAACGCCCATCCGCTGCTTGGTCAGTCGAACCGTTTGCTCGGCGATCGGCGCCACACGGCTCCGGCCCTCTTCAAGAATGTTGGCAAGGTAGCTCGGGTCCGCCGTAATTTCTTTGAACTTCGCCTGAATCGGCTCCAGATATGCGATCACCATCTCAGCCACAGTCTTCTTCAAGTCGCCATAGCGCATCCCAGTGAACTTGGCTTTCATGGCATCGTCTGTCGTCTCATCGAAGGCCTGATAGATCGCAAGCAGGTTCTGGACGCCGGGTCCCATCGTCTCAAAGTCGACGTGAGGGTTCGAGTCCGTCGTGGCGCGATTGAACTTCTTGCGAATTACGGCCGGCTCGTCGAGCATCGCGATGGCATGGCCGCTACCGGCGGCGGATTTGCTCATCTTCTTTTCCGGCTCATCCAGGCCCATCACGCGAGCGCCCACCGTGGGCAACTTGGTCTCGGGCATCACAAAGGTCTCGCCATAGAGCGAATTAAAGCGCTGGGCAATGTCGCGGGTGAGCTCAAGGTGCTGGCTTTGGTCGTCGCCCACCGGCACAACGCTGGCCTGGTAAAGCAGAATATCGGCGGCCATCAACACGGGGTACTGCATCAGGCCAGAGAGAATCGTCTCCTGTCCAGCTGCTTTCGATTTGTACTGGGTCATGCGCTCAAGCCAGCCAATCGGCGTGAGGCAGGTGAGCAACCAGGAAAGCTCAGAGTGGCCCGGCACAGTGCTTTGCGCGATCACCGTGGAGTGCTTCGGGTCGATACCGCAGGCGATAAAGATCCCGGCAATCTCAAGGATCTTTCTTCGTAGTTCTTCCGGCGATTGGTAGACTGTAATCGCGTGCAGATCAACAATACAGAAGATGCTCTCGTAGTCGTATTGAATCTTCGTCCAATTTTTGAGCGCACCTAGATAGTTGCCGATGTGCAGGTTCCCTGTGGGCTGCACACCCGATAAGACCCTCTTTTTCATGTCGAATTCCAATTCTCTCACTGAATCCCCCACCGAGACGTTTCCGGTGGAAAAGCTTGTTTATGGCGGCGCTGGCCTCGCGCGCCATCAGGGCCGCGTGTACATGCTGCCGAAAGTTGTGCCTGGCGACGTGGTGGAAGCGATGGCGAAGAAGAGCAAGTCGAACTTCATTGACGCTCGTGTTGAGCAAATCGTCACTCCCTCGCCAGACCGCATCGAGCCCGCCTGCCGGCACTTCGCCCGTTGTGGCGGTTGCCACTACCAGATGATGAGCTACGAGAAGCAGCTTGAGTGGAAGCGCGCGATCCTGCGAGAGTTGTTCGAGCGGGCCCGCCTCACTCTCGATGTCGAGATTGAAACGATCTCAGCCGAGCCTTGGGGATACCGCAACCGCACTCAGTTTCACTTTCACGACGGCAAGGTCGGCTTCCTCGAAGTCGCCAGTCACAAGCTCGTCCCTGTCGATCAATGCCCTGTCTCTTCGCCCAAAATTAACGAAGTGCTGAAGGTGCTCAACCTGATCGCGAAAGATCATCGTTTCCCGAAGTTCTTAAAATCGCTGGAAGTATTCACCAATGAGACCGACGTGCAATTGAACGTGGTCGACACAAACGCTCCCATCGCCAGGCACTTCTTTGAATGGATGGAACACGAGATCAAGGGCGTGAAGTCCGGGGCCATCCAGTATGGGGCGGCCGGTTACGACTGGAAGGTGAGCTACCGCAGCTTCTTCCAGGTAAATCGCTTTCTCGTCGATGCCCTCGCCGATCTTTCCGTGCGTGGGCTCAACGGCGCTCATGCGCTTGATCTTTATGCTGGCGTTGGTTTGTTCAGCCTTCCTTTATCCAAAAAGTTTGAACGTGTAACGGCAGTCGAGTCGGGCAAGGTCGCCATGTATGACCTTGAGGCCAATTCCCGAAACTACAGTGTCGAAAATGTTCGCATCGTGCAGGCCAACGTCGATGCCTATCTGACCGATCTCACGGAGAAGCCCGATGTCATTCTTGCCGATCCGCCGAGGAGCGGTCTGGGCAAGGTGGCCGCAGAGCAACTGGCTCGCGTCCAATCCCCTGAGCTGCGCTTGGTCAGCTGTGATCCTTCAACGCTGGTGCGAGACTTGCAGGTGTTGATGGCTACGGGTTACAAGGTGGAAGAAATGGTCCTGATCGACCTGTTCCCGAATACCTTCCATATGGAAACCGTTACAAAGCTAAAGCTTGCCTAATAGGGCGGCGGCTTTCGGGTTGTTGTTTGAATTTGCCCGGGCTTCGGCTGTTTCCCCTCGATAGCTGTTCACTTTTGGATTCGCACCGCGATCCAGAAGTAGTTGTAGGATTTCCAGCTCAACCGTCTTGGCGAGAGCTTCAAAGTAGACCGGGTCGCCTAGAGAGTTCAGCTTGTTTGGGTTGGCGCCGGCCTTCAGCAGCACCTCGATGGGTCGATTGCCGATTTTCTTGCTAGCTTTGATCGCTGCCTCGAGCGGCATGGTGGAAGAGGCGTCGTTTGGGTCAGCTCCAGCTTCAAGCACAGCTTCGAGGATGTCAATCCGCTCTGGGGCTTTTTCGAGGCGATAGAGCGCCGTGATGATGAAGCTACCACTATTACGGCTCCCTCGCAGTCTAACTTGCACTGCCGCCTCCTTGACCGCATTGACATCGCCGTTGCGAATGGCGGAATCGAGCGGCGCGGTCGAGATCGGCTTGAACGAAACAGGCTTGTTGGCCTCCTCCGGATTGGCGCGCATCATCAACAGCGTGGCGATCTGGCCACCAATCACCAGGAGTGCTGGGCTTGCTGCGATCAATAGAACCACGATCCGGAAAACAGGCGCTTTGATCGCCAAAAACCAAGCCGCCAGCGCCACCAGGACGATCCCCGGAAGGATAAGCATCAAGAAGACAACGGACAGAGGGTTGGACTTGGAAGGACCAGCGGCTGCCAGGCCAAGAACGAAAAAGACGGCGATGATGGCAGCGTCCAGTGCCAGCGCGGCCCAGAACAGTATGGAGACGATCAGCATAAGTTACGCACTCAACCAGCCTCGCACCATATCCCGGCCGCAGTAGGTCAATGCAGTGTAGCGCTCTGGCTTCCACCAGCCCTTAAGTACACGTTCCTGCCCCAGCCCGCTGCTGCCTTTCTTTACTTGGCGGATCAGATTTCGAGCTGCATCGAATTGGCCAGCGCGGGCCTGCGCAATCATCTTTTTCCGTGCTTCATTCAGTCTGGGCAACATCAGCTCGCGGTCGAATCTCTCGATTGCGGCAAGAAGGTGTTTGCCTGACAGAAGGTTTTTTCGCAGCCATTCCAGCACCGCCGCTTCGGTGCCGAAGTTCTTCATGTAGTTATCTACTTCGGCAATGTTTGCTTGCGAGAACGACTTGCCAGGATTGTCTAGCGTCCAGCCGATTGGCTGCGCGAATTTGACCGCACGTTTGTTGTGGTAGTCGATCTTGGCACCGCCGCCAGAGCCGCCGTCAATCGTATCGACAAACATACCTGCAAGGTTGCCAACGACGATACCAACGTGAGCCGCAGCCGCTCCACCCGCACAAAGCAAATGCTTGAAGTCGCCTTCGCCATCGACATAGTAAATGTCGCCTACTTCCATTTGGGGGCGAACCTGGGCATTGTCGTCATTGAAGCCCTTCGGGCCCAAGTCATATTGATCGCTGCGCAACTTGGTGGCGGACGTTAGCAACTTGCCCGATTCCAGAGTTCTTTGTGCAGGGGAACCCAGTTCGAGTTGTGGGCCGCCTGGCGTCCCAACGTCCGGTTTGCGTTCTCCAATCATCTCAAGGCCTGCCGCCTGATAGGTGGCGCGAGCCGTCATCACACAATTGGTGCCGCCGGAACGCTTCGCATCCTTCAGCCCCACCTCGGATTCCTTCTTTGAAAAATAGCCGTTCAGTGAATAAAAAACCGTAAGCAGGTCATTGCCAAGATCGGCGCCGACATGCGCCTTGGCGATGGCGGCAACACGTTGCCGGACCTGTGAAACGGATTCGTAGAATTCGCTATCGAAAACGTACTTCTTGGCGTTGGAGCGCAACTGCTCTCGGATAGGCGCACACGCAAGCATCGCTTTGCACAGGTTGTGCAGAAAGGGGTTTACACGATAGCTGTCTTCCGGTGCGGCCTGCAGGTACTGGCCGCCAAGGCAAATTCCGTACATGCCAGCCGCCAAGGCGTTGATGGCGCAGGTGTTCATGAAGCTTTCGCGTTTGAGAAGCTCGCGGAAATGCTTCTTCAGGTCGGCATTGTCGCGGTTGGCGGCGATTTGCGTGATGATCTCGAGAAGTGCGGACTCAGTAGAGTCGTCTTTAATTGTTTCGAGTTTGGCGATGATGTCCTGCATGTCTGCTCCGTAAGGCAGAGCGATAACGTGTGCAGGATTCGATCAGCAGCTTAAGAAAAATTTTCGGTCTTGCGTTGAAAGTACTCCCGCACACCCTTGCGGAAGAAAAGCTCAATCAGGTTCAGCAGCAGGGCCAGACCAAGCAGGAGGGGCCAGAGGGCCAGGGAGGTCTCAATTTGCCGGCCGCCGCCACGGAAGATGTCGCCGGATTTCGGCTCAAAGGTTCCGCCACTGAAGCGTGCCAGTTGCTTGAGCAGTTCAGAATTGTTGCCGTATTCGACAACTTCCGATTCCTGACGGTAGAAACCAACTTCTGGGAAGAGTCGGGTGGTTTCGGCGGGGCGAACGCGGAACAGTCCGGTACGATCGGCAATCAACAGACGACCGCGATATACGCCAGCTGCAACCTTTTGCAGCGGCACAGGCTGACGGAATTCGTAAGGCCCAAATGCAAAGATCGCGGGTGGTGTCGTCTTGGCATCTTCGCTCGAAGGCAGCCGGTAGGTAACTTCCAGCTCGCGGTTTGTAGGGTCAAACGTGAGCGAAGAATCTTCTGATTCCGAGTGCGGAAGCAGGTCACGTAATACATTGCCCCAGAAGCGGTCGAACCCTCGCCACGCCATCCAATTTTCGGCCCAGCGGCTCTTGGCGTCAGAGGTAAACACGGTGACGCGCCCAAGGCCATATTGCCAGCGAGCCAGCAGCGGATCTTTGGTGTCGCCTTTCTCGCCAGGGACAGTCAGCAGAAGGTCCGCCGATGGTTTCGCCTCGTACTTGACATAGCCCTTAAGGACGGGCGCTTTGTCGATCGCAGTGCCATCAAGGATCTCGGCGGCTCGCATCAGGATCGGTTGGGCGGGTTTCTCAACAGCTGTCGAGCCGGTGAACTCCATAACGTCTCGCAGCAGGATCTGTTCGAGACCACTCGGGTCAGTCAGGAAGTAGCTCTTACCCTTGGAGAACTGAGCAACCTTTTCAAGGTAGCCCTTGTTCACGTCCTGCCCAAGGCCCACCGTCGAAATGGTGACGCGCTGGGTGCCGGCTTCTCGTGCAAGGTTGATCGAGTCGCCTTCCTCAGAGATGCCGTCCGTGAGGAGCACGATGTGCTTGAAGGTAGCCTTCACGGGGACGATCTTCTTGAATGCTTCCGTCAGCGCGGGGGCAATCTGCGTACCGCCATCCGGTGTGACGCCAGCGACGAGGCGCTTGATCAGTACCTTGTCTTCCGCCTTGCGGATGGGGACAGCCCACTGGTGAGAGTTGTCGAAAATCAGCACGCCGATCAGGTCGATCGGGCGGAGGTTCTCAATCACGCCGATCGAGGCGATGCGGGCCAACTCCATTTTGCGGCCTTCCATCGAGGAGCTCTTGTCAACGATCAGAACGACACAGGTGCCTTCGGGGCTGCGTGGCGGGGCGAGCTTGGCAGGGAGGGTGCGTTCCAGGGCGTCCTCGGGGGTGCCAGGCTTCTTCTCAACATATTGGTTGCGCTCGCCGCCAATCGTCAGCAGGCCGCCACCGCGTTTGACGTAGGTCTCGATCGCACCCTTGGCTGTGGGCGAGTAGCCTGCCAGATCCTGATTGTTGAGCACAACAACTTCGTACTTCTGCAGGGTGTCGATCGGCAGGTCAGCCTGCTTGGTGACTTCGAACTGATACGAATCAACCGCACGCATGAAGTTGATGTCGGTACCGGCAGGGTCCTGTGTGACGTAAAGCATGCGCGGCTTCTGGATGTACACGGCCTGATCAAAGCGTGCTTCGCCAAGCTCGCCAGCGTTGAGTGTGCCGGAGAGATGAATGACTCCCGAAGTCGTAATCGCTGAAGTGATCGTGAGGTCGTTCGAGCCAGGCTTTAGTTTCACGTCGCCCGCACCGATGGTCTTGCCCTCGGCCTTCAGGTCGAGCTTGGCGCTTGCCTCGCGCGGGGAGCGTAGGGTGATCTCAACAGGGAACTTTTCCCCAGCAAAGGCCTGGGGCGGCATCTTGACGGCTTCGATAGAAAGCTGTGGCTTTTGGCGACCCTTGAGCAGATAGGTGTCGATCGGGATGTTCATCTGCTGCGCTTGCCAGAGGGCTTGCATCGCGTTGCCTTCGGTCTCCATCCCGTCGCTGACGACGACGAAATGAGGAACCAGGCCCGCGGGCGTGGACGCAATCGCGTCACGGATGGCGGCTTCGAGATTGGTGCCGAGGCCGACATCTCCTGAGGTGGGCTTGAGCGTGCCGGTCGCTTCTTCTGTTGTGAAAGGGCGTACGCCACGAGCGAAGGGCAGCACGCGCACGACATGGCGTCCACGAGCGCGTTGAACATCGCTCACGCGGGCTGCCAGTTGATCAATGTCTTGTTGCGTCAGGCTCTGTGACGTGTCGGCCAAAATGGTGACGGCCAGCTTGGTTTCGAACAGCGACATCGCTGGGCCGAACAGGGCGATCGCGATCGCTGCGACTGCGGCGAGCTTGAGCCAGAGGCGTTGGCGCTTGGCGAAGAGCCACCATTCAACCATCAGAATCAGCCCGCCAGCGAGCGCAAGCCAGCGCCAGAGTTCTTTCGCTTCTGGAGAGCTGATGCCCTCAGGCGGAATGCCGCTCGCAATGCTTGAAGGTGCATCCCAGCTCTTGTCAGGCAGGTCCGGCAACGTCAGCGAGTAGACGATTTCGCGCGAACCATCCAGAATACGAACGGTTCCTGGATATGGCATGTAGCTGCGCAGCATGCCGTTCTCGACGGTGAAGGGCAGCGCCTTGCCGTCGCCGGTGAGCACTTGTAGAGTCTTGCTTTCGACATCACCAACGGGAAGTTGGATCGCACCAGGGCTTGCCGCGACACTCTCCCATTGCTTGTAGCTGTCCGGCGCCAGATATCGGAGGATGTTGGCGATTAGAAGAGGACCGGTGACTTCCTGGCGCATGGCCGTCTTGGCGGGTTGAAAGCCGAGGCGTACCGTGCCTTTCCCCGCCATTAACAGCGGCCCACTTTCGCTTTCGAGCACCGGTACTTCGCCACTGGTTGGAGTAAGCGTCTTTGCGCCCGAGAGCCTGAAGTCGCGGCTGCGAATGCCGCTTGAAATCGGGTGGTCGCCACGCCAGGTCTTGAGCACAAGTTCCTGTGTGCCTGTCGTAACGTAAAGCGCTGACGACTTTTCGGGTTTGGTCGGTGAGATCCCGTCGAAGATCAGAAGGCTGTCATCGGCTGCCTGAGGCGTGTATTGCTCGGGGCTGAAGTACGATGCCTCGACCAACGGGTTAGCGGCGAGCAGAGGCCGCCACACCTGAGGCTCGCGGCTGAATACTTTCGCGCGAACGCTCGGCAGGCTGGGGAGTTCCACTTCGACGCGATCATCGAGAGCAATGTCATCGCTTCCCAGCAAGCGCACTTCAAGCATGCCGGACGACTTGGTGCGATGTGTGAGCGTGAGAGTTTGCTCGGCACCCGCTGCGAGGGTCGCGTTGGTGCTGGCGACAGGGACGCCGCCGTAAGACAGGCCAACCGCAAGGGGCTTGGGTCGAGAAGCGTAGTTTTTGATCGTGACCAGGACGTCCCAGACGTTTAGGTCTTCCAGGCTGCGGCGAACCCCGGCCTTTCGAATCCCGATGTTGTTGAGCGAGGTGTCGGTAACCAGCAAGCGAAGATTCTGGGGGACCTTCGAAATCTGTTCCTCACCAGAGGCCAGGCGAGCCGGACCGGCATAGACGATTTCCCCGGCAATGCCGCCCGCGCGGCGCTGGAGGGTGCCGGCGAACTCAAAGGCCGATTCGATATGTGTGCTGCCCGTGCCGCTACGCAGCTCCTCAATAGCCTTGATGGTCTGCTGTCGATTGGTCTCAAGCGAGGTGCGTGGTGTCAGTAGTGTGCCGGCTTCGACGACGCTCACTTTGTCCTGCGTGGGCAGAGTCTTCAGCCAGGCAAGGGCCTTGCGCTTGGAGGCGGTGAGCACATTCACCCCTGCATCGGCACGGCTGGGAGCGGCGCTGGCCGCCGAAGCATCGAGGATCAGAACATGATTGTGAGGTGTGTAGCGTTCTCCACCCCAGCGTACTTGTGATGCGGCCAGGAGCAACAACGCAATGGCTAGCAACTGCAGCAGAAGGCTCCATGGTTGCTGTATGCGGCGACGTCGTTGCTGGCTCGGCGGAATCTGAGCAGCTTGCCAGAAGCGTAGCGTGGCTGCCTGAATGCGAACCCGGGAGCGGTCGAGCAAGTAGAGCGCAACCACTGCGGCACTGATCAGCGTGAAGAGAGCGGAGAACTCAAGAAAGCTGAGATTTAAAAACTCCATTTAGCGCAACCCCTGTGTGGCAACAAGTGCGCCGAAGACGGCATCTTCCACGTTGGTGCTGGTGGGCAAGCCGGAATAGCGTCCCTGGTTGCGCAAGGCGAGACGGCGAAGCTCTTCAGCATAGACATCGAACGCATCGGTGTACTGTTGGCGCGCCGATGTGTCGAAAGTCAGTTTGACCTGTTTGCCCGATTCCACTTCAGTGATTTCGAGATCACCTTCCGCTGCAGGAGTGCGGTCTTCATCATTCCAAACCTGGATCAGGGTGAGTTCGTGGCCATAGTCAGCGAGGTATTGCAGCGGGCGCATCCAATCCTCTTCGCCGAGAAAATCCGAAATCACGATGATGAGACCCTTTTGACGTCCGCCACCAAGAAACTCACGGACAACGCGATTGAAGTCGGTCTTGCCGGTGGCTTCGAGCGCAGAAAGGTAATCAGCGACTGGGGAGAACTGGTGGCGGCCTCCGCCGCAGGCAAGGCCCTCTTCAAGCGATTCACGAAACGGAATCAACTGCATGGCATCCAGGCGCACGAGACCGACATAGGTAATGGCGGCGGCCAGCCGTCGCGCATAATCCCACTTGCCACCAAGATTCATACTGGCGCTCGAATCAAGAAAGAGGCGGATCGGAACTCGCGGCTCGATCGTGAAGAGTTTGAGGAACATCTTCTCGAGGCGCATGTAGGCGCGCCAATTCACAGCGCGAAGGTCGTCGCCACTCGAAAAGTTGCGATGGTCAAGAAACTCCTGGCCGGGCCCGGAGAATCGGCTGGCGTTATGTCCGCCGACAACCCCAGGAAACGACTTCTGCCAATGAATGGTAAGCCGCTCCAGCCTTTCGAGAAAGGCTTTTTCGATTTTTAACTCTTGACGCGCCACGCTGAATGCTTACTTCCGGGGGATGCCTTTGAGGATTTCAGGGAGGATCGTTTCTGTCGTTTGTCCGTCGGCGTGAGCGTCGAAATTGAGGATGACGCGATGGCGGAGAACCGATGGCGAAACTGCGGCGATATCGTCGATGCTGAGGTGCGCACGGCCCTGCATCATGGCGCGGACACGGCCGCATTCCACCAGAGATTGCGCGCCGCGCGGCGAGCTGCCGTAGCGGATATATTTCTTGGCCAAAGGATGCGCTTGGCCTTGGTCGGGTTGTGTTGCCATCACCAGGTCAACAGCAAAGTCCTGCACGTGCGGGGCGACAAGCACTTCACGGCAAAGCTTGCGCATTTCGAGAATGCCAGCGATATCGAGTTTCGGCTCGATTTGCGCTTCGTCGCGGGTGATGGTCCGCTCGACGATGGTGGCAAGGTCGTTGCGATTCGGGTAGCGCACCAGGATTTTCATCAGGAAGCGATCGAGCTGCGCTTCCGGCAGCGGATAGGTGCCTTCCATTTCGATCGGGTTCTGCGTGGCCATAACGAGGAAGGGGCTCTCGAGTTGGTGCGTCGTGGTTCCAGTGGTAACCGTGCGCTCCTGCATCGCTTCGAGCAATGCGCTTTGGGTCTTTGGTGTGGCGCGGTTGATTTCGTCGGCGAGCACCAGGTTTGAGAAGATCGGGCCAGCCTGGAATCGGAAGCTCTTGTGTCCGCGATCATCCGTATCCATGATCATGCTGCCGACGATGTCAGCGGGCATTAGGTCCGGGGTGAACTGGATGCGGCTGTACTTGAGATGGAGTACGCGAGACAGGGTGCGTAAGAGGGTAGTTTTGCCGAGGCCGGGAACTCCTTCAAGAAGCACGTGGCCGCCGCCGAGGAGGCAAATGAGCACTCCCTGAACCACTTCATCCTGTCCGACGATGATTTTGCCGATTTCGTCCGTTACCGTCCTGATGCGCTGTGTCGCAGCCGAGAGATCGCTCACATTGTCATCTTATGCAAAAAGGGTATGGCAGCGTGAAGACAAACGACACGGAATCAAGCCGATATACAAAATTGATAGGGCTGAGAGGTTAATAAAACAGGTATTTCCGCCACTGCTCGTCGCTGCGGGCGAGCAGCCGCATCAGGTGGCGCGATGTATGAAGGCTAAAGGGCTTTGGCGGCTTCAGGAGCCGGAAGTTTGCTTCCTCCGGTGTGCGGCTACCCTTGCGGTTATTGCAGGGGTGGCAGCAGGCGACGAGATTCTCCCAGCTAGTAGCGCCGCCACGGGAGCGTGGCATGACGTGGTCGAGCGTGAGTTCGCCGGCAGGCATCACCTTCTGGCAGTACTGACAGGTGTACTTGTCGCGCATGAGGATGTTCTTGCGCGAAAGGGACCTGGTCTGATGCGGAATGCGGCGATAGTCGTGCAGTCGAATGACGCTCGGCAGGCGGATATCCTTGCGTGTGGAATGGACATGGTTCTGAGTGTGCTCCTCGGCGCTAGCCACTCCTTTGAGGATCAGCACCAGAGCGCGCCGTGCGGCACACACATTAATCGGCTCGAAGCTGGCGTTGAGAACCAGCACCGGCTTATGGAGTCGATCGAGGGCGTGTCGATCATGCATTCGTTCGATCATCGGAGCTCCTTAGACAAACTGCGAAACAGCGACTGCAGCCTCCGGCCCCGCACCGATCCGGCGATCGGCACGAGCCAGAGCCAAAATAGCGACATACGACGCACCGGCTTTTTTCAAAGCCGAAGCGCAGGCATTAGCGGACGCGCCCGTTGTGAGCACGTCGTCAATCAACAAAATCCGTTTTTCGCGGACCCGTTCCGGGTCCGGTACACGGAAGGCATCCTTTACGTTCTGGCGACGTTCTTTGCCGGATAGCCCGGCTTGCTTTTGTGTGTTCTTGTGGCGGATCACCCAATTGCGTTCGAGCGGGATGGGGGCGATGTCCTTGAGAGCTTCGGCGAGCTTTTCGGCCTGGTTGAAGCCTCGATCTCGCAGGCGCTTGCTATGGATCGGCATGGGCACCATCGCGTCGAACTTCACTTCGCGCGGGTAGCCGGTTCGCATGAACTTGCCGAGAGGTTTGCCGAGGCGCTCCATCGGCTCGTATTTATAGAGCTGAATGAGCGTGCGGAGACGGCCGTCGTAGGAACCGACGCAGTACATTGCGTCGAACTGCGTGATGCCGGAACGGCAAAGGCGGCAACGTCCGTCGGTGTCTAGGGCAGCCTCAGTATTGAAAGGTGCATAGCACTGCACGCAGAAGGTTCCAGCTGAGAGGGGTTCGGGGTGGGAAAGGCAGGGGGAACAAACAGGGTAAGGGGGGAAGCCACTCAAGCGGGTGCCACATACGCGACAATCGTCGGGAAACATAAGCGCAAGAACACCCGCGACGGCTTCCGTGACAAGGTCACTCGCCGTCGTGATTCCTCCTCGAGGCTCTCCTATACGGGGTTTGCGTCGAGGCTTAATCGCATCTATCAGGTCGCGAAACAGAGTTGTCGCGAAGATGCACCTCCCTGAAGCTATGATTGTATCTCAAGATGTCAGAGTCCGCGCCACAGCCCGAAACCAGCGCCGCCGCCGAACAGCGCCGTCGCCTGGAAACGCTCGGCCGATTGGCGGGAAGTGTGGTGCATGACTTCAACAATCTGCTAATGGTGATCGACAGCTATGCGCGGATGATGCTTGAGGAACCGCATCTATCCTCGAACCTGCGCGAGAGTGCAACCGAGATTCTTGGCGCGACGGAAAGGGCATCCAACCTCACCGGGCAACTGCTGGCTTTTACTCGCAAGAAGAGTCCTGCGCCGGTGACGCTTGACTTGAATGGACAGCTGGTTTCGATGCGTTCTTTGCTTGAGAGACTACTCGGGGAAACCGTATTGCTCGATTACGAGCTGAGTGCTGAACCGGTTTATGCCCGCGGGCAGAATGGGCAGCTGGAACAGATTGTGCTGAATCTGATCATCAACGCCCGGGATGCGATGCCGGTGGGAGGGCGGATTGTGGTGAGGACGCGCCGTGATGGCGGCAGTGTTTACCTTGAGGTGGAGGATAACGGCGAGGGTATTCCAGCGCATCTGGCAGGGCAGATTTTCGAGCCGTTTTTCACGACGAAACCTGAAGGCAAAGGGACGGGGATCGGGCTTTCGCTGGTAAGCGAGATTGTTGCGGAATGGGGTGGAACGATCGAGGTAGCTTCGCAGCCCGGGCGCGGGGCGCGGTTCTTGATCACCCTGCCGAGGGTTTCGCCAGCAGCGAAGAGTTCCGGTACGATCCTGGTGGCCGAAGACGAGGA
The DNA here is from genome assembly GCA_016870995.1 of Acidobacteriota bacterium. Classification (GTDB taxonomy): domain Bacteria; phylum Acidobacteriota; class Terriglobia; order Bryobacterales; family Bryobacteraceae; genus Bryobacter. Next base: position 45,680 of record VFZU01000007.1, read on the forward strand.
TGCGGTGCGGACGCTGATTCGGAGGGCGCTTGAGCAGCAGGGGTACAAGGTGCTGGAGGCGGCCAGCGAAGCCGCCGCCATTGAGGTGATTCACGGCGCAACCCAATTGAATCTTTTGATTACAGACCTGGAACTGAAGGGTGGCAACGGCCGAAACGTTCGCGGGAAGCTGCTGGCGGCGCATCCTTCTGCCCGTGTCCTCTACATCTCGGGGTACCTATAGGACCCTCCCCCTGCCGGGGAAATGGCTCTTCAGAAGCCTTTTTCGCCAAAAGCTCTAGTACTAGCAGTACAAGATCTACTAAAATCTCATTAGCTTTTGAAGATTTGATTAAAGAGCCTCTGGTTCTTGGTCGATTTCTATCTTGAAGAGAGTCCAGTGCAAGCACAGCTATTTGATCGGGAAGCCGCGTTGGCCCGCGTCGGGGATGACGAGGATCTGTTGACTGAACTCATCAAAATTTTTCTCGACGATTACCCGAATAGCATGACGGCTATTGACGAGGCGGTTGCTGAGCATGACGCTTCGCGGCTGGAGCGGGCGGCTCATACGCTCAAGGGTGCGGTTGCCAATTTCGGTGCCGATGCGGTGGTGAAAGAGGCATTTGAGCTGGAGCAGCAGGGGCGAAGAGGGGACTTGTCGCACGCAACGGAGAATCTGACCCGGTTGCATGAGATTATTCGCCAACTGGATTACGAATTACGCCCGATCACAGGGAATTCCTAGCCAATTTGTTAGACTGGAGTTTCAGCCATTATGGAAGAAACTTCACTCCGGGAAATCGTCTGCGCCCACAGTCCTGACTCAGACGACGCATACATGTTTTACGCCTTGGCCACCCGCAAACTGCGGTCTCCCCTGGTGAACTTTGTACATCAATTGTCGGACATACAGCTCCTGAATCAGAAGGCGATGGAGGGTGTTTATGACCTTACGGCCATTTCCTATCACGCCTATCCTTACGTTGCTGACAAATACCAACTGATGGCTGCGGGTTCGAGTATCGGCGATGGCTACGGGCCGATGATCGTCGCGATGTCGCCGATGTCGCCGGATGATCTCAAGGGCAAGCGGATCGCGGTACCTGGGAAGATGACGACTGCCTATTTGACGCTCAAGATCTTTCAGCCGGATTTCATCGAGGTGGTTGTGCCATTCGATAAGATCCTCGATGCGGTGGAGGAAGGCTCTGCCGATGCAGGGCTTGTGATCCACGAAGCTCAACTTACTTACGGACGAGGCGGTTTTCATAAGATCATCGACTTGGGCGTGTGGTGGAAGAAGCTTTATGACCTTCCGTTGCCGCTTGGCGCCAATGCGATTCTCCGCAGCCTGCCGGAAGACATCAAGAGCGAGTGCTGCCGCTTGATGAAGGCCAGCATTCAGTACGCAATCGACAACAAGGAAGAAGCGCTGAACTACGCGATGCAGTTTGCGCGCGACATGGAGCAGCCTCTGGCTGAGAAGTTTGTCGGGATGTATGTGAACCACTACACCGTGGATTGCGGTGAGGTGATTCCGGTGGCAGCGCAAAAGCTGCTTGATATGGGCCATGACCTCGGATTGATCCCCAACCGTGTCAAAGTTGAATTTGCTCGCTAAAATCGCTTTCTCAGTGCTGCTGACCCTGGGTCAGCTTGGAGGACAAGACCGTCCCAAGGACAAGATCAAGAACCTGGAGGCGCTTGCCAAGCAGGGCAAGGGGGCAGTGCCCTCGATTGCTGCTTATCAGCGAGACCCAGACCTTTCGGTGCGCTATGCGACGGTGGAGGCGCTGATTGACGCGGGCGGTGTTGAGTCTGTCGATGCGCTGCGCGTGAGTTGTCAGGATGGCGCGGCTGAAGTGCAGCGCCTCGCCGTTGCGGGCATCGTGAACTTCTACCGGCCAGGCTATGTGCGCAAGGGCGTGCGTGCGCGGATTACGGCGATTAACGAGAAGATCACGGGTTCGTCGAATGAGCCCTTGCTCGATCCTTATGTGACGGCGCGGGCCGAGGACATCGAGGCTGTGCGCGGGGTTTTGTTGAAGGGGTCGAACCGGGCGGCAAAACTGCAGGCGGCACAGGCGCTGGGTACAATGCGCGCGAAATCTGCTTTGCCTGATCTTTATCCGCTGCTCCAGTCGAAGGACGATCCGATGATGCTGGCGGCGCTCCGCGCTATTGAAGTGGCGGGAGACAAAGCGGCGGCAGCAGAAACCCAGTTTTTGTTGCGCGATTTGAATGATCGCATTCAGGCGCGGGCCATCTCGATCAACGGAATCTTCCGTAATGAAGCGGCGCTGCCGGATTTGGCCGAGGTGTTTGCGCGCGGCCGTTCTCCGCAGAGCCGGGCGGCGGCGCTGGAGGCGATCGCGATGATCGGGTCGGCGGAGAGTATGGGTTTGTTTGAGCAGAATCTGGAGAACCGGGACGACCGGCTGCGGGGCTATGCCGCCGAAGGTGTGGGCCGGGTGGGGAATCCTAATTCGAAGGCAAAGCTCGAGGAACTGTTTAAGGCAGAATCGAGCCAGCGGGCGCGGTTGGGGCAGGCGTTTGCCCTGGTGCGATTTGGACAACTGGATGGGGGCGAGTTCAGCCCGATGACGTATTTGTTCAACACGCTGAATTCCGCGGCCTGGAATGGGTTCGCTGAAGGGTATTTGCGGGAATTGGCGCGCGAAGACCGGGTGCGGGCTGTATTCAAGGAAAAAGCGCCGACGGCGACGAGATCCGAGAAGATCGGGCTTGCAAGAATCCTAGCGGCCGAGGGTCAGGCATCGGATCGGGAACTGGTTGACGCCCTGGCGCATGACCGGGAAGCTGCTGTGGCCGAAGAAGGCATCAAAGCGGCGCGGGCGCTTGGGGCGCGCTTCCCCTAATTGGGTTCGTTTTGTTCAGGCTGCGTTTAGCTCCGGAGCGGGGTGGATTGGGTTCGTTTTTTCATTTTGAAGTTTGAGGCCGTGGTGTATGGCAAGGCCGAAAAAGAGCGCTTCTTCCTGCTTGAGTTCGTGGGCGCGGAGCTTGGCACAAGGCAGGGCGGGGGAAATGTTTTCATCCAGTTCGACGTCTTTGAGCTCGGCGTGGATCTCGACGGCGGCGAGACGATCGACTTGCAGCTGTGAGAGTTGCTTGAAGGCTTTCAAGGCGCGGCGCTCGAAGAGGGCTCCTTGCTTGACGATGCGTTCCATTTGAATGAAGAGGTTTTGGTTATCGGGGTTGGCGAGCCAGCGGTCCTGGGCTTCGGCTTCGAAGCGTTGGGCGCGGAGGGCCTGAAAGGTGGAGTAGGCGTATTGCTCGAAGACGACTTCTTCGGCGGGGCCAAAAGGGACGATTTGCTGGAAGAGCTGTTCGCGGAGAGCTTTGTATTGGGTTTGTTCCTGCGGGTTAGCGGCGAAGAGGGAGTCGGCCGAGGCGTTGAGGCCGTGGCGGAGGGAGTTCTTCGCGGATTGCTGTTTGCCGGCCTCGGTGCGGGGGCCGGTGGATTTTTTCGCATTACGCAGGTTGGCAAGAAGTTGGGCATCGGAAGCCATGATGTGGTTGTCCTTTCGGATTGAATTTCTGGATGTTGATCCGAGGACAGGATAGCGGGTGGGGGTTGAGCGCAAGAGGAGGGGATTGAAGCGAAGTTGTTGAAAGAATTCGAGTAAATTTTTTCAAAAATTGTGTGAATAAGTTTGGGGCGGTAGGCGGAAATCGATACGTCTGGATGGGCAGCGCTGATTTGATGCGCGATCCGCGGCTGGTGCTGGATTGGCACGGTGATTTGGCCGCAAGTGATGTAAATGCCCAAGCCCTCAGAGGGTGAGGAGTGAGTCGCGATTTCCGTCGCCGCCCCTTAACTGGTAAGGATCCATGGGGCCTCCGTGGTGTAGAAGGTGCAGCCGCAATCGGCTGTTTTTCTCTTTTGAGTCCTCCTTTTGGTTTGATACTGCGCCTGATTTGAGAGGTTGTCAAGGTTCATTTTCGATGCGACAGGGAAGCGGATCTTCTCAGTTGTCCTGATGTCTGATTCGAGCGAAGAAATAAGCGAAGCATGCAGCCGTCGCGATGGGAGAAAACAGGTAGAGCACTAACATCACGGTGTCGAACCAGGTGAAGCGAGCCTTCGAAAAAACCACGTAGATTTGCTCCAGATTTGGTTGTGAGCCCAACTTGCGAACGTTTTGCTCGAAGTCGGCGCGGTCGTAATAGTCCAGTCTTTTTCTTGTTCTCGTGTCGAGGATGAAGTAGCGGTCTACTGACTGTGAATCGCTGCCGAAGTGTTCGCGTGCCTTGCTATCGATAGCTCCAAAGATATGGTCTTGCGCGAGCTGCAAAAGCCTGATGTCGTGGATGACTTGGGCTTGTTTGCTGAATTCCTTGTTGGCTTTCAAGTCCGAGAGGAAGCCGATGTTGATGTCGTCAATCAGGGTCACCGTGTAACCTCCGGGCAAGGGGGTATGCCATTCGTCGCCGATCCCGATATCCCGATTCAGGAACCCAACGTTGATGATTGCTTGAAACACAAACAGAGTTGCAAGCACGGCCATACAGGCAAATGGGTAAGCTGCCGCCCCGAGAGCGCGAGACTTTCTTCGGGCAGGATCATGGCGATAACGGAAGGCAGTGATTGCCGCAAGGAAGGCGCCGGAGATGGTCGCAAGGAAGCCGCCTATCAAGAGCCAAAAGCCCAATACGAAACCGGCACCCATTGGAGCGGATGATAACTCAGGTTGTTCAGAATGGAGTGGATCCTAGCAAGCGTGTCGGTGGGTCAATACACAGTCCGGGCTTTGAGGTTGGCAAGGCAATAGGTGCCGGAGCCGGGGACGAATGTGCTGATACGACCGGGTGTGCGGCTATCTTGGGGCTGCGCTCATTGCACGGTGATTGGTCTAGCGAGAGAAGTGGAGCCGCGGACTACGGCGGGCGGTCCATTCGTGATGAGGTCGAAGCCATCGTAAATGGCGCTGATCTGGCGGGTTCCAGAAGGACGGGAGATGCCAGTGAGGGTGACATTAGCTTGTGTGTTTCCCCCCTCCCCAAACAATATCGTGTTGCTTGTGCCATCGGAGCTAGTGTTCCTCGGGCAGACTGGGATGGTTGTGCCGCGGGTGAGGGAGACTGTGCCAAGGTTGAGGGTGCCATCTAAAAACCGCACTTGGCCCGACATGCCAGGAACCGGGATCGCAGTGACGGTGCAGAGGCTCGCACTGATGGAAAACGGGTTGAGAACGGGATTGGTTGGCGCAACAATCTGGATGCGGGTATCAATCGGATTCAGGGCGGGTGTGAAGAGGATCGCGGCCCGATCGAGATCGCCACTGGCGGCATACTCGGCCCTGATGGTCGGGACATCGAGATCTGTTGCCAAGACCAGATTCACAACGCCGGAGGCTAAGCCAGGTGCAGATGGAGTGAGATTGACGAGACCGAGCACGGCGCCGCTGCGACCTGTGATTGCCACGGTGCGCGAGACGAGGCCGAGTTCCGGATTGAATTTGAGCTGGACCGTGACTCTGGTTGATTCGCCGAAGTTCGTGGAATTGTTGAGGGTTGAAATGGTGAGGGCCGGAGCGGCAGCAGCGACCGGGAAACACTGGGAAGGCGCACTGGCACGTTTGTAGGCGGTATCGCCGCGGTAGACGGGCGCGAAACAGACAGTGCCGTTGCGACGGTCATCGAAGGTAGGAGTGTAGGTGAGGGTGGCAACCGAAGTTGTGGATCCCGCAGGGGTCGAAAGAGAAATCGTTTTGAGAGCAATGTCGACCGCGCCACGAGGAGCTGGACTGGTTACCTGATCGGGGGGACTCACGAGGATTTCGAAGGTGGCGGGGGTGAGGAGACGCAGGCCGCCCGATGGTGCGCGGAGTGAGACCCTAGGGAGATTGTCGATGACCGTGTGGGTGAATGCGTTGGAGGCAACCGGGGCCAAGATGGCGGTTCCAGGATAGGTAAGTTGACCCGGAAACGGGCCGATTTGACCAATGCAGCAGACCTGGACGGTACCGGTGCCGCCGGGGCCGATCAGCGATGAGGCCGAAGCACTGGAGATAAAGCCGGAGACGGAGCCAGGGAAGAGTGTGGCTCCGTTGGCTGCAGAGAGTTCGAACTTGACGGGGACGGGTTGGTTGACGATTGTGCGGCTTGCGGGTGTGACGGTGGCGGTGAGAGTGGTGCGGATGCGGGTGACGAAATTGCGTGTGACGCTGGCTCCGCGGGAATTGCGGACGGTGAGGGTGAATGTGGCGGCGCCGTCGTCGGCGGTTGGGTTGAAGATCCCGACGGCGGCGAAGCTACCGCGCAAATCGAGGGTGGCGCTGGTGGTAAGTAGACGGTTGGAGATGTTGGTGCTGACCAGATTGAGAGTGCGGGAGAGGCTGAAGGTGACCGTGGAACCTCCGCCCGAGAGGGGGAAGGTGCCTCGGACGTCGACTCGCTCGCCAGCGAGATACATGGGGCTGTCGACGTTGGGGGATTTTGTGAAAGAGATTGAGTTGAGGGTGAGGACGCCGCAGGCGGTGGAGGGGATGTTGTCGTTGAGGCCACCGACGGCGAGGGCGGTGCCGTCGGGAAGCATTGCGGCGAGGATGCTGGAGCGTGGGGCGGTGAGGTTGCCGATGGTGGTGAAGGTGTTGGTTTCCGGCGAGAAGAGCTCGGAGGAGGCGAGGGTGCCGGAGGAGTTGGAGCCGCCCGAGATGAGAACGCCGCCATTGCCGGCCATGAGGAGCGCGAAGTGGTTGTTGCGAGCCGTGTTGAGAGTGGCGGAGAGGGCGGTGAGGGTGTCGTTGGCGGGGTTGAAGATCTCGGCCGAGTGGAGATCGGAAGTGCCGCTAGAGCCGCCGAGGATGAGGAGACGGCCGTCGTTAAGGAGAGTGGTGGTGTGGTCGCGGCGGGGCGTGAGCATGGTGAGTTCGAGGGGCATGGTGTCGTTTGCGGGGTCGTAGAGTTCGACCGAGGCGGTGGGGCCATCGGCTCGATTGCCGCCGATGAAGATGACGCGGCCGCCGGGGAGCAGATTCGCGGTATGGCCGGAGCGGGGGACGGCGAGCTTGGCGGTGGCGGTGGTGGATTCGAAGGTGACTGGATTGATGAGAAGGAGGGAGGCTGCGGGACCATCCGAGGTGAGGCCGCCAGCGATGAGGATCTGGCCGTCGTCGAGTTTGGTGGCGGAGAAGGCAGTGCGGGTGGGGCCGAAGTTGCCGACGGGGAGCCAGGTGTCGATGGCGGGGTCGTAGAGGGAGGCGGTGAATTGGCCGTCGGTATCGCCGCCGATCAGGAGGACGCGCTCATCGAAGAGGACAAGGCAGCGATGGCCGACTCGCGGTTTGTCCATGGAGGTGAAGGGGATGAAGGCGCCTTCAGTGGTGGAGTAGATTTCGGCGGAGTTGAGGGGGCCTTCGGAGTTGGAGCCGCCGGTGACGAGGACGCGGCCGTCGGGGAGGGATAGTGCGCAGGCGCCGGCACGTGCGTTGAGGAGTGGGCCGGTGCGTTGCCATTCCGGTGAGGTGTCCTGGGCGTTGAGGAGTAGGGCGGAAAGCAGGATGAGAATGGCCATTTGAAATTAGAAGTGCAAACGGCGGGGCGGGTGGGTCGATCTTTATTTGGTTTGTTTTGAGTGGGTTGGGGGGGGCGGGTTTCAGGAAGTGGAGTTCGCGAAGACGTCTCGGCTGGATCTATTCGGGTCTGGTGTCCAGATCGAATCGCTTTCGATCGCCCACCAGGCCACCAAGGACTCTGACGGGCCTTTCCCGAATCGTCGCTCGCTCTGCGGTCCTTGAAGCCAAAACGCTGGCAAGACATTTTGCTCACGGTACGAACAGCGCAGAAGTTGAGGGAGTTCAGCCTTCCATGTCCGCTGAGTTGGCAGGGGTCGGACTTGATTGCTTGGCTCATCTCACCCTGAGACCTGTCCCGGGTGTCATGAGACGCAGGATCCAATGCCCCCAGCTCGAGCCTTGCCCAAGTCGGCATACATATCCGTTGCCATGAACCCGCTACACTGCAAGGGAGGCACGGAGTGAAAGTACGTGATCTAATCGAAATGTTGGAAGCTCATGGATGGGAAATGCATCGGCAAAGAGGCAGCCACCGTCAGTTTAAGCATGCTTCCTCCATCAACGTGATTACAGTTGCAGGTCAAGCTGGAGGCGATGTGCCGCCGGGAACGCTGAGCAAAATACTACGAGATGCTGGTCTGAAGAAAAATCTTGGAAGGGATGATCAGGAGGCACAATCATGAAATACACGGTGATTTATGAGAAGGGTGAGGCATCCTGGGGCGCCTATGTGCCGGATCTCCCGGGCGTGATCGCGGTGGCAGAGTCCCGAGAGTCGATTGAGGCAGAGATTCGGGAGGCTGTGGCGTTTCATATTGAAGGACTGCGAGAGAGTGGTCTGCCAGTGCCGCCGCCTTCGAGTGAAGCAGGGTTGTTGGACGTGATGCAAGTCGCGTAGAGGCTTGCGACGGAGCATGGGGCGGCACTTGCCTTGCTAGCCGATACTCCGAAGGGATGCATTTTGCGTGCGATTGCGACATTGGCAGGGTGGAAAAAGTTTGCAATGTGGGTCTGTCTTGGGAATGCACGCACCTCAAGCGCGAAGACGTCTTTGAGGTTAATTTTGCCCTGTTGATTATGGTGCGGCGCTTGACCTGTCCCAGTAAGAAATTGCAAAAAAACTGTTGAATGAGAACGCCGGCAGAACTGCTTTCTTGTTCTTTCTTTTCTCCGGCATCAAGCGAGTTTTCGGCCTGCAAGCCCGCTTGGATGTAGGACAGTTTATTTGGTGCGTGCGTCACGAGAGGCTTGATTTTATTGGAGACTGTGCAAGGTACAGATCAGGCTGTCCTCTTCAACCCTTCAACACTCTTCAACCAATCGCCACGCCCTCTTCCAAAACCCATCTCCCCGCTTCAAATCAGCGAGGGGAAGTTATATGATCGAGTGTGCGGAAATAGGGGGGGTACTATATGAATCTACATGGAGAAGATCATGTTAGAATGCGCTCAAATTAAGAAGCGCTTTGTCAAAGCGATAGACGAATTACAACGGCCCGTAGGTTTTGTGCGCGCTAAATCAACCTGGAGAAGAATGGGGCCAATCGTACATGAGTTGTCGTTAACGAAATCCAGATGGGATGATAACAAGTATCAGTGCTGTTACTATTTTGATATCCACTTCTACCCAAATGGTTTTGAACCTAAAGTCGATTTTAGGAGCGATTGCTCTGGACGTGTACAGGCTATTCCTGGAAGTCCCAATATTCCTAATACTACCTTTGATCAGGTGAATGAAGATCAAGCTCAAGAGTTGATCAATCAGGCAATTGATTTGCTTGCTATTTGGTATCTGCCGTGGGTCGAAAAGCATCAGACGCTTGAATCCGTCAAGGCATCGTATTTAACTGGAGCCTTTAGGTCATTCGGTGTGGGGACCATACTTCAAGAGATCTTAAAGAAATAACAACCATAAGTCACGTCCTAGTGACCTTCCACCCATTTCCGCACACTCGATCATAGAACTTCCCCTCGCTGATTTGAAGCGGGGAGATGGGTTTGAGAAGAGGGGGTGGCGATTGAGCCACCACTTCTCATTTTTCCAGGCCGCCAAGCGAAGTCATGATGAGAGCTCCTGATCCATACCGTGAGCGCGACTTTGTAGCTAACCTCACTTGGTCCATCAACCTAAAAACGGCAGTTGGCTCCCCCTCGCTACACGCAACTGATGGATACTGAACGGGATGAGTGCCCACGAGGACGATTTCGGTCTTCACCCATTGGGTGAGCATGAGGAAGACTTTGAGAAGTACCCGCCACCGCAGAAATTAGACACGTTTGGCGGCATGATCGAAGTGAGGTGGGAAGAGGACGCCGGGGTGAGCATGCACGGCGGTCTAGCTTTCTTTATCGAGTTCCTCAAGGTAAGCGGGATCTGGGAGAGGTTCGTCGAGGAGTGCCCTCTGAAGTATGTGTCGCCGAATGCGCCGAGTAAGTCCGAGATCCTGGGTACGATTTTGTTGAGTGTGTTGAGTGGGCATCGCCGCTACTCTCACATCACTGGGATGCGAGGGGACGATGTGTTGCCGCAGTTGCTGGGCATCGAGAAGTTCCGCAGCGAGGACAGCGTGCGGCGGGCCTTCGAAAAGCAGAACGAAGAGGCGCTCACGCTGTGGATGGACCGGCAGATGAACGAGACCTATGCAGCGTTGCTCGATCAGCAATGGGTGCTCGATCTGGATGCGACGGTGAAGACCTTGTATGGCCGTCAGGAGGAAGCCCGGGTTGGGTATAACCCGATGAAGCCTGGACGGCCCTCGCACATTTATCATGCGATGGTGTTGACGGCGGCCAAGCTGGTGTTGAACGTGGACGCCGAGGCGGGCAACCGCATTGCCAGCGCTTACGCGCAACCTTCTTTATGGGGATGGCTCGAGTCGCGCAAGCGCAAGGACTGGCCAACGCTGGTGCGCGGCGACATCGCCTACGGCAACGAAGAGATGATGGCCGGTTGCGAACAGCGCGGGCTGGCCTATTTGTTCAAGCTGCGGCAGACGCAGCGGGTGGGACAGATGATTGGCAAGCTAGCCAAGCAAGGTGGCAAGGCCGGGTGGCGTAATGCCGGGCAGGGCTGTGAAGGCGTCGAGCAGGAGTTGCAACTGCAAGGTTGGACGCGGGCGCGGCGGGTGATCGTATTGCGGCGCAAGCTGGAGGCTCCGCCTAAGGCCGAGCCGGATCCGGCGCAGCCATCGCTGCCCGGGCTGATGCTGGAACATAAGGGCGGCGAGTGGTACGAGCACGCCGTGCTGGTGACCAACTGGGCCGAACGCGAATTGCTGGCCGTTGCGCAGATGTACCGCGACCGGGCCGGGGCCGAAAACCTGTTCGATGAGCTGAAGAACCAATGGGGCTGGACGGGGTTCTCGACGCAGGATCTCAAGCGCAGCCAGTTGATGGCGCGCATGGTGGCGCTGATCTACAACTGGTGGAGCATCTTTACGCGGATGGGCACGGGGCCGAAGCACGGCGAGGCGATTACGACGCGAGCGCTGCTCCAGCAAGCGATTGCCAAGAAGACCAAACACGCCAACCAGACGCGGTTGAGTATCTCAAGCTTGCACGCCAAGGCAAAGCAGGCGGCCAACTTACTGGGGCGAATCAGCCAGTGGCTGAAGTTATTTGTCAAGCCTGCGGAGCAGTTGCCGGACGAGCGTAGATGGGGCCTCATGCTGCGTAGGATCTTTGAGGACTTCGGGAGGTTTGCGTTCCAGTCAGACCCCCAAAAGGGGGCACTTGTGGCTGTCAAATGCCGAATTTAGGCTCACCAACGAGGAGATCCACGAGGTGTTTGGCGAGTGAAGCTTCTGCTCGATACTCACGCCTTCCTGTTCGCCATCGGCGAGCCGGAATTCTTATCCCCTTCTGTCACAAAGCTCCTGTAGACTCCGACCTCCCAACGCTGGCTCAGCGTCGCCTGCCTTTGGGAAATCGCCCTCAAGATCCAAATCGGCAAGCTGATTCTCCCCACAGATCCCGCGTTCTTCCAACACCACCTTCGCCAGTTCAGATGTGACCTCCTATCGGTTGATGCCACCCACACCATCGAACTCCTCCGCCTGCCCCTCTTTCACAAAGACCCCTTCGACCGACTCCTCATCGCTCAAGCGCGCGTAGAACAGATGACACTCCTCACCCGCGACGAACAAATCCGGACCTACGAAGTTTCCACCCTCTTGTAACCCAAAATTCACCTCATCCCTTCCCCTCCTACGCTACCCTGCCCTCCATGAGACTTGTTGCGCTCCTCCTCTGCCTCGCGCAAAACCTCCGCGCTCCCGCAGGCGACGCCTACGCCCTCCACAACCCCGCCGGCATCACCATCCTCCCCAACGGTCGCTTCCTCGAACCCGTCGGCAAACACTACCCTCTCGCCCGCTTCCCTCACGGCATGGCCATCAGCCCCGACGGCTCCACACTTTTCGTTCCGAGCGACGGCATCGGCCAACTCGTCACCAACTGGCAATCGCCTACTCCTAAGATCACCGAGCTCAAGCCCCCACCTCCAGAAGGCAACAAGCGCATCCACCTCAACGCGGGCGGCGCAGACTTCTCACCCGACGGCACGCTCCTCTACTGGAGCAGCGGCGAGCGCGGCTCCGTCTTCGTCTACAACGTCTCCACCGGCAAACTCGAGGCCGACATCTCCCTCAACGCCCTGGGCTTCAACGACAGCTACGCCGTCGATGTAAAGCTCTCCGCCGACGGCCGCTACCTCTATTGCGCCGACGTCACCAACTTCCGCCTCGCCGTCATCGACACCACCGCAAAGAGCACCATCGGCTCCGTCCCAGTCGGTCGCTACCCCTACGCCCTCACCGTCTCAGGCAACCGCGTCCTGGTCGCCAACATCGGCTTGTTCGAATACAGCTCTGTACCTGTCCCTACGGGCCCAGGCCACGACCCGCGCGGAATCACCCGCCCTGACTTCGGCTACCCCAGCAAAGAAGCCCGCGACGGCGTCGAGTTCGAAGGCCGCAAGATCCCCGGCCTCGGCGACGACAACGCCCCCGAAGCTTTCTCCGTCTGGACCGTCGACGTCTCCACCCCCAACCAACCCAAAGTCGCCAACCGCTTCAAGACCGGCCTCCTCCTCCACTCCCCCGCCGACAACGGCACCACCGTTGGCGGTAGCGCCCCCAACTTTCTCACGGCCCGCGGCAACGATGTCTATGTTTCCAACGGTAACAATGACATGATCGAACGCTACGACATCAATACCGGCAAGCTCCTCGCCCGCAAGCGCCTCGTCCCCTCTCCTCTCGTCGCCCGCCTCCGCGGCGTCGGCCCCAGTGGCATGACGCTCTCTCCCGATGGCAAGCGCCTCTTCGTTGCCGAGAGCGGCATCAACGCCATTGCCGTCCTCAACGCGACCACCCTCGACATCCTGGGCCACATCCCTACGGCCTGGTATCCGTACCGCCTCGCAATCTCTCCCGACAGCAACCGCATCGCCGTCACCTGCTTCAAGGGCTTCGGCAACGGCCCCAGCGCCGGAGCCAACATCCCAAACAGCGACTTCCTCAAACTCAGAGGCGTCCTCACCATCCTCGACACCCCAGCTGAATCCACGCTGCCTCAGCTCACCAGCAAGACCCTCCACAACAACGGCATCGAGAATCATCCAAACGAACCCATCCTCGGCCTCCCCAAACAGATCAAGCACATCGTCTTCATCACCAAAGAGAACCACACCTTCGACACCATCTTCGACCGCGTCCCCGGCGCCAAACACGACCCCTCTCTCCTGCGCTGGGGTCTCAATCAAACCATCACCGAACCCGGCCAGCCCACCCTGACCAACGTCCCCGTCATGGTCAACCACAACGCCCTGGCCCGCCAGTTCACCATCAGCGACAACTTCTATCTCGAACCCGAAGCCTCCGGCGTCGGCCACCGCTGGCTCGTCGGCGTCCAGCCCAACAACCTCATGCAGATGACCTACAGCCTCGGCTGGACCTTCAACGAAAAGTCCACCGCCCCAGGCCGCCGCTACTCCATGGGCTCGAATGGCTCCCTCATGCCTGAGGATTACCCCGAGGCCGGCTCCATGTGGGAACACCTCGCCCGACACCGTGTTCCTTTCCGCAATTACGGCGAGGGCTTCGAATTCCCGGGCGTCAAAGAAGAAGCCGACGAGCACCCCACCGGGGCTCGCGAGGTCGTCAACATCCCCATGCCCAAAGTCCTCTACGACAACACGAGCTTCGAATTCCCCATCTACAACACCAACATCCCCGACCAGTACCGCGCCCACTGGTTCATCAAAGACGTCGAGCAGCGTTTCCTCAGCGGAAAACACAAGTTCCCCTCCTTCCTCAACATCGCGATCTGCAACGACCACGGTGCCGCCCGACGTCCCGACAAAGGCTATCCCTACCTCGCCTCTTACATGGCCGACAACGACCTCGCCCTCGGCCGCATCGTCGAATTCCTCTCACACACGCCCTACTGGAAGAACATGGCCATCTTCGTCACCGAAGACGACGCGGGCGGCGAACCCGACCACATCGACGCACAACGCAGCTTCCTTCTCGTCATCAGCCCTTGGGCCAAGAAAGGCTACGTCACCCACCGCCACACCACCATCCTCAGCATGCACCGCATGCTCTATCACACGCTTGGCCTGCCCCCTCTCAACATGTTCGACGCCCTGGCCAGCGACCTGTCAGACGCCTTCACAACCAAGCCTGACTACCGCCCCTACCAGGCCCGCAAAGTCGACCCGCGCATCTTCGATCCCGAGAAAGCCAAGGACCCCAAAGACCCCGACTACGGCCAAGCTCGTCGCACTCCTTTCGCTCCCATGGACGACCCCGAAGAAGTCGAACGCCTCGCCAGACAGGGCGACAAGAAGCCTGCGAACAAACAGTAGCGAGCAACTCATCGAAGAATGTGTTGGTGTTGCATGCCATGCGGCCGCTCCTGCTGTGGTTCTCGTTTCTTCTGCCCTGCCTGGCTCAAACGCTCGAGGAGAAAGAAGTCTTCCTCGCCAAAGCAGAAATCGTCCGTGAGCGGAACTCAAAGAAGGGCATCACGGGCACGGTCCGCGCCACCCTTTCCGACGGCACCATCACGCACGACGCAAGCATTCAGGCCATCAACGAGAGCAAGGCAAAATTCAAAGGCTCCGTTGGTGTCGAGATCAACTTCCGGGACAGCTACCTCTACAACGTCGCCGCTTATCGGCTCGGCAAATTGCTTGGCCTCGGCGGCATGATTCCTCCTTCCGTCGCCAGGTATCATGCGGGCCACGCCGCAGCGTGGACCTGGTGGGTTGAGAACGTCCTCATGGATGAAGGGGAACGGCTCAAGAAAAACACCACAGGCCCGGACAAGGACAAGTGGGCCCGACAGACCCTGATCATGCGCGTCTTCGATCAGCTCATCGCCAACACCGGCCGCAACGTCGGCAACATCCTTTACGACAAGGATTGGAACCTCTGGCTGATCGATCACACCCGCGCCTTCAGGCTGCAAAAGGAACTGTTAAAGCCAGAGATGCTCGACAAGTGCGACCGCCAGTTCCTGAATGCCCTACGCGGGCTCAACGATGAAATGCTCCGCGCGGAACTGTCTTCCTGTCTCCAATCCTCCGAGATCCGCGCCATACTGAAACGCCGCGATGTCATCGTCGCCCACTTCGATAAGGCCGGGCCCGAAAAGTTCTACGACTACCTGCCCAGTTCCACCCGCTTACCCTGAGACAGCGCGAACACTTCGCCCTTCTCAATCACCAGGCAAGTCAGCGAACCGTTGTAGGCAGCCGACAACCCCACATCGGCAAGAATGATCCGCCCATCAAACCTTGACATCACCTCGCCCTTGGTCGGCGTATGGCCAATCACGATGCGCTTCACACCAAAGGCCTTCAGAATGCCGTCGAGTTCCGGCTCTGGCCCGCTGGCCATGCCTCGGTACCAGAGCGGCCCATCTGGGTCCATCAGCATTCCGTTGCTCACCAGCCCGGACAGTTCCTCTTTCGCCTGATCGTTGAGCATTGAGATCGACATGCGCGCATACTTCGGGCTGATCCCGGCATGCACAAACAAGGTATCGTCGATCTTCAGCACCACCGGCCACTTTAGCAGAGCCTTGCCATACTTACCTTCGAGCGAAAAGGCCTTCCGGTGCTCGGCATATCCAAGCGGCTTATCCTTGACGCGCAGTTCCTCCGACTTTGGAGTCACAAATGCCGCATACTCTCCGGGCGAAACATATCGCAGCTCACCCAGCACGTTCATCACCTCATGGTTCCCCCAACAACGTATGCACTCGTCCTTTCGCCTTGCGAGCCTGTCCCTCAAGCGAAGCAATCAGGTCGAGTGCCTTGCGCGAATCCGGCCCCCGGTCCGTGACATCCCCAAGCTGCACCAATTGTGCGTTTCCGCCTGTCCACTGATTGGCTTCATCGATTAGGCCTGCCTACCGCAGTACGGTCAAAAACTCGTCATAACCGCCATGGACATCCCCCACGACAACAACGCGGTCGACGAAGGCCATCAATAAAGCAAAGAGAAGTACCAACATACGCATTATCATTAAAGCTCATGGCAGGCCCCACGATGAAGGCGATGATCGCATCCGCCCTCATGATCGCGCAAATGGTGGCGGCCAAGACCCTTCGTGACGCGGCCTTTCTGGCCACCTTCCCGGCCAACATGCTCCCTTGGGTTACTGGTCTTGCCGCGGTCCTGGCAATCGCCTCCAGCTTCGCCGCATCGAAACTCTTTACGCGGATCCCGCCTTCAGCAATTCTTCCCACCGGATTCCTCATGAGTGGCCTGCTGCAGTTGGCTGAGTATCAACTTTACGTTCGGGATATCCACACCGCCGCAGTCGTCATCTTTCTGCACGTCTTCGTGATCAACCTCCTGCTCACCTCCGCCTTCTGGCTGCTGATGACGGAGTACTTCGATCTGCGCTCCGCCCAAAGAGCCTTCGGCAAGATCACGGCGATGGGCACACTCGGCGGCATCCTCGGCGGTCTTGCCGCAGCGGCCATCGGTTCCATACCGATGCTGATCCTCTTTACTGCTGCATTGCATATTGCCTGTGCCGTGGCCTTATGGGGCTTCCCTTCAACCGAGCCACCGGGCCCACCCGCACCTCTCAAGCCTTCGCCCTATCTGATGAACCTTGCCGGGCTTGCCGTCACAGTCTCCATCGGAGCCGGCGTACTCGACTATCTCTTCAAGTGGCAAGCCACCCAAACCATCGCCCCAGGTCCTGCGCTCACGCGTTTCCTCGCCCTGTTCTATACCGCCACTTCTCTGCTCTCCGTGGGAGTCCAGGCCCTCGCCAAGCCCGCTGTCCGCAGCCTCCCAGCCGCGATGGCGCTCGGGGCAGGCACCCTGATCTTCAGCTTCGGCTTTCCAGGCCTTGTCCTCTTGCGCGGGATCGAAAGCATCCTGCGGGGTTCGACATTCCGCGCCGGCTACGAGGTGTTTTATACCTTCATCGCAGCCCGGGAAAAACGAGCGGTGAAGAGCGTGATCGATATCACCGGTGAGCGCCTCGGCGATCTACTCGCCAGCGCCTTCATACTCGTGCTGCTGGCGTGGAACGCAAGCAGCCCCCCATTGCTGCTGGGTATCGTGATCGCCAGCGCGGTTGGGGCTTTGCTGCTCGCCCTTTCGTCGGAACGGCAGTACCTGAAAGCACTCGAGAAAAGCCTGGTGCGCCAGCCCAAACCGCTTGCCAGCGATGTCGGTCCGCAGTCCGGGATCATCCGTCCTGGTGGCGTCTTCGACAGCGGGTCTGATCATCGCATCACTGACCTCATCCCGCAGCTCGGCGACGATGAAGTCGCTTTTATTGCCATCGAGAAGTTAAGAGGCATGGCACCAAAACACGCTGGCCAACTCGCCGACGCTTTGCTCGACCCGCTTGCCTCGCCGGTCGTCCGCCGCCGCATCCCTCTCATATTGGCCGTCAGTCGTTCGCAATTGGCTCTCGACGCGCTCACCCTGGCCCTCAAAGATCCTGAGCATCAGGTGCGCTTGCGCTCCGCTCACGCCATGCGGCGGATCCTCAAAGAAAACCCTTCTCTGCTGCTCCAAACCGATCGGCTATGGAGCATCGTCGAGGCCGAATCGGATGTGGACTTCATCTTCAGTCTGCTACGTCTGCTGCTCCCTTCAGCGACAGTAGCCATGGCCCAACAAGCCTTGAGCACCGACGATCGCCGCTTGCGTGGCACGGCCCTCGAATACCTCGAGAAGGCTCTCCCTCCTGCTACGTGGAAGAAGCTGGAGGCTTTGATTGAGCACCAGCCAAAGCGCTCTTGACCAGCTCTCCGAATGGAGTCCCAAGCAGATGCGGTTTGTCTCGCCAGCTCCAGGCTGTCCAGCCCATTTGCCTCGCGTCGAAATAGGCAAGCAGTTCCCTGCCCCAATCGAGGTCTTCGTCCCAACCACCGAATTCGCCAGCAAAAACGGGCTTCTCCCAGGCGAAATCGCCAAAGCAGCGATCCCATTGCTTGCCCTTGTTTGGGTAAACATGCGTGGAATAAATGACATTGGGGAGATCGAGATGAACCCCTCTCAAGTCATAGGCCCAATCGAGCCCGCCCACCATCACAACCCGTTCCGGGTCCACCGCGCGGACGGTATCTGTGAGCAGATAGGCCCACTCCACCCATTGCTTCGCCGGCACATCATGCGGCTCGTTCAATAGATCGAAGATCACATAGGGAGCGTCGTTGAAGGCATGAGCCAGTGTCTCCCAACAAGCGATCGATCCCAGGTTAGGTTCGGGCGCAACTCCCGATTCAGCGCTCAACCACTGCAAATCCAAAATCGCGAACGAACCCATTACCCATAACCACTGAACGACCTGTCGAAGCTCATCGACATACTCGATGTTGGCCACCTTCGACTGCACAAACGGGATGCGAACGATATCGCAGTTCCAACCCACAACAGCTTCGTGGAGTTCTTCCCGCGTGATCTTGCGCAGGTACTCTATGCCGCTCATATTCACGCCGCGCAGCAGCAGTGGCTGGCCTGTTGCCGCATCGATGATGTGACGTCCTTTGGTTGCAAGTCTCAAGCTACTGAAACCCGATCCAGTCTTTTGGTGTAGAGGCCGGTGCCATTCAGATCACGAAGCGTTACCGTAAGACTGCGAGTCCGTGCATCGATCTCGACTTCACCGAAGAACTGTTTGCCTTGACGCGGTGAGAGGTTGGCCTTCCCCTTATCCGGATGGTTGGCATAAACGACTTCGATGCCAAAAGTCGGGTCGGTGACTCCAGGGCCGAAGGTACCGGCGTTGAGAGGTCCGCTGACGAATTCCCAGAAGGGATCGAAGTCGGTGAAGACTGCCTTCGATGGACTGTAGAAGTGAGCTGCGGTGTAGTGGACATCAGCCGTGAGCCAGACGGTGTTGCGGATCTTTTCGCGCTTCATGTAACTCAGAAGATCTGCCATCTCTAGCTCGCGCCCCAGCACTGGGCCCGGGCCGTTCGCGACCGCCTCGAACTGATCGCGGCCCTGTTGGTCCTTGCCGTCTCCAACAATGAGGCCGATGGGCATGTCGGCAGCAATCACTTTCCAATCTGCCTTTGAGGCTTTGAGTTCGCGCTTGATCCAGGCCCTTTGTTCGGCACCGAGGAACGTTGTCTCTGGGCCTTCTTTTTCCTGACGGTTGTGATTGTTGGCGGCCCGATAAGTTCGCATGTCGAGCAGGAAGACATCGAGCATTGGCCCATAGGAGATCTTGCGGTAAATGCGTTCGCTCTCCACCGAGTTGATGCGCATGGGGGCGTACTCGCGAAAGGCCTGGCCCGCGTTGGCAATCTGCAACGCCCCGGGCTTGCCGGGTGACCAATTGTTGACGACCTCGTGGTCGTCCCATTGCCAGACTTGAGCCACTTGCGAGTTGAACTTCAGCACGTTCTCGTCCATCAGGTTGTACTGATAGCAGCCGCGATACTGCTCCAGAGTTTCAGCAGGCTGAGTCTTGGCTTCGGTGACAATGTTGCGCCATTCGCCGCCCTCGGGGGGAGTCCAAGAGGCTTTGAGCGGGCCGTCGGCGTAGATGGTGTCGCCCGAGTGCAAGAAGAAGTCCGGTTGGCGCGACAGCATCTGGCTGAAGATCTTGATTCCGCCCAGGTCGGGGTTAATGCCGTAGCCTTGCCCAACCATGTCGCCACTCCAGAGGAAGCGGATATTGCCGCGTGTCGAAGGAGAGGTCTTGAAGTGGCCGGTTTTGGGTTCGCTCAGCGAATTCGTCTCTTTCAAATCCTCGAGTGTGACACGGTAGTGTAGGTCGGCCCCAGCAGGCAGGCCTGTGGCGACATGGCGGGCCGTGAAGTCGGTTGAGGCCAACAGGTGCGGGCCGCGGAACTTGTAAATGACTTTCTTGAATTGCTCGTCGGTAGCCACCTCCACCCACATGCGGGATGGGCGATCACCACGCGCCCAAAGCAGCACCGAATCGGACGAAGGGTCACCGGACTGAATGCCGTGCGTGATCATGGGGCGACCACTCTGCGCTCTTACAAAGGCAGGTGCGATCAAAGAACCAAGTAAAGCTCTGCGTTTCATTGCTGCACTCCCTTGAGAAGCGTCCTCACCCTGTCGATGATGATGTTCTCGGTTTCGCCCTTGAGGGGCGCCGGTTGTCCGTAGTAGAGGAAGCTCTCGTTCGCCTCATAGCCGCCCTCTTCGACTTGTTTGGCGGTGGGGATGTAGCACATCACATCACTCGAATGGCCAAGCACGATCAGCTTGGGATCGTTTGTTTCTTTTCGCAATCGGAGGCAATAGTCGACCACAACTTCTCCGCCCAGTGTCACGATGTTGGCCTGGCCGAGACGGATGGCCTGGATCGGATAGGCGAGTTGGTGAGAAGGCCGACTCTTCAGCAGGTTCTCGGCGCGGCGCACTTCGTACTTGTTGGAGGACTTCAGAGCCTTCTCAAAGTCATTCGGCCCAAAGGCTTGAAAGGGGAGGTCAATCATCTGGAAGCGGGACTTGATGCGGCCCTTTAAGGGTGCTCCCTGGGTCGCGAGCACGGCCTGAGCCAACTCATGGCCATGGGCCTTGGCATGCTCGAGAGCAGAGCGAGGGTAAGGGTTCTGATCGCCAGCACAGGCAGTGGCGAACAAGGCAATCGCCCCAGGTTGGCGGGCTTCTACTTCAGCTTGGGCAAAGCCAGCGTAGTCACCATTGATCTGATAGAACTCGCCAGTCATGGTGGTGTTGTGGCAGGAATAACTGAACAAGATTGCGGTTGGCTTGCCGGATGCATCTTTCACTGAAATCACCGGCACAGCATGATCGGTTGGGCCAGTGGGATGAGGAGCGTTTTTGATGCCTTCGGGAGTTGGGTTGCGGCGGTGGACGGCGAAACGAGCATTGCCGAGGCCGTAGTCGATCTTTGATGGCTTCAAGTTGCCAATGGCAGCGCCGATCAAGTCGCTAACTTGAGTGACCAGATTGCGCGTGTAAGCCTCTACCTTGGCTTGCTCTTCTGGGGAGAAGAAGTACATCGTTGCCAGGTTGGGCCAGATCACTGGGCCGCTGTGTGTGTGCGAGGAGTTGAGCACCAACTGATGACGATCGAGCTTGTAGCGTTTGAGAGCAGCAATTGCGATCTCTTCAGCAACGCTCTTGGGAAAGCCGATGATATCGGTGGTAACGAAGACCACGCGGCCTTTGCGGCCGTCGTCGATGGCGAGAGCCTTGGCGTGAATCGGTGCCAGCACGCCTTGGCTTGGCTTCGTTCGGGCGGCATAACCAGCCATCCAGATCGGGCCTTGCGGCGTGATGTCGACCTTGGCTGCGCCGGCCTGCCAGTCTTGGGCCAGCAGTGTCGCGGCGACGATTGAGAGGAACATTACTTCACCTCCGGAATGGATTGGGGAGCGAGTTCGATGGGGACCAGACCGATGAGCCGGCGGCCCGCCTCAAGGCGCAATGTCTTCGCGCCCGAGCCGAGCGAGGCGGGCAGGCGGAAGTTGATCTCGTGGCGAGGGGGCATTGGGTCCGTACAGAGGATCGAATAGTCGTATGCGGGAGTACCGTCGATGCTGGCCTTCAGGGTTTCGGGCTCAAAGATCTCTTCGACAAACAGCTTGACGCTCCCGCTGACGATGCGTGTGCCGGACATGTAGTCGAGGCCATCGACGGCTTCGACCAGCCGCGGCACAGCGGGGGGAGCGGGGATGATGCGGAAGACGCTCTCGGCAAGCAACTCGCCTTCGAAGCGAAGCTCCACGGGTTGTAATCCTGTTGAGAGGCCTTGGGGGAGGACTGCATTGAGTTGGACAATTCCGTCGGCCTCGGGGGCGCTCAAGTAAGTAAGGCGTGCGGGTTCTCCGCCGATCAGCAGAGTGAGCGTCAGTAGATCCGCCAAGCGCGGAAGGTTCTCTACCCAGAGGGAAGTCGCGGCATAGCGGCCCCGATTGGGCGCGACGGGTTCGCTTGACTCGCTGTTTGTGATGCGGCGGATGCGGGTGGAGCCTTGCATGGATAAGGCGGGAGCAGGCTTGCGGATGGTGACCCACATGTACTGAGTCTTAACGGCTTCGAGAGCCAATAGCTGCAAGTTGAAAGCTTGGGCGTAGGCGCGAATCTCTTCGGCTTCGACCGAGCAGCCATGCCAGGTTTCAGCGGCAGTACGAGCAGCTTCAAGGTTGTTGGCCTGGAAGCGCATGAGGCCGCCGGGCTTGAGGACACGGGCGGCATCGCGGAGGTAAGAGAAGACGACCTCTTTGCTGGGGATATGCTGGAAGACAGCGTAGCTGTAGATGAAGTCGAAGCTTGCGTCGGCGAACTGGCGCAGGTCCGCACCACTGCCCACGTGGGGATGAGCGTGCGGGATATCGGCGAGGCGGGCCTTGGCCAAGGCGATCATTTCATCGGAGACGTCGACGCCATGGATTTCGCCGAACTGACGAGAGAGCGGCTGCATCAAACGGCCAGGGCCGCAGCCGATCTCCAAGGCGCGGCGAGCGCGGGGATTGTTGCCAGGAAGGCCGCGCTTGAGCTCGCGCTCGAAGCCGCGCAGGACGTCGCTCGCGGTTGAGAGAAACTCGTCTTCGTCCTGCTCATGACGGCCAAAGGCGACATAGTAATAGGCGTCTTCTTTGGCGCGGCGATTCCAGTCTTCACGCATCTGTTCGGCGACGGTCATTTGGTTTTCCTTACAGCGTCGACACAGATGTTGTGGCCGATCTTTTGGGATTTGGGATCCACTTTGGGCGAGTAGCCGAGGCAGCGTTCGTGCATGAGATAGCCAGTGATGAGGTTGTCTTCGATGGTATTGTTTTTCGCGGGGTCGGGGCGCTCGGCACCCTTGCCGAGATAGATGCCACTGCGGAGCAGGCCGGGTTCGTCTTCCCCGAAGTAACACTCGAAACCCTTGCCATGGCTCTCGGTGCATTTTGATGTGTTGAGGAAGCGCATGCGATTCTTCCTGACGATGTGGTTGCGACCGATAAGGAAGATGCCGCCGTACTTCATGCCTTCGATTTCGTTGTCCTCGATGAGGACGTCTTCGCTACGCATGTCGGGGTTTGTGTTGTTGAGAACAATGCCGAAGTGGCCCTGTGGATAGGCATTGGCGGGTTTGGCGTTTATGCAGCGGTTCCTTGAGAGCTCGCCGTGGTGGAAGCCGTCGAGGTCGATGCACTTGCCGTTGGTTTCCTGAATGAGGTTGTCGGCGTACAAGCTCTGGTCAACATTGCCAGCGGTGTCGATGCCGACGGGGATGCCTCCGTTTGCCATGTCAACAAGGTCAATTGGGAAGCCGATGTTGAACATGGCGTTCTGCAGGACGCGGATGTTGGTGGCGTGGCCGACTTGGATCGCGTCGCGGGCGCTGCCGTTGACTTCGCATTCCTGGATGAGGCCGTCGCGGTTGCGGGGGCTTTCGTAACGGGAGTGAGTCCAGATGCCGTTGCCGCGGATGGCGCGGAGCTTCGCGAAGCGGACTTCAAAATCAGAGGTGCCTTCTTCGAGCAGGATGCCGCCGGTGGTGTTGTTCTTGCCCGCCGAGTCGCGGGAGCCGGAATACTCGATGCGGACGGATTGGATGCGGACCTGCTTTGAGCGCGTGACGAGGATAGGGAAGTTGACGACGTTGCGGATGTCGAGGTCGCGGAGGATCGCGCCTTCACAGTTGTCGAGGAGGATGCCGTTGAGAGGGTAGAAGTCAGCAAACGCTTTGTCGTAGGGAGCGATGGGAAAGGGGCGCTCGAGCAGTTGGCGGTTGCCATCGAGCTTGATGCGCTGGATGTTGAAATTCTTGACGCCTTTGACGACGATCAGCGCCGAGCCTTTGAAGTTTGGGGAAGCCTTGAGGGTGCTGCCCGTGGGAGCACCGAGCAGTTGCACGGATTCTTCAATCACCATGGGCTTGTCGAGCACCGTAATGCCGGGCTTCAGGGTGATCTCTTTGGCCGCGAGAGCGAGCATCGCTATGCTAAAAAGAATGTCCATTCGCATCGATAAGTTTAGCGTTAGTGTGCCCGCCGGGAGTTGGATCGGCTTGATTGGGGATTGCCAGCAGGCAGTCGGCGTGGGAACCCACGCGTGTGGGAACCTGAGCGCGCTGACGATGCCAGAGCGGCTCGACTGGCTGCGGAAAGCCGAGCGGGTGAGGCGGAGCGGTGGCATCGTGATCGCGGGGGCGACCGACCCTGAGGTGTTGCGGAGCGTGGCGGACGAAATCTGGTGGGTAGAAGGCGGCCAGATTGTACAGCGCGGCGACGCGAAAGAAGTCATTGCGGCTTACCTCAAACAGGTGTATGCCTCGGTCCCGGAGATGGCCCCCAGCTTGAAGCGGGGCGACGGGCGGGCCGAGATTGTATCGATCGATGTTTTGGACAGCGCAGGCCAAGTGGCGGCCTTGATTCAATCCGGAGACGCAATGGCGATCCGGGTGGTGGTGCGGTATGCGGCGCAGGTGGATGATCCAGTCGTTGGGATCCTGATTCGAACCCGGATTGGGTTTGAAGTGTATGGCACCAATACGGAGCTTGAAGGCTTAAAGCTGGGGCCGGTCGCGGCCGGTCAGACCAGGACGGTGACGTTTGGCTTTGATTGTCAACTTTGCCCGCAAAGCTACACGGTAACGGCGGCTTCGCACGACCCCAATGGGGTGTGGCATGAATGGATGGAAGACGCGATCAGCTTTGCGGTGGCCGATACGCGCTATACGGCTGGAGTGGCGAATCTGAGGGCCAAAGCGGAACTTTCCTGAAGCACTTGTCGTAGGTTTAGATATGTTCTGCAACAAATGCGGTCATGCCATCGAGGCGAACGCCAGCTTTTGCCCGAAGTGCGGGACGCCCGTTGGAGTAGCGGCGAGTCCGCAAGTGGAAAAGAAGCTTGTGCGCCCGATGGGCAGCAAATGGATCGCTGGAGTTTGCGCGGGTTTCGCGCGCTACTTCGTCATCGACGTGACGCTGGTCCGGCTGGTTTGGTTGTGCACCGTGATTCTTGCTGGCACCGGCGTTCTTGCCTACACTATCTGCTGGTTTGTTATCCCGCAAGAGTATTCAGCGTAGAAGTTCGTGTGGCTTCGTAAGCCTTGATTGCATCGTCGTGCTTGAGGATAAAACCAAGCTCGTCGACGCCCTCAAGCATACACTGCTTGGCGAAAGAATCCACCTGGAATTCGGCCTTGGTTCCGTCTGCCAGAGTGACGGTTTGTGTCGCCAAATCAATGTGAACCGAGGAATCTGACATCGAGAACAATTTCTTGTGAACGTCGGAAGAAACGACGATCGGGAGGAGGCTGTTCTTGAGCGCGTTGCTCTTGAAGATGTCGGCGAAGGAAGTGCTGAAGATGGCGCGGAAGCCGAACTGGGTGAGAGCCCAGGGAGCATGCTCGCGCGAGCTGCCGCAACCGAAATTGTCGCCCGCGAGCAGGATCTTGGCCTGCTTGGCCCAATCGTGATTCAGGATGAAGTCCGGCTTGGGAGTGCCGTCGGTTTCATAGCGCCAGTCGTTGAAGAGCAGCTCGCCCCAACCTTCCATATCAGTCTTCTTGAGGAAGCGGGCCGGGATGACCTGATCGGTGTCGATGTTGTCGATGGGCATGGGGACCATGCGGCTTTCGAAGGGTACGAATTTTTCCATGGTTAGTTGCCTCCCAGAAGCGTGCGGACGTCGGTGACTTTGCCAGTGATAGCGCTGGCGGCGGCGGTGAGCGGGCTCGCGAGGAAGGTGCGACCACCCTTGCCCTGGCGGCCTTCGAAGTTGCGGTTCGAAGTGGAGACGCTGTACTGGCCGGGGGTGAGCTGGTCGCCGTTCATGGCGATGCACATAGAGCAACCGGCTTCACGCCATTCGGCGCCAGCGGCGCGGAAGACTTCATGCAAGCCCTCAGCTTCGGCCTGGCGCTTGATCTGCTGCGAACCCGGGACGACCATGACGCGAACGTTTTCGGCGACCTTGCGACCCTTGAGGATCGAAGCAGCGCCGCGGAGATCGGACATGCGGGAGTTGGTGCAAGAGCCGATGAAGACGACATCGATCGGTTTGCCGAGAAGAGGCTTGCCGGGTTCGAGAGCCATGTAGTTGAGAGCCTTCTTGAGGCTATCCCGCTCGAGCGAATCGGCGATGTTGCCAGGATCAGGAACTGCGCCCGAGATGCCCATGCCCATGCCGGGGTTGGTGCCGAAGGTGATC
This sequence comes from Acidobacteriota bacterium, assembly GCA_016870995.1. Classification (GTDB taxonomy): domain Bacteria; phylum Acidobacteriota; class Terriglobia; order Bryobacterales; family Bryobacteraceae; genus Bryobacter. The sequence goes on from VFZU01000007.1 coordinate 71,843, forward strand.
ATCGGTTCGAGGGCTGCACCGTCGATCGAGATCGTACGGTCGTAGGTTGCGCCATCGTCGGAGGGAAGTTGCTTCCAGCGGGCGACAGCGGCATCCCAATCGGCGCCTTTGGGGGCGAAGGTGCGGCCGTGGAGATATTCAAAGGTTTTGTCGTCGGGGGCGATGAGGCCAGCGCGCGCGCCGCCTTCGATCGACATGTTGCAGACGGTCATGCGCTCTTCCATCGAGAGGGCACGAATCGTCGAACCGCGATATTCGAGGACGCAGCCGGTGCCGCCACCGATGCCGATGCGGGAGATCAGATTGAGGATGATGTCCTTGGCGCCGACGCCGGGAGCGAGCTGACCTTCGACGAGAACTTCGAAGGACTGGCTGGGGCGCTGGAGCAGGCACTGGGTGGCGAGGACGTGTTCGACTTCGCTGGTACCGATGCCGAAGGCGAGAGCGCCGAAGGCACCGTGCGTAGCAGTGTGGCTATCGCCGCAGACGACGGTCATGCCGGGCTGGGTGAGGCCGTTTTCGGGACCGATCACGTGAACGATGCCCTGCTTGTCATTGAGGAAGCCGAAGCAAGGGATGCCGAACTCGGCGGCATTGCGCTCGAGCTTTTCGACCTGGCTCTTGGCGATGGAGTCGAGGATCGGCAAGTTGCGCGGTGTGGTCGGTGTCGAGTGGTCAGTCGTGGCGAAAGTGAGGTCGGGGCGACGGACCTTGATGCCACGACGGCGGAGGCCATCGAAGGCCTGGGCGCTGGTGACCTCGTGAACGAGGTGGAGGTCAATGAACAGAAGAGCCGGCGAGCCAGGGGGATTGGCAACGACGTGGGAATCCCAAAGTTTTTGAATGATGGTTCTTGGTTGACTCATGGTAGTTATCCGATTGCCTCGCAGATGGCTTTGCCGACTTGTTCCGTTGAGGAGTTGCCCTTGAGATCGCGGGTGGTGATGCCTGCGTTGAGGGTGGCCTCCATAGCAGTATTGACAGCGGCAGCTTCTTCGACAAGGCCGAAGGTGTATTCGAGCATGGCGGCGATGGAGCCGATGGCGCCGAGAGGATTGGCGATACCTTTACCAGCGATGTCAGGGGCTGAGCCGTGGACGGGCTCATAGAGACCGACCCAGGCGCCGGAGGCGCGCTGGGCACCGATCGAGGCCGAGGGCAGCATGCCAATTGAGCCAGTGATGACGGAGCCTTCGTCCGACAGGATGTCGCCGAACATGTTTTCCATCACAAGGATGTCGAACTGATTGGGGCGCAGGACCAACTGCATGGCGGCGTTGTCGACGAGGAGGTGCTGCAGCTGGACGTCGGGGAATTCGGGAGCGACTTCGAGGACGACCTTGCGCCAGAGCTGGGAAGTTTCAAGGACGTTTGACTTGTCGACGCTGGTGACCTTCTTGCGGCGCTTGCGAGCGAGGTGGAAAGCCATGCGAGTGATGCGGGCGATTTCCATGCGGGTATAGGTCATGGTGTTGGTGCCGCGTTCTTCGTCGCCTTCGCCGCTGATGCCGCGGGGGGTGCCGTAATAGAGACCACCGGTGAGTTCGCGGACGATGATCATGTCGACGCCGGCGAGGAGATGGTTCTTGAGGGGTGAGGCGTCGAGCAGGGCGTCGTAGGCTTTGACGGGCCGCAGGTTGGCGTAGACGCCGAGAGTTTTGCGGATGCCGAGGAGACCTTTTTCGGGACGCATGGCTGGAGGCGCGTTGTCGAACTCGGGCAGGCCGAAGGCACCCATGATGGTGGCGTCGGCGTCGAGGGCGAGGCGCTCGGTTTCGGCGGGGTAAGGCGTGCCGGTCTTGTGAATGGCGATGCCACCGAGCAGACCTTCAGTGAGGACGAGTTCGTGTTTGAACTTCTGGGCAACGTGCCGGAGCACGCGGAGGCCTTCGGCAGTTACTTCTGTGCCGATGCCGTCGCCCGGAAGGGCGAGAACTTTCAATTGCATTAGCTGACCTTCTCGGCGGTCTTTTCGAGCGCCGTTTCGATGAATTCGGTGATCTCTTCGTTGGTGAAGCCTTTTTTGTTGTCGGCGGCGTTGGTGAAGCACTTATAGACCATGTCGAGCTGTTCTTTGGTGAGCTCTTCAAAGCCGAGTTCTTTCACGCGCTCTTTGAGAGCGTGGCGACCGCTGTGCTTCCCGAGGATGAGTTTCCCGGCGGGGACCCCAACGGATTGGGGGTCGATGATTTCGTAAGTGGACTTGTTCTTGAGGTAGCCGTCCTGATGGATGCCGGCTTCGTGTGCGAAGGCGTTGGCGCCGACGATGGCCTTGTTGGGCTGGGGCCCGAAGGTGATGATGCTCGACAGCATCTGGCTGGCTGGGTAGAGCTCTTTCGAGACGATTTGTGTCTGGTAGGGGTAGTAGTCCTGACGGGTCTTCATGACCATGACGACTTCTTCGAGAGAGCAATTGCCGGCGCGCTCACCGATGCCGTTCATCGTGCACTCGATCTGCCGAGCGCCGGCTTTGACGGCGGCGAGAGAGTTGGCGACAGCGAGGCCAAGGTCGTCGTGGCAATGGACGCTGACAATGGCCGAATCGCCGAGGAGGCGCGCGATGCGGGCAATTCGTTCGGAGTAATCTTCAGGAACCGAGAAGCCGACCGTGTCGGGCAGGTTGACCGTGCGGGCACCGGCGGCGACGACGGCCTGGCTGATCTGCTCGAGGTATTCGATGTCAGTGCGAGTCGCGTCTTCGGCGGAGAACTCGACATCGTCGACATACTTGCGGGCCAGCTCGACGGCGCGGATGGCGTCTTCGAGGACCTGCTGGCGAGACTTCTTGAGCTTGAACTCAAGATGGATGTCGCTGGTGGCAATAAAGGTATGGATGCGCGGGGCCTTGGCTTTGTCGAGGGCGGCAGCGGCACGCTCGACGTCGCCTTTGGTGGCGCGGGAAAGGGCCGCAACGCGGACCATCGGGAACTGCTCGCTGACTTTCTGGACCGCTTCGAAATCACCTTCAGAGGCGATCGGGAAACCGGCTTCCATAATGTCAACACCGAGGTCGACGAGTTTAGCGGCCATACGCAGTTTTTCCGGTACGGTCATACTGCATCCGGGGGACTGTTCTCCATCTCGCAGGGTGGTGTCGAAGATGTAGACACGGGGCTGATTTTGGTTGTCAGACATGGCGTCTCCTATTGATCCTTCATTATGTTCCGCGAGATTAGATTTAGCAAATTTATATTACTCGCGGTGGGCATAATCGATAATGATTTGATAAAGCGCGCTTATTTGATAAGCTAAAGCTGGGGTCCAACGTGCTCTTACACTCGCTCAAAGTGTTTTTGTCGGTCGCAAATGAAAAATCATTCAGCCGGGCAGCCGAGAAGATGCTGCGGACGCAGCCAGCAATTTCTCTGGCTGTGCAGCGGCTGGAGGCAGAACTGGAAGAAAAGCTCATCGACCGATCGGCAAAGGAGCTATTGCTGACGGATGCCGGGAAGGTTGTGCTCGAGTTTGCGAGACGCTTCGAGAACCTCGAAGGCGATATGTTCAATGCGCTGGCCGAGTTGCGAGACAACTCGTCGGGGCGGTTGACGATCGGAGCGAATGAGTCCACTTCGTTATATCTGTTGAACCATATTGAGCAGTATCGGCGGCAGTTCCCGAAGGTGAAGGTTCAAGTGAGGCGGAGCTTGTCGAGCAAGGTGCCCGCACAGTTGCTCGATGGAGACCTTGAATTGGGTTTGATTTCGTTTGACCCAGGGGATGAGCGGATTATCTCGACTGTCATCTACACCGATCGATTGGTGTTTGTGGTGTCGCCGCAACACCGGCTGGCGGCGCGCGGAGATGTGTCGATCAGCGAATTGGGGATGGAAACATTTATTGCCCACAATGTTTTGAGCCCGTATCGGGAGATCGTACTGCGCGAGTTTCAACGTCACCGGGTGACTTTGAATATGGACGTGGAAATGCCGACAGTTGAAACGATCCGGCGGCTGGTGCAGCGCAATGAAGGCGTGGCGTTCTTGCCGAAGATGTGTGTGGAGCCCGAGATCGAGAACGGCCAGTTGAAGGAAGTGCGCGTGAAAGAGCTGAACGTGGAGCGCAAGATTCGGCTGGTGTATCCGGCCAAACGGGCGCTGAGCCACGCGGCGAAGGCGTTTCTCGAACTGGTGGAGCGCGATGGGGTGGCTCCGGTGGTGACGGACGCTCAGAGCTTGCCGCTTTCCTGAAGCTGCATGAGCAGTGTGGGGATATCGATGTTGGGATCGATGGGTTCGATTGGCTCGGGTTTGACCTCGCGGGCGAGGATGGCCTTGATCTTCGGAGTTGTCGAGAGCAGCATGGTGGCCAGCGAGATTGGGTTCGTTTGGCCGTAGTTGGATTTGCGCATCTCGGCGGTGGGTAGCGTAGCCGGGATGGGGATGAGGGTCTCTTCGTCCAACACGTAGAGTTCGTTGGCGATTTCCTGTGCAGTGATGCGGTCACGCTGGAGCTTGCGGATCTCGTTCAAAGTTCTGTCGGCGCGGCGTTCCTGCATGGCGCCGAGCTTCTGGATGCGTTCCATTTGGTGGAACCACATTTCGTTGTTGGGTTCGTTTGTAAAGCGGTCGAGCGCGTCGAGTTCGAGTTGGCGGGCGCGATTTGATTGATAGAGGGCGAAGACGTAGCGCTCGAACATTTGGAGCTCGAGTTCGCCGTCGGGAAGGATCTGCTCGAAGAGTTTGGCTTTGAGGGAATCGTAATGGCTTCGTTCGAGCGGATTGTTTTCGAGGATGGTGGTGGGGTTGGACTGGAGGCCATGCTTGGCCGAGTTGAGGGCGGATTTGGCTTTGCCGGATGCGGTTTTGGGGCCTGTGGATTTCTGAGCGTTTTGTTTGTTCGCGAGACGTTTTGCGTTTGAGGACATGGAGAGATCTCCTGAGTTGTTTGTAGGTGGGCGGATGGGGCCGCCCGATTCAAAAGCTAACTTCGGGGAGTGGGGAGTTGAGGCGGTACCTAGTACAAATGGTTCAAAAGATTGGAGATTTAATTACAAAATTTCCGTGACGATTCTGCTATTCTGTGTCAACTATTATGAAGTTCCTACTATTCATTGTTATCGCTGGATACCTTGCAGGATCGGATTGGCGGCCTATTTCCAATGAAAAGCTGAAGCTAAAGACAGCAAAAGTCGACCCAAATGCAAATGCGGAGACCATTTTCTGGGAGGCTTGGGTGCGGGACGAAAGCGCTGGCAATGGGTATTTAAATCATGTGGTGGAGAATTACATTCGAATCAAGCTCTACAATGACAGGGCTGTAGAAAAGTATGGGAATGTGGAAATTCCTTTTAATTCTGCCCAAAAGATGTCGGTGTACCAAATTCGGGCGAGAACAATCAAACCCGATGGCTCGATTGTGGAACTGCCTGGAAGCGCGGTTAAAGAACAAATGGTGCAGAAGGTTGGCAAGCAGAGCTTTCGAGCGAAGACTTTCGCCATGCCAGGACTTGAGCCGGGAGCCATTCTGGAATACCAGTGGGTGGAGACGTATTCAGAGTTTGTACCTCGCTATGTAACGCTGATGGTGCAGCGAGAAATTCCAGCATGGGAAGTCACATACAATGTGAAGCCGTTTACGGGATTCGGGTTCAATGAGCGGATGGGGAGTTATCCGTTCCGGTGTAAGCCAACGCCATGGGAACCAGTAACGGCAGACGCTCGGCATCTGGGGTTTGTGAAGACTCACATCCAGAATGTGCCTGCTTACGTGGAAGAGCCCATGATGCCAGCCGAGGACGACACGAAGGCTTGGATTCTGTTGTTCTACTCGCCGAGTTCCAAGGACAAGCCTGAAGCTTTCTGGAAGTCGCTTGGGAAGCAATTGAACGGAGAGTTTCAGCGGATGGTGAAGGTGAACAACGACATCAAGCGCGTGGCACAGGAAGTGGCGGGAGGTGCGACGGACGTGTTCGAAAAGGCTCGATTGCTCTCTGATTACTGCACGACAAAAATTCGGAACATGAACTACAACATGGATGGCGGGAGCCAGGAGGAGCGAGCCGAGTTTTTCAAAGGCTTGAAGGATGGTCACAATTCGACGAATACGCTGCGGCTGCAGAAGGGAACCAGTGAGCACATCCTAGCGTTGTTTTATGCGCTTGGCGAAGCGGCAGGCCTGGATGTGGTGTATGCGAGGGCAGGCACCGCGAACGGAGCGATGTTTCGGATGGACCTGCTCGACAGGTACCTGCTGCCGAACCGGCTCGTGGCCGTACGGCAGGGAGAGAAAATTCAGTATTACAACCCGGGAATTCCCTACTTGCCCGCGGGAACTATCGATTGGGATGAACAAGCACAAGCCGCTCTGCTGGCGGATCCAAAGGAGCCAAAGCTAGTGATGACACCTGTGGCAACGCCCGAGGCGCATCGCTTGAAGCGAGTTGCCGATCTCACGATGACAGAAGAAGGCAAGGTAAGCGGGAAAGTGTCGATGGCGTACTCAGGCCACTTAGGCGTGAAACAGAAGAGGCTGCTCGAGGGAAAGTCGGAAGCCGAGCGCGAGGAGATCCTGCGGAAGCGGCTGGAGGGCCGTTATGCCGGAGCGAAAATCACAAACCTGAAGATCGAGAATGCCGGGAAGCCAGTTGGAGATGTAGTTGTGCAATTTGACATCGAGATGGATAACTATGCGCAGCGGACGGGCAAACGGCTTTTCTTTCAACCAGCGTTTTTTCAATACGGGGACCAGCCTTTGTTCACGGCGGCGGAGCGCAAGATGCCGGTGATGTTTCGGGAGGCATACACGGAGCAGGACACGATCCGGTTTCGGTATCCGGAAGGATATGCGCTCGACCATGCAGAAATCCCTGGGACGGTCAATTTAGGAGGAGTGGGGACCTTCAAAATGTCTGGGTCCGTTTCGAATCGAGAGCCCTTGTTGACCATGAACCGGGAACTGGTTTGGGGCGAGAAAGGCACATTGTTTTTCGATCCAAAACTCTATTAACAACTGAAGGGTATCTGGGACACAGTTCACTCGAATAATACGCACACGCTGACATTGAAGGTGAAGTGAGATGAAGCTCCCACTTTTGCTGGTTGGGATTGCAATGGTCTTGGGCGCGAACGTGCCTCAGTGGATGCAAGAGGTGGCCAGCACGGCGCATCCCGCGTATCCAGAAAAGACAAAGGGCGTTGTGCTGTTTTATGAGGAGCGGGTGCAGGTAGAGCCGACGGGGAAGCAATTGAGCACGATCCGGAAGGCGATCAAGATCCTGACGCGGGATGGGAAACGGGAAGCGTTTGGGGCTGTGTCTTATGACTCCAAGGGCTCGCGCGTGAAGGACTTCAAAGCTTGGTTGATCTATCCGACAGGGAAGACAAAAGAATATGCGAAGAAGGAATTCTCTGAAGGAAGCAGCCAGCCGGACTTCACGATGTATTCGACAAGGCGCTATTACCGGGTGAACGCGACGGCGGATGTAGACCCGGGAACCGTGTTTGCCTATGAAGCAACGGTAGAGGAAGACACGGTCTTCTCGCAGTTTCTGTGGCCGTTTCAGGATGATCTGCCGCACCTGTTGAGCCGGTTTCAATTGACAGTGCCCGCTGGATGGAAGGCAGAAGCCAAGTTGTATGGGGGGGCGAAGGCACAAGCGGAGGCCAATGGATCGACCTATACCTGGGAGGAGCGAAAGCTGGGGCCGCTCGAAGTGGAGCCTAGCGCGCCTGTGTTTTTGACGCTCTTGCCGCGGATTGCGGTGAGCATGGTGCCACCAGAGGGAACCGCAATGGGGAGTGGGCCGATTGCGTGCTTCCGGAGTTGGCGGGATGTCTCCAAGTTCAAGTCGAGCTTGATCGACCCGCAAGCAGAGGTCACCACGGCGATTGAAAGCAAGACGAAGCAATTGATCGAGGGCAAGCAGAGCGAGCGAGACAGAATTCGCGCGGTGGCGGAGTTTGTACAGGGAATCCGTTATGTATCGATTTCGATCAACTCGGCACGCGGAGGCGGGTATGTGCCGCATAAGGCGGATGAAGTGTTGAAGATGGCCTATGGAGATTGCAAGGATAAAACGAACCTGCTGCGCACGATGCTGAAGACGATCGGCGTGGAGTCGTACCCGGTGGCCATTTATGCCGGAGACCCACGCGTGACGGAACAGGACTTTCCTTCGCCTCACTTGTTTAACCATGCGATTCTAGCGATTCGAGTGAAGGCGGATGTTGTGGCGGCGTCGGCGATGGACCACACAGAGCTGGGAAGGCTCTTGTTGTTCGATCCGACAGATGAGTATGTTCCTTTCGGATTCTTGCCGGACCATGAACAGAATTCCAATGCGCTGATCACTGCGGGAGAGCGTGGAAGTTTGGTGCGTACTCCGATGACGAAGCCAGGGGAGAACCGGAGAAAAAGGCAGTGGGAGATGCAATTGAGTGCGGATGGAGCAGTGAGCGGGCGGCTGATCGAGGTAAGCCTAGGGCAGGAAGCGTTTGACGAGCGCAGAGTGCTGGAATCCCAGTCAAAGGAAGACTACAGGAAGCGTCTTGAGAGGATCTTGGCGCGGTCGATGGTGGGCGCGACGATACAGTCGACGAGCGAGGGGTACGACGCGCAAAAGCATGAGTTTCGCCTAGAGGTGCAGTTTACTGCGCCTGCTTACGCGCGCATGCTGCAAGGCAGATTGTGGATGGTGCGGAGCATGCCGCTTGAATTCTCTGGGTTACCAAATGTGAACTCGGCCAAGCGGGAGCAACCGCTGGTGATCTCACCGGTGAGCTACACCGAGACAGTGAAGTGGAAACTACCGGATGAATTGAAGCTGGATGAGATGCCTGATACAGATTTGCTGAAGGGGGCAGCTGGAGCGATGAGTTCAGGCTGGACCAAGAACGAGGCGGCGATTGAAGCCAGGCGTGAGATTGAGATGGAGGCGAGAGTCGTGGGATTGGCTGAGTACGGCAAGGCGCGTGAGCTGGTATCGCGATTCCATGGTGCGGGGGAAGCGCCGATTGTGCTTGTGAAGAAGTAAGTTCGAAATGATTGTGGCGATGGAGCGTGGGTCGATTCGGCCGATATTAGCTTCTGTTGCGCAGATGGGGCAAGGATTGCGATCCGCTTGAGACGAATCAATCTCTGGAAACCGGGTGACGCAATGGTCCTGCCGCCGAGGTTGCCCAAGGGATGTAATCAAGTCACGAGTTCTGTGGTGCGAGTCGTGGCCCGAAATGTTCGTACACTCACGAGTGAGGTGACACGATGTCGATACGGGCAGTGAAGAAGATGAGCCGGTCGGTGGAGACGATGGAAGGGGCCGGGGTTCATTTGCGGAGAGGGTTCGGGTTTGGCGATCCGCGTGAGGTGGATCCGTTTCTGCTGTTTGATGACTTTCGGAATGATGTGCCCGCCGCTTATGAGGCCGGATTCCCGTGGCATCCGCATCGGGGTATTGAGACGATCACCTATGTGCTTGCGGGGGAAGTGGAGCATGCCGATAGCCTGGGGAATCGGGGAACGATCGGGGCTGGGGCTGTGCAATGGATGACCGCGGGGAGCGGGATTGTGCATCATGAAATGCCCAAGGGAGATGCGGTGGGGAGGATGCATGGGTTTCAACTGTGGGGAAACTTGCCTTCGTCGCTTAAGATGACTGCGCCTCGTTATCAGGAGATCGCGGGGGCGGGGATCCCGGAGGTGCAGGATGACGATGGGACTCGGGTGAAAGTGATCTGTGGGGAATTCTGGGGACAGAAGGGACCCGTAGATGGAGTGGCCGCCGAGCCAATGTACCTAGATGTGACAGTGCCGGCGGGGAAGCTGAAACGATTGCCGGTGGAGACGACGCGGCATGCGTTTGCTTATGTGTTTGATGGGGCTGGTAAGTTTAGCAATGCGTCGGAGCCGCAGGCAGTGAAGACAGAGAGCGTGGTGGATGCAGGGAACCATTCGCTGCTGTTGTTTGATCGGGGGAATGAGGTGGAGGTGCGGGCTGGAGAAGAGGGGATCCGTTTTCTGCTGGTGTCGGGTAAGCCGCTGGGCGAGCCGGTGGCGTGGCGGGGTCCGATCGTGATGAATACGCAGGAGGAGTTGAGACAGGCTTTTGCTGAGTTGCAGAATGGGTCGTTTTTGAAACCACGGGGCTAGAGGTGCTCGTGGAGGCTGGTGATCGTTGTCAACGAGGCAAGCGTAGGGGCAATCGAGAGTGGGTCGATCGAGCCGATGTTGCCTTCAGTCGGGATGGATGGGCCGGCGAGAGCGAAGAGGCCGTAGCTGGTGTGTTCAGAGCCGCGGCAGAAGTTGGGCATGGCTTGTGTGAGTTCGGCGCGAGGGTGGGTGAGTTTACGGCGGAGATGATCTGAAGGCTGCCATTCGACAAAGAGGTCGGGCAGGTGGAGGGGTGCGAGTTGGCCAGGGGCCAAGGCTGGACGGTGCACGTTGAGGACGGCGGGCTTGCCTGTGACGGGATCACGAAGCTCGAGCAGATCCTGGGTGGCTTGGTTGAGGAGTGCTTCGTATTCGGCACCGGGCTGAACTGTGCCCTGGGGCTCACGACCGATGAGATTGACACGAAGGACGCCCATGTAGAAGTAGGGGAGGGCGAAGAGGCGAGTGTTGGCCCAATCGAGAGAAGCCGCAAATTTATTGGAGTGAAGCTGACCCTGAGTGGACTTTGGGAGGAATGCGCTCAAGCGAGATCTGAGGGATTGCGGGAGGATCTGGCGAGCGAGATGGAGAAGGCCGGGCGGGGTGCTGGCGGGTTTCTGGGCGTAGCCGAGCTTGAGGCAGAACTCGTCGAGGAAGCCCTCGGAAGGCCATTCGGATCGGACGCCGACCGAGCCGATGAGAGCGACGTTGGGGGTTGCATTGAAGGCTGCTGCGAGTTGGCCGAGGGCCGAGTCGAGGCGGATGTAGAATTCGCGGATGGCGTGTTCGAGGGGACCGGGTTGATTGCGGTAGCGCCAGAATTGATGGACCGCAGTGTGGGCTTCGCCGAAGACGATGAAGGAGAAGCGAGGCTGGCCGGACTGGATGAGGCGGAGGAGGTGTTTGACTTTGAGATCGAGGCGATCGAGGAGTTGGCGATAGGTGGCGAGGTCCTGGTCGAGGGTGGAATGAGGATCTTCGTGAACGACGATGCGCTTGCCGAGGGTTTGAACGACTTCGGATGGGATGGAGTGTGGAGGCGCCTCGGGGTTGTGGACCGCCCATTCCGCAACTTGAACGCCCTTGAGACCTGCAATCGGACGAGTATCGGGGACATCGAAGATGAGGACTGGGATCTGGCTATCGGCGAAGGCATGCCAAAAGGGCGTGGCCGCGATGGAGCTGGCATCGAAAGGCTCGATCCTGTATGTGCCCGGAGTGAGTTGGCGGAACCACTAGTAGTTGTGGATGTGACGGGGGATGCCGGAAGTGATCGAGACCCAGATGCCATGTTCGCAAATCATTTCCGGGCCTTCGGTGAGGCCCCAACGGCCTTGATTGAGGAGGCGGGAGATGTTGGGAAGCAGGCCTGCCGCGGACCATTGGCGAATCAGGTCAGGACAACCGGCGTCGATGCCGAAGACGAGGAGGGGTGGGTTCATTGGGGCTGCAAGATTTGATTGTAAAGGTCAACGAAGCGGGAAGCGTGTAGGGAGTCGAGATAGTGAAGGCGGGCGTGGGCGCGGGCGGCTGCTCCTATCGCGGGCAGGATGGAAGGATTGGAGAGGGCGCGTTCGATGGTGGAGGCGAGGGATTGGGCATTGCCGTTGTTGTAGAGGAAACCGAAAGCTTCTTGGTTGAGGAGTTCGGCGGAGGCGCCACGCCGGGGAGCGATGACGGGAAGACCACGCATCATGGCTTCGGCAGTGGCAAGGCCAAAGGGCTCCTCCCAGGTGCCGGGGACGATCTGTAACCACGCACCAGCGAAGGCTTTGGAGAGATCGCGGCGAGGGAGGAGGCCGAGCCAGTAGATGTGAGATGTAAGGTTTAGCGAGGCCGCGAGAGAACGGAGTTCTTTTGCGCTTGTGCCATCGCCGGCGATGCGGAGTTGGAGATTGGGGAATTTGGGAAGTACTGAGGCTATGGCGTGGAGGAGATGATCGATGCTCTTTTCGCGGACGAGGCGCGAGGCGCAAACGAGTAGAGGAGAGGGAGTTTGAGAAGAGGTGGGCGTGGGGTCTTCGGGGACACCGTTAGGAATCACAGCGTCGATCTGGATGCCGTCTGTCTCAAGGCGCTGGCGTTGCCACTGACTGATAGCAATGCGGCGTATGAAGCGCGGCCAGAATGCTCTAGTAGCTTTGTCGGCATGAAGGAGAAAGGGGCGCGAAGCGAGGCTGAAGCAGCCTTGGGAATAGCAGGCAGGGCCGGAGCGTTGGTGGCAGGGGGAGCCATCGGGGAGGAGCTTCGAGCTGATTGGGCAGATGGGTTCGTAGGTTTGGACGTGAGCGATGGTGGGGTAATTGAAAAGCACTGGCAGGATGGCAGGCGAAAGACGGTTGCGGAACATCACAAGATGAATCAGATCTGGTTTGAGGGAGGCGAGCAACTGACGCAGCGCAGAAACCGCGAAGGGGTTGTGAGCCATGGAAAGAGTGGCGAGGCGGCCTCCGGCGGCAAAGCAAGTATGGTCGGCAACAATCGGAAATGAAGGAGAGGAGCGGGACCGAGAACCGAAAAAGTCTGCCTGATGGCCCAGAGCGCGAAGAGAATCGCGGAGGGACAGAATCTGAAGTTCGGCTCCACCTTGAATGGAGGCGAAATGGTTGATGAGGAGGACTCTCATGAAGGAAATTTGTGAAGATGAGAACGGTGCCAATCGCCGTCTCAGTGATCATACCGACTTATGCGCGAGCCAAGCAGTTGCGGAGGTGTGTTGAAAGCGTTTTGGCTTCGCGATTGGACCGGGGAGCCTTTGAGGTGATTGTGGTGGATGACGGGAGCCCGGAGAGCATGGCGTGGGTGGAGAGTGAATATGGGGTGAGATGTTTGCGGCTGGCAAATGGGGGACCGGCCCGCGCGAGGAATTCAGGGGCGAAGGTGGCGGAGGGAGGCTTGCTGGCATTTGTGGATGATGATTGCGTGGTGGATTCCGAGTGGCTGGGGGCATTGCTTGAGGCGAACCGGGCGAATCCCGAGGCGGCCTTGGGTGGAGTGGTTGTGAATGGGTTGAAGGCGAACCTGTACGCCGAGGCGAGCCAGGAGCTGACCAACGCAATTTATGCATACATGCGGAAGTGGCCGAGAGGACCGGAGCGGTCGTTGGCTCCGTTCTTCACGTCGAACAATCTGGCAGTGCCGAAGCAGCAGTTTGCGGAGCTGGGTGGGTTTGACGAGCGGTTTCCACTGGCAGCGGCAGAGGACCGGGATTACTGCCGGAGGATAATGGAATGGGGTTGGAAGTTAGTTACTGTTGACGAGGCCGTTGTCGTACATGAGCACGGGATGAACTGGAAAAGGTATTGCAGGCAGCATTGGAACTATGGTCGCGGCGCATTGCAGATGCGAAAGCTGCTCGATGCAGATGGGAAGCAATACGTGGGGGCGGAGCCGTGGTGGTTTTATTGGTGGATCTTGCGTTGGCCGTGGAAAGGTCAGGAATGGTGGGAATCTGCTACGCTGAGTGGCTTGATTGGATTGAGCCAAGCGATGACCGTGGCGGGAGTTTTGAGTGAGGCTATTCGTCCATCCAGGCCGCTTCGGCGGGCGTGACGTGGAGCCGCTTGTTGGTCTCGTAATGATCGAGTGCGGCAAGCGATTTCCCTGGGCCAAGGAGATATCCCGCGGCCTGACCGATCGCGTCGAAGCAGAGACCTGCAAAGAAACAGGGATAGATTCGAAAGCCGAGCCTTTGTAATTGTGGCTTCCATTCAGCGAGCAAGCGGACGAAACGGAGAGGTGGAATCAGAGGGGAGCCAAGAAAATAGATGAGCCGAAGAGGGAAGGACCAATGGTTTTGAATGGCACGGTGATGAGCGTATAAGCGGCCACCGTTGTAGCGGACCAGGAAATCTGAGCGCCAACTGGAGGAGTTTATGTGTTTGATCATGGCCTCAGCGCATACCAGAAAACGCGCGCCGCGAGCGCGGAGGCGATCGTAGAGCGTGGACTCGCGGACAAGATCGCCGGGATTTAGTGGGCCCTCGGCCAAGAGAAAATCGCGACGAAAGCTGATGTTGTGGCCGGGTACAGCGGGTACTTCTCTGGTGAGAACTCCCTGCGTGAATGGGCCGAAGGATAGCAAGATGTTGCTCTGACTCCAATACGTAGAGGGATTCGCATTTTCAAGGACAGAGGCTACCGCTGCGTAGGGCCCATCGAAAGCTCGGATCAGATTTTGAGCCCAATCGGGATACGGGTAAGCATGATCTTCCATGTGGGCGACGATCGGGGCAGAGGCCTGATTGACCGCAGTTGCAGCGGCACGATCCACAGCGGGGATGGGCCAAATTCAAAGACGCGGACGCTGTGAAAGCCATTGAGTTCACCCGGGCGAGCGTCGTCAAGAGCCTGGTGTGAAGTGGCGACGATGAGCAGTTCGATGGAGGAAGCGATGGTTTAATCGCGGAGGTGTCTGATGGCTCGGCGCAGGAACTGGAAGCGGTAGGGCGTGACAAGGACGACGGAAAGACTAGGCGAGTTCAATGGGAGATCCGATCGAGGAGTTGTTGCGCGATGAGGCCATCTTCAAAGTCAGGATGAGTGTTGCGGCCTGATTCGATGGAAGCGAGGAATGCGCTGAGAGAGAGCGCGAAGGAAGGTTCGTAGCCAGGGCCGTGGATGAGATTCGCTGGGAGTAGGGCGCGGACGCCGCGGAGGATTTTTTCGGCTCGCGACCAATGGTGGTGAGGGGGGCGGAATGAGGGAGCGGCGTCGAGGTAGCGCTCGAAGGAGAGGCTGCCTTGGGGGCCGAGAGCTTCGAGTCGAAAGGTATCGGTGGTGTTGAGCGAGAAGGTGCCCTCCATGAGAATGCCGGATTGGTTCTGACAGTGGAGGAGAGCGGTGTGCGGGATGTTGCCCTGGTGGATGGCACTGATGGACGTAATGGGTTCGTCAAAGAGAAAACGGAAGAGATCGATGTGGTGAGTTGCGAGATCGAGCAGGACGCCGCCGCCCGAGTTGGGAGCGAGCTTCCAATTGGCCTGATGGGCACCTCTGGTGGTGAAGGTGGTGCGGAGGATCGAAGGCGGGCCAATGCGGCCAGCACGGAGCTGATCGCGAAGGGCAACGATCGTGGGGTGGAAGCGGAAGTTGAAACCGATTCGGTTGACGAGGTTCGGCTTTGAGGCTGCGGCGAGGGCCTCGGCGTCCGCAGTGGTAGCGGCCAGAGGTTTCTCGATGTAGAGATGGAGATTGCGCTCGAGGGCGGCAAGACCGCACAGAGCGTGGAGCGCGGGAGGGAGGCAGATAACGAGGGCGTCGAGGTCTGTCTTCTCGAGGAGCTGTTGCCAGGATTCGAAGATGGTGGCGTTGGGGGCGAGGAGCTTCAGGGATGCGTGACGCGCAGTATCGGCTTCGGCGAGAGCGACGAGGCGGCAGCGAGGGTTGGCGGCAAGGATTGGGATGTGGAAGTGAGAGGCGATAGCACCGCAGCCCGCGACGGCAATTCGAGGTTGTTTCATGAACCGAGATGCTTGTAAAGGATCGTTGTCGGCTCGAAGGAGGTCGATGTGGAGTTGAGGGCGTAGCCGGGGATGATGCCGGCTTGGTGATAGCCGAGGTCTTCATAGAGAGCCTGAGCATGGCTGCCGGTGACGGTGTCGAGTGTGAGTAGGGTGCGGTTGTGGTTTGTCGCTTGTTGTTCGAGCTCAAGCATGAGCGATCGGGCGATGCCCTGGCGGCGGGCGTCGGGATGGACGAGGAGCTTTGCGACGTCGGCGCGGTGGGGCTGGTTGGGTGGCGTGTCGAGGAGGAGTTGGACGGCGCCGGCAATTTGATGATTCTGTGTGGCGGCGATGAGGATGCGATTGCCTTGCGTGATTTGTGGGGCGACTTTGGTGAGCCACCATTGCTTTGCGTCTTCATGCTCGAAGGGGAGGACGAAGCTGACGCTTGCGCCGGTGTGGACGCAAGCGTGGAGGAGCGTGGCGAGTTGGTCGAGCTGATCGTTCGTGATCGTTGTGATCGGTTCGATGGTCATCAGGCGAGAGCGTCCTGGCAGTAGCGGACGCACTTTTTCATTTCGTCGAGGACGGTGGAGCCTTCGGGGGTTGTGTATTCGTATTCGATGCTGGCAGGGAATTTGTATTGGTTACGCTTGAGGGTCTGGAGGATTTGCTTGAGGGGCGTTTCCCCTTGGCCCCAGGGCATGTTGGGACCGCCCTGGCCGTTTGCGGGCGCTTTGCGGTCTTTGAGGTGGAGGCTGGAGATGCGGCTTGCGTATTTTTCGATGAGAGGAACCGGGGATTCGCCGTTGACGCCGAAGTAGTGGCCGACGTCGAAGTTGAGAGCAGTGTAAGGCGAGGCGTTGAGGACTTTGTCGAAGCCGGAAGAGCCGCCCTGGCCGTGGGTGTGGAAGGCGATGTTGAGCTTGCGTTTGGCAGCGAATTGAGCGACGCGGGCGAGGTGGGCATCGTCGGTGGGAATCTCCATGGTGATGTGATTGGCCCCGAGGGTTTCAGCGACGTTCCAGATGTATTCGTATTCGGCGTCGGGCATGGTGGGAGTGGGAGGGAGTTTGAAGGCGTAGATGTCGATGCCCGCGTCGTTGTACATTTTGCGGAATTCTTTGAACTTGTCCATGGAGGCGGACTGACGCCATTGAGAGACTTCGGCGGCGGCTTTGCGGCGGGCGTCCATCTGATCGGGAGTGGGGCGGCCCTGGGGCAGGGCTGGCGCGCCGGCGAAGGACTCGGCGGCGTTGCTCATGAGTTCGATGGCGCTGATGTTGCAATCGAGGCAGTACTGGAGGGTTTCTTTGGCACCGCCGGGGAGAGCGCGGAAGCTATAGGTGATGGCTCCGATTTGAACGCCTTGGAAGCGCGAGTTGGGCTTTGCCGCGGCGGCGAGAGTGGAGGCTGCGGCGAGTTGAGTGAAGGCGCGGCGGGAGAGCAGCATGGGGCTATTGTAGCGAGATGGTACTTTTCATGGAATCGTAAATTGACAGGGTGGCTGGGGGTCGGTAGGGTGGAATCTGAGCCTGTTTTTAATTTGGAGGGTGTTCATGCGTAGTCTCTTTTCTGTTGTGGGATTGGTGTGTTTGGGCGGGTCGCTGTTTGGGCAGTGTGTCTCGCTGACGAGCGGGACGCCGTATACGCAGAATTTTAATGGGTTGGCAACTACTAACCCGGCTGTCGCGCCAAACAACAACACTTGGACGGACAACAGCACGATTCAAGGCTGGTATTCAAGCCGGACAACGTATTTGGCAGGGACTGGGAGTTCGAACACAGGATCTCTGTATAGCTTTGGTTCGGGTGTGCTGACCGAGCGATCACTCGGTAGCGTGGCGAGCGGGAGCACGGGGATTATCCGGTACGGTGTGTGTCTTGAGAATCCTTTGGGCAGCGGTGTGACGATTACGCAGTTGACGATTGGCTACACAGGGAAGCAGTGGAGGAATGGGGGCAATGTAGCGCAGCATGCTTTGACCTTTGCGCAGCAGGTGTTCAGCGGGGCACCGAATTTGACGACGGGGACGTTTACCGATGTGGCTTCGCTCTCATTTACAGGACCGATTGCGACAGCGACAGCTAGTGCGCTTGATGGAAACTTGCCAGCGAATCGCATGGCGATTGGCGGGAATTTGAATGTGAACATTCCGGCGGGCTCGCGGATTGTTTTGCGCTGGGAAGATCTCAATGACGCAGGCAACGACCATGGTCTGGCGATCGATGATTTGAGTGTTTCGGTGACCGCGTCGAGCGCGGCGAGCTTAAGCCTGTCGGTGAATAGTTTGAGCCTGAGCGAGGGCAATGCGGGGACGACGAATTTTGGCTTTACGGTGTCGATGACGGGAGGAGTGGCTCCGGTTGGCGGGATCAGCTTTACGGCGCAGACCGCGGATGGCACGGCGAATGCGGGGACGGACTATATCGCTGTGAATGGGCCGTTTACGATCGCCGAGGGGCAATCGTCGACGACGGTGACCGTGCAGGTGGTCGGCGAGACCGTGCCTGAGGGTAACGAGACGTTTAGCTTGACCATTTCAAACCCTTCGGGTGGGGCAACAATTGCAAGCGGCGGTGGGACGGGAACCGGGACAATTTTGAACAACGACATCGCGACGGTCACAATTAGCAGTATTCAGGGGAGCTCGACTCAGTCTCCGTTTGTTGGGCAGACCGTGGCAACGACGGGCATTGTGACGTATGTCACGAACAATGGATATTTCATACAGGATCCGATTGGAGACGCGAACCTGATGACATCGGAAGGGATTCTTGTTTTCACAGGGACGAGCGGTGCAAAGCCGAATGTTGGAGACAGGGTGTTAGTGAGCGGGCCAATTGAAGAATTCGGTTCCACAACGAATACGAATTCGTCGAGCTTCAATCCCGCTCGATTGACGATCACAGAGTTTGGATCGGCGTCGACGTTTAGCGTGTTGAGCAGTGGGAATGCGCTTCCGGCCTCGGTGGTATTGACAGCGGCGGATTTGAACCCGGCGTTTGTGATTGATGACACAAATGAGTTCTCGAAGGTGGAGGCGCTCGAGAAGTATGAGGGGATGCGCGTGCAAGTTGGGGATTTGCGAGTGACTCAATCGACGGACTTGGGCGGCGTTTTCTTTGCCGTGTTGAACAGCTATGCGGGATCGCCGGTGAGGGAAATCGGTATTCCTAAGAATCAGGTCTATCCGACTGTGCCGGGAAGCTTGCCGGTTGGTGCGCCGCGCTTTGATGCGAATCAAGAAGTGATCGCGGTAGATACGGATGGGAATCGCGGGCTTACGCAGGCGATCCTCGGCACGGGACAAGTTGTTACAGGGCCAATTACGGGCGTGCTTGATTACGGGCCGAACCGTCATCAGATTTTGCCTGATGCGGCTTTGAATTTGGCGACGCAGGTATTGCCGGTGCGTGGTGTGCGGGCGAAGACTTCAGAAGAATTCACGGTGGCATCGATGAACGTGGAAGGGTTTACGAACACGCCGGAACGATTGGCCCGGATTGCGAATTCGATTGTGGGGCCGGTGGGAACGCCGGACATTATCGGGTTGCAGGAAGTGAACTCCGCGGCTAACTTGACGGCTCTGGCGACAAAGGTGAATACGTTGCTTGGTTCGGCGACTCCTGCGGTGGGCCCGTACATCACTTATTTCGGAACGACGACCGATGCGGGTTTCCGCAATGGGTATTTGGTGAATTCGACGCGGTTTACGCCGCAGGCGGGATCGCTGAGTGAAGTGTTGCCGTTTGATGGACGAGCACCGCTGGTTTTGAAGGGGACTGTGACGCTCAACATTGCGAACTATCCGCTGACGGTGATTAACAACCACTTGAAGTCGTTGATCGGCTCAGACTACATTACGGACAACAGCGACCGTGAGAAGCGTCGCGGGCAAGCCGTGGCATTAGCGAACGATGTGCAGACGCGAGTGCTGGGCGGTGAAAACGTTGTGATGACCGGCGACTGGAACGCATTTTTGTTCAATGACGGCCTGGTGGATTTGATCAATACCGTGGCGGGGCAGCCAGCACCTTGCACCCAAGTGCTGATTTGCATTCCAGATGTTTGGAGCCACACGTTGTTGTACCCCGAAGAGCTTTACTTGCCGGCGAGCGAGCGGTACACATTTTTGTTCCGCGGAGACCGGCAGGCGCTGGACCATGTGTTGGCGAGCCCGAGTGTGCAGCCGCGATTGTCTGGCTATCAGGTGGCGCACGTAAACGCGGAGTATCCGCCGAGCTTCAAGAGCAATGAGGCACTGGCCACACGGTATAGCGACCATGATCATCCGGTGCTGTTTTTGAAATTTCCAGCCGCTTCGACGGTGAATGTCACGGTGACCGCTTCGGCACCGACCTTCAACCGGTCGACGCAAGTGTTTACGTCAATCCTGACGCTGCGCAACAATGGCGGCACAGCGATCACGGATCGTGTGCATGTGGTACTGAGGGATCTGCCCGCGAATGTGACGGCGCAGAACTCGGCCGGGACTTATCAGGGAGCGCCCTATCTATTTACGGATAGCGACATCGCCGCCAATGGCGGAACAGCGACCGTGGTGCTGCAATATCGGAACACGGGCGGCGTGGTGAGCTATACACCGCAGGTGATCGTCGGCAACTTGAACTAGCAAAACAGAAAGAACAAGAACATGAAATATCTACTTCATTTGGCCGCGATTGCGGCGTTGAGCATTGGCTCTTTAACGGCAGGGACGCTGCAGTATCAAGTGGCGGTGAATACCGCGGGGCTGACGGACTTGGCCGAAATTGACTTCGAACTTGTGCCCGCGCCGGGTGTTCCGCTGGTGGTGGAAGCGATCGTCAGCGGGTTTACGCCGCAGGCAAGTCTGACGGGTGTGGAAGGGCTCTACCTTGGAGCGCCCGTAGGGTCAGTAACTGGTACGTTGAACATGAACAATGCCGCAGGTAGCGATGGCTATTATGCCGGCTACACGCCTGGCAATGTGTTTCAGTTCTTGCTGACGCTGACGGGTGCGGGTGTTGGAGCAGGGGCAGGCGGAACGGTGGAAACTGGATTTCGCCTGATTCTGCTCGACAGCAACCTGGCCCCGGTGGCGGGTGGAACCGTTGTTGAGATCTTGCTGGCTGGCAATGGAACGCCCACGGTCACAGTGAATCAGCAGATTGCCTCAGCGACGCTGATTCCAGAGCCTTCAACGTGGATGATATTCAGCGGCGCCGCGCTACTGTTTGTGCGGCGGCTTAAAGCCTAAGCAGATAGGCGGCGAGTAATTCCTTGAGCTCGCTGAGGATGACCTGGCGGTCTTTGGGAGTGGGTTGTCGGTAGGCGAAGTCGATGAGGCGGTCGCCTACTTCGGCTGCGATGCGGATGCGGATTTGGATGGTCTTGCCTGGCTTGAGCCCGAGCTTCTCGATGAGGAGACCCTGGAGGATGCCGTCAGCCCCTGATTGCTGTTCGCGGGTTTGATCGCTGATGTGGCGGCCGAGGGCGAGCTCGCGGAAGTGGGGCTTGGCGTCGAGGAATGCAATGTAAGAGTCGAGGATGCGGTCGAGGGATTTGCGCGGGGTGAAGAGAAGCTGGCGGGCTTTGAGGTTGTCGGAGATTTTCTGGCGGAATTCGGCGAGTTCGCGGACGGCGATGGCGTCGAAGATTTCCTGCTTGTCGTTGTAAAAGCGGTAGAGCGCGCCGACGGAGAGGCCGGCGGTATCGGCGATGCGGCTGGTGGTGATCTGCTCGAAGGGGATGCGACCGAGGAGGGAAGAGGCGGCGTCGAGGATCGTATTGACGGTTTCGTTACTGCGGGCCTGGAGGGGGGTGCGGCGGGTGGAGGGCATGGATTTGATTGTAAACGCGAATGCGAGTTCGCATTCGTGTAATCTGAAGGTATGCCCATTCCGGTTTCGCAGATGTGGACGGTTGCCACCTATGTTTTGAAGCAAAAGCTGAAGGGACGCAAGCAATATCCGCTGGTGCTGATGCTGGAGCCGCTGTACCGGTGTAATCTGGCGTGTGCGGGTTGCGGGAAGATTCAGTATCCGGGGCATGTACTGAAGCAGGATTTGACGCCGGAGCAGTGCTTTGCGGCTGTCGAGGAGACGGGTGTGCCGACGGTGGCGATTCCGGGTGGCGAGCCGCTGATGCATCCGCAGATCGATCAGATTGTGGCGGGGTTGGTGGCGCGCAAGAAGTATGTGTATCTGTGCACGAATGCGCTGCTGCTCAAAGAGAAGCTGCATCTGTTTACGCCGAGCAAGTATTTGACGTTCTCGGTGCATATGGATGGGGACCGGGATCATCATGATTTTTCGGTGTGCAAAGAGGGTGGGTATGACATTGCGCTCGATGCAATCAAGCTGGCGGTGTCGAAGGGATTCCGTGTGACGACGAACACGACGCTGTTTGATGGGGTGGATTCGAAGTCGGTGCGGAAGTTCTTCAGCGAGATGATGGAGGCGGGCGTGGAAGGGATGATGGTATCGCCGGGTTATTCGTACGACAAGGCGCCGGACCAGCAGCACTTCACGGGGCGCGAGCGGAATCAGCAGTTGTTCCGAAAGTTGTTGTCGAACCGGGACCCGAAGTGGCGGTTCAACATGTCGATGTTGTTTCTTGAGTTTTTGATGGGGAAGCGGAATCTAGAGTGCACGCCGTGGGGGATGCCGGCTTATTCGATCTTCGGGTGGCAGCGGCCTTGCTATCTGCAGCAGGACGGGTATGCGGATACGTATCAGGAGTTGCTCGATTCGACGGACTGGTCGAAGTATGGGTATGAGAGTGGGAATGCGAAGTGCGAGAACTGCATGCTGCACTCGGGTTATGAGGCGACGGCGGTGCACTATACGTTTACGCTGCCGGGGATTGTGGCGACGGTGAAGTCGATGCTGTTTCCCGCTTATAAGGATGCCGAGGCTTTGCGGATGATCGAGGAGGAAAAGCCGAAATCGCCGCTGGTGCAGATCGATCTGACATCGCTGAGCAAGTGCGAGACGTTGCAGGGACGGGCGGCTGCGGGTGGTGCGTTGGCGGAAGGTGTCGAGCAGGCGTTTGATTATCGCGGCGATGTGACGGTGCGTTTGAAGAGTGGCTCGACAGTTGAGGGTTATGTGTATGACCGGCAGGGGTCGCCGCAGTCGGGCAAGGCGCGGTTGCGGATCATGCTGAAGAATGAAGGCGGCAAAAAGATGACCGTGGAGCAGAGCGAGATCGAGGAGCTGAGCTTTACGGGTCGGGATATGGCCGATGGGCGGAGCTTTGAGGCGTGGGTGAAGAAGTACGCCGAGAAGAAGGCGGCGGGCGAGAAGAATATTGAGTTGGTGCCTGAGGAGCTGGATTAGCGATGTCCGAGGCGGTTGTGGATGAGGTGTTTGCAATCCTGACGCAGACGGGCGGGGATCAGTATTTTGGGGAGGCGGTGACGAAGCTGTCGCATGCGGAGCAGTGTGCGTGGTGCGCGCGCGAGGCGGGGGCGGACGAAGAGTTGGTGCTGGCGGCGTTGCTGCATGATATTGGGCACTTGCTTGAGAATGAAATGGCTGTGCGGGATGAGCGTGTGGGTGTGGTGAATCATGACGAGCTGGGGGAGAAGTGGTTGCTGTCGCGGGGGTTCTCACGCCGGTTGGCAGTGCTGGTAGGTGGGCATGTGGATGCCAAGCGCTACTTGACAGCGACGAATCCGGGGTATCTTGCGCGGCTCTCTGAGGCCAGCAAAGAAACGCTGGTGTTGCAGGGTGGGCCGATGAGCGCTGAAGAGGCCTTGGAGTTTGGCGGCGAGCCGGAGTTGCGGGATATTCTGCGGCTGCGCAGCTGGGATGAGATGGCGAAAGATCCGGAGTGGGATGGGCCAAGGCTCGAGAGCTATCGGGGGGCGTTACTGGCGCATCTTGAGGCTAGAGACTCCGAGCATGAAACCGCCTCGGCATAAGGGCCGATTCCTCAGAGGAAGCCTGGTGGAAATACAGCGGGATCCGCTGGGGTTCTTGACCTACTTACATCAGACGTATGGGGATGTATGTGTTCACCGGCTGGGACCTTTTGATTATTATCTTGTGGCGCATCCCGATGGAATCAAGAGGATTCTGCAAGACAATCATCCGAACTACTCGAAGCGTTTGATCGATATGCAAACCGTTGGGTACGTGAGCGGGCCTGGGATTCTCATCGCGGATGGAGCAGACTGGATGCGGCGACGAAGGCTGATGCAGCCCGCTTTTCATCGGGACAAGATCCAACAGATGATGCTGACGATGGTGGCACTGACGAATGCGTGGATTCAAGAGTTGCCGGTAGGGCAACGATTGAAGGCGAATTCCTCCATTACGCTGCTGACGCTGCGGATTGCGACGAACACATTGTTTTCGCTTGACCTCGATCAGGGGGCAAGCGAGGTGATGGAGTGCTTTTCGAAATTGAACGAGTTGTTGATTCGGCGATTTCGGGCAGGGAAGTTGTTTCGACCGATCCCTTTGTTTTCTGATGACAGGGTGTTCTTGAGGACGCTTCGACGATTCGATGAGATTATTGATGGAATCATCGCCGGGCGAAGGGCGCGGCCGGATGGGTCGTTTGACTTACTCTCGATGTTGATGTTGGCAAGGGATGAGGAGGATGGGGGATTTCTTTCCGATATCGAGTTAAGGTCGGAAATCAAAACTCTGTTGTTGGCGGGATTTGAAACAACATCGAATGCACTGGGGTGGAGTGTGTTTGAGTTGGGCCGGAGACCGGAGTTGGCGGAAACGCTGGCGCGGGAGGCGGAGGAGTCGCTGGGGGCGGGGGAGTTTTCGCATGAGACGTTGACGAGAATTCCGCAATTGAAGTCGTTCTTTGAGGAAATTCTCCGGGTGTACCCACCGGCTTGGTACACAGCAAGGCGGGCAGAAGCAGCGGATACTCTATGCGGGTTTGAGATCCCGGCGGGGGCGCGAGTTGTGGTGTCGCCCTATTTGTTGCATCGGCATCCCGAATTCTGGGCCGAGCCGAATGAGTTTGATGCGACGCGTTTTTTGGGCAGTCACAGATTGGGCGCACACCGGTTCTCGTACTTTCCGTTTGGTGGTGGTCCGCGCCAGTGCATTGGAAATCAGTTCGCCATGGCGGAGAGTTTGATTATTTTGGCGAATCTGCTGAGGACTTATCGCATTTCCCTGCCCCGGACAACGCCGCCTGAAGTTCGGCCGCTCATTACGTTGCGAATGCAGGAAGATATCGAGATGGTATTGGAGCCGAGAGAGCGGCCGTAGGTCGGGTGTTTACGGAGTACGAACGGCTAGGGGCGTTCGCCCGAGGCGAGGCGGCGGTTGATGTCGTCGATGACACGAGGGAGCTGAGTGGCTGCGGCGATGACGTAGTGGGCACCGAGGGAGAAGAAGTGATTCGTCGCCTTGGTGATGAGTTGTTCGCGGTCGCTGTCCGGGAGTTCCGCGAAGGCTTGCTGGGAGAGGCCGATTTCATTGCCGGTGTCAACCACGGAGACGGCCCAGCAGCCTGCGGCTTTCGCTTCTGCAATATCGATGGGGGTGTCGCCGACTTTGACGAAAGTATGGAGGGGGTAGAGCCCCATGTATTTGGCGGCGTGGTAGATCATCCAGGGGGCAGGCCGGCCACCTCCGACGAGGTCGGGAGTCAAGAAGATCTCGGGGTCGAAACCGCTTTGTTGGGCCGAGGCAAGGACGGGGGGCATCATGTTGGACTCGAAGCCTGTTGTGGTGGCATAGCGGATGTTGCGGCGTTTGAGCTCGAGGCAGAGCTCGGGGATGCCGGGGAGGACTTCGCAGTGGTTGGCAAGTACCTCGAGTTGGAGGGCGGTGAACTCAGGGTAGATGCGGTCGACGTCTTCTTTGGTGGGAGCATGGCCGTGGGCAGCGATCCAGCGAGGGGTGACCTCCGGGTTGTTGAGTGCTGACCAGATGTGATCCCACTTGCGGGAGCCCATCGGGCCTCTGGCTTCGGCTTCGGTGACCATCACACCCTGGCGGCGGAAGAGTTCGACGAAAGCGACGACGGGGCCGCGACTGCCAAAGTCGATGACGGTGCCGGAGAGATCGAAGATGACGGCTTGAACGGAGTTGGTGTTCATGAAGTGGATGGCGACCCTTGAAGGCTTATGGTTGTTGACGTACTTGAAAGCCTGGTTGATTTGTTTGAGCTTCAAGCGGCCTTCGATCAGATTATCGAATTGTCGACTCTAAAGGCTTGATCGGGCTTAGCCGAGATCTGCAGCTTTACTATTCTTTTTTGGGGGTCTTGACGAGAGGAAGCTCGTGCTTCCGTTTGATGAGGTGGATTCGAAGCGGGTGCGGAAGTTCTTCAGAGCCAGAAGAGCTAGATTCCATGAGAGGAAGCAACCTGGTCGGACGAGGTTGCCCCTTCGGCTGGAGCGCTACGAGATGGCGTTGGCGCGCATCTTGAGGCGGCGGCCAATATCCATGATGGTGGTGATTGCGGCAAGCAGTTCATGGCCGAGGGGTGTCAGGCCGTAAAAGACGGTCGGAGGAGAGGTGGGTTTGGGGATTCGATCCAGGACGCCTTCGCGCTCAAGAAGGCGGAGGCGAGAAGTAAGAACCTTTGCGGAAATTCCTTTCAGGTCGGACTCCAGTTCGGAAAAGCAACGCTCTCCGGCACGCAGGAACCAGATGAGATCTGCGGTCCAAGCGCCAGTGACCAAGCTCATGCAACGCTTCAAAGGACATTTAGACGGGGGATGAGCGACGAGGCTCTTGCGTCGTTTCACCATATGTTGACTTACCGGATGGCAACCCGATTCTAGCGGGGAAGCGGATCGTTGCAGTGTGATGGGCCATCAGACGGGGTATGAACCAAGCAACGAAGCGAACGGTGATTATCACGGGTGCCTCTAGCGGCATCGGGCTAGGATTGACGGCGGCTTTTCTGCGTGAGGGCTACAAAGTAGTGGCCAATGCGAGGAGTGCCAGCAAAGCGGGAACGCTCGAGGAGACGGCGGATCTTGCCGTAGTGGATGGAGACGTTGCCGTGCCAGAGACCGGCGAAAGGCTGACACAGGTGGCCATTGAGAGATTTGGCGGTGTGGATGTGCTGATCAACAACGCCGGCATCTTTGTGCCACGGGCCTTTACAGACTACTCGCAAGAGGAATTTGAGAGAGTTGTGGGGACCAACCTGGCCGGTTTCTTTTATGTGACACAACCGGCATTGCGACAGATGGTGAAGCAAGGACGCGGGCACGTACTGACGATCAGCACAACACTGGTGGAACAGCCGTGAACGCAGGACTGACGAGTTTGACGAAGGGAGGCTTGAATGGGGTGACGCGGGAACTAGCGATTGAGTATGCCAAGGCTGGAATCCGAGTGAATGCAATTGGAGCAGGAATCATCGATACTCCGATGCATGCTGTTGAGCAACATGAATTCTTGAAGGGCATGCATCCCATACACCGGCTTGGGCGAGTCGAAGAGATCGTCGATGCTGCGCTCTATCTGACTCGAGCAGAATTTGTGAGCGGGGAGCTACTGCATGTGGATGGTGGCGCCCATGCTGGGAAATGGTAAGGGGATGCCTGTGACTTATGAAATGACGGTTGGCTTGCACGTGATCGATGAGGCGGCGTATGCGGAGTATCGGGCCGGGATGACGCCTTTGCTGCAGAGGGAAGGAGGAGGATTCCGCTATGACTTTCAAGTCGCCCAGACCCTGAAAAACGAGGAGGGGCGGGAGATCAATCGTGTTTTTGTATTGATGTTTCCGAACCGCAGAGCCAAGGAGCGGTTCTTCGCTGATACCGAATACCTGGCAGTGCGAGAGAAGTGGTTTGAGCCGTCGGTAGCGGCAGTGACGATCTTGGCTGAGTACGAGCGCAACTAAGGGCGCCGCCTATGCTACTCGTCGGTCGCGGCGATGAGTTGTTCGTGATCGTTGCCCGAAGGGCTGACGGAGGCTTGCTGCCGAACCAGAATGCGCTATTCGGGTAGTGGACCGAGTATGTCGATTTGATATTTGGCAGCAAGCTCCATGAGTTTGGCCATGTCGGTGGGGGAGAAGTCGTCGATGGGGACGCTGAGGTCTGTGAGGAAATTCTCGAAGCCTGAGGGGCTGGCGAAGATGAGCATGCGAGCGGGAGTGTCGCCGACGACCTTGAAGCCGTGAGGGATCATGCGAGGGCCGAATACGAAATCGCCGGACATGGCCGAGATCCACTTGCCGTCGCAGACGAAGTTGACCTCGCCTTCGAGGATGTAGAAGGATTCGTCTTCGAGCCGGTGCATGTGATACGGAGTAACGAAGCCGGGAGGGATGTCCCATTGTTCGACCAGGCCGAAGGTGCCGTTGGTGGAATCACCGTTGGCGCGAACCAGAGAGGGCAGGCCGAGAAAACGGATTGCCTTGTCTGCGCGGGTGTTGAGAAACGGCTGCGGTTGGAATGGCATGGATCTAGTCTCTACGAAATAGCGTCCCGATCCAGGCGGCGAAGGTGAGGACCAGGCACGGGTAGGCATTGAAGGGCAAGGGAGAGGAAGTGGGGAGGAGGGGTTGGCCCCAGAAAATGCTGCCTGAAGTGATCGCGAAGAGTGTGGCGGCGATGAGGACCGCGATTCAAACCCAGGTGGCGAAGTAGCTGGGGATGCTGGTGAGCAATAACGAAGTAGACCAGAGGGCCGTGCCTGCGGCGAAGGAGGGTGCGCTGGCTTCCAGCGAGCCGGCGTTGCCGATCAGAATGACGCTTTCGCCGATGGAGAAGATGAGGAAGCCGGCGGCGAGGAGGTCTTCGCCCGCTCTGAAGAATTTGATGGTGAGCAGTGCGGTGGCGACGATGAGGCCTAAGCCGTCGATGGTCCAGAAGGCGGATTGAAGACTTCGATCGGCGACGAATGTGCCGAGGATGCCGAAGATTCCACCCAAGGCGAGGCCGATGCTGGCAGTGATGTGGAGAGGGTGCTTCATGACCCAGCATTATATGCGGGGTTTTGAAACGACCCAAGTGGTCATGGCGCGCTGGTTTTCGACGATGGTGGTTTTGAGGGGGTCGAGGGCGGTGAGGTTGTGCTGTTGCTCGAAGTGGTGGAGGAGTTCGGCGTTGGCGAGGTAGCGCTCGCCTCCATCGAGGTTGCGGGCGAAGCGGCCGCGGATGGGTTCGATTTGGTGTTCGATGCCGATGGAGGTGGCAAGGCGGGCGAAGAAGATGCCGCCAGGTTTGATGAGGCGGAAGAGGTCTTTGAGCATGCGCTCGAATTCTTCGTCGTCGCTGGCGAAATGGAGGACGGTGTTGCAGATGATGAAGTCGAAGGAGGCGTCTTCGAAGGTCATCGCGCCGATGGATTCGACGCGGAAGTTCTCTTTGGGCAGGTGAGGGGCGAGTTGGCGGAGTTTGTGGATGGCGTCGGGATTGATGTCGACCGCGGAGATGTCGAAGCCCTGGGTGAGGAGGAAGCGGATGTTGCGGCCACCGCCGCAGCCGGCATCGAGGATGCGCATGCCGGGGGTGATGCGGCCGCGCATCAGCATGTCGAGGAAATAGATGTCGGTGCCTTCAAGTTGGCATAACATTGCCAAATGAACTCAACCCAGATTAGCCGAAGATCGATTCTTGGAGCGCCGATGTTGGCGCTTGGGCAGGCGCAAAGAAGGAATCTGTTGTTCATCGCAACCGATGATCTGAACCACTGCTTCAGCACGTATGGGCACCCAGTGGTGAAGACGCCGAACCTGGACCGGATCGCGAAGAATGGGGTGAGGTTTGATGCCGCTTACTGCCAGTTTCCGCTGTGTAGCCCGTCGCGGACATCTTTGATGACGGGCCTGAGCCCGGACCGGACGGGTGTTTATGATTTGCAGAAGCACTTTCGGACGAGCGTACCGAATGTGGTGACGCTGGGGCAGTTGTTTCAAAAGAACGGATATTTGTCGGCGCGGGTGGGGAAGATTTATCACTATGGGAACCCAGGGCAGATTGGAACGAATGGTCTCGATGACGAGCCATCGTGGAATGTGCGGGTGAATCCGCGGGGGATCGATAAGGACGAGGAATCGAAGCTGACGAATCACACGCCTGGGCGAGGGTTGGGGAGTTCGTTGAGTTTTTATGCGTCGCCGGCGAGCGATGAGATGCATACGGATGGGAAGGTGGCGGCGGAATCGATTCGATTGATGGAGGAGAATCAGGGGCGGCCGTTCTTTCTGGCGTCTGGGCTTTATCGGCCGCATTGCCCTTATATAGCCCCATCGAAACACTTTGACCAAGTGCCGATGGAGAAGGTGAAGCTGGTGCCGTTTGCGGAGTGGGAGTTAACGATTGCGCCGAAGTTGGCTTACTGGACGAAGCCAGCGAATTTTGGATTGACTGAGAAGCAGAGGCTTGAGGCAATGCAGGCTTACTATGCGTCGATCCTGTTTGCGGATGCACAAGT
Source organism: Acidobacteriota bacterium (assembly GCA_016870995.1). Lineage (GTDB taxonomy): Bacteria > Acidobacteriota > Terriglobia > Bryobacterales > Bryobacteraceae > Bryobacter. The sequence continues at coordinate 101,743 of VFZU01000007.1, forward strand.
CGGGAAGTTGCTGGATGCACTGGAGAGATTGAAGCTGGCCGAGAGGACGACGGTGGTGTTCTGGAGCGATCACGGGTATTCACTGGGCGAGCATGGGCAGTGGATGAAGCAGACGTTGTTTGAGACGTCGGCGCGCACGCCGTTGATGATCAGCGGGGCCGGAGTGAAGGCACGCGGTAAGGCATGCCGGAGGACGGTGGAGTTGCTCGATTTATATCCAACGGCGGCAGAGATGTGCGGGTTGAGTGGGACGCCGGAGAATCTGCATGGGAAGAGTTTGAAGCCGCTGCTCGACAATGCGGGAGCGGAATGGAAGAAGCCGGCCGTGACGCAGGTGGAGCGCTGGGAAGCTGGAAAGCCAGTGATGGGTTACTCGCTGCGGAACGAACGATACCGCTACACGATGTGGGGAAAGGGAGCCGACGGCGAAGAGCTGTATGACTATCGCAGCGATGCCAAGGAGATGAAGAACCTCGCGAGCGCGGGCGGAGCGTTGAAGCAAGGGATGCGTGCTGAGTTAGATCGAATTTTGGCGCAACGGACATAATTAGAAACTTAATAAAAGAATTATCTTAAAAATCTGTTTAATTTCTTTCAACTTTGAACTAATCTTTGTTCAGGGGGCAATTCATTCTGCCCTAAAATAGAGCGTGTCGCTTGTACCGCTTGAAACTTAAGCCGGCTTGGGCTTGAGATACCCCGCCAGGAGAAATTAGTTATGGCCATCAATCGCCATCTGACGGTATCCGTACCGCAAGGAAGCAACTTGAGCGATGGATTTTCGCTCGATACCGGAAATATTGTTGGGCTGTTGATGCCCAATCAATTCTCTGGAAATACAATTTAAATTGAAATACTGAGACCAACAGATGGGGAATTTTTGCCTCATTATGACTCTTTGGATCACGAAATCCAGATTGCAGTGGCGCCATCGCGATCCGTTGCGCTGGACGACGAAGTGAAAGGGCTGCCAACGCGCGGCTTCATGAGGCTGAGGACAGCTGTGGCGCAGGCGCAGACCGCGGAAGTGATTTGCGTGATTACGGAGGTGGACTAATCATGTCGATCACGAGACCAGTGAAGATCATTACGGACGGGCCTAAACCCGCGGCAAGCAGTCTTTCTGTGACGTTTGCGAGCGATGCAAGCGGGATGCCAGTGTCGATGTCAGGAAGTGGAATCAAGCCGATGTCTCAGAGCGTGTCTGTGACGATCGCGTCGGATCAGCCGGCGATTCTAGTGAGTTTCGGTGGGTTGGGGCAGCAGACGATGTCAGCGAGCCAGCCGGTGGTGATTGCGTCGGATCAGGCGGCAGTGCCCGTGAGCATGAGTGGGACTGGGCCGCAGACGATGGCGGCAAGTACGTCGGTGACGCTGGCGACGAATCAGACGGCGTTGCCGGTGAGTTTGGGCGGTTTGGGACAGAGGTTGATGGTGGCAAGTCAGCCGGTGGTGATTGCGTCGGATCAGGCGGCGGTGCCCGTGAGTTTGAGTGGCACCGGGCCGCAGACGATGTCGGCGAGTACTTCGGTGACGCTGGCGTCGGATCAGACGGCGGTGCCCGTGAGTTTGAGTGGCACCGGGCCACAAACTATGGCATCGAGTAGTTCGGTGACGTTTGCTTCGAATCAGACAGCGCTGCCGGTGAGTCTGGGCGGGTTGGGGCAGAAGTTGATGGCAGCGAGCCAGCCGGTTGTCATTGCGTCGGATCAGGTGGCGGTGCCCGTGAGTTTGAGTGGCACCGGGCCGCAGACGATGGCGGCAAGTATGTCGGTGACTTTGGCGTCGAATCAGACGGCGGTGGGCATTGGCGAAGTCGCATCGGGCATTGTGAATGGCAGCGTGACGGCGAATGGACAGCGAGTGTCGGCGGCGATGGCGAAGTTTAATGGTGCGTCTGTTTTCATCAAGGGCACCTATGCGGGCGTGAACCTGACGTTTGAGGCGAGCTACGACGACGCTGTGACCTATATCGCAGTGCAGGCTGTGGCCACCAACGGCAATACGGTACTGACAACGACGGGTTCACTGACGAATGCAAGCGCCGCGTATGAGATCTATTGCCCAGGGGCGACGCATGTGAGTGTGCGTTCGACTTCCTGGACGTCGGGGACGATGAGTGTCCGGATTGCTCCCTATGCGATCGCGATGGATCCGAACCCAGTGGTGACGGGCGTGTTGAACGCCAACCAGAGCGTGAATAGCGCACAATGGGCCGGATCGAATGCGGTGAGCGGCGGGGCGAATGGGTCGGTGGGAGTTGGCGGGCTGGCGGCGGATTCGGCCGCGGTGAGTGGGAATCCGGTGCAAACTGGAGGCCGGGTTCGGACGGCGGTGGATACGTCGCTGGCCGCCAATGATGCGATGGCGCTGACTGGCACCAGCGGGATGCAGTTGTTGATGAAGCCTTATGGATTGCCGGAAACCGATTGGCAGTTTGCGGGGCTGATCACGACGGCGGCGGCGACAGCGGCGCGAGCGGCTGGAGTGCGCAACTACGTCACGGCGGTGCAGTATCAGAACACGTCGGCGACGGCGAGCGAAATCCAAATCCAGGACGGGGCGACCGTGATCTGGAGAGGGCAAGCCGCGGCTTCGATGGCGCAGCCGGCGGTGGTGTTGTTGCCGACACCGTTGCGCGGCACGGCGGCAACGGCGCTGAATGTGCAGCTGATCACGACGGGGACGAACACGTTCGTGAATCTGCAAGGGTATCAGGCCGTATAGACCTTCCTGCGGGGGAAGAGGCGGGCGCAACTGGTCGTTGGTTGGCCGGGGTGCCCGTCTTCAATATAGAATTAGCAGCATGACGAATCGTAGAGGTTTTCTGATGAGTTCGGCCGCGGTGGCGGCGATGCCGGTTGGCGCGGCGGCGCAGAGCGCGGCGGGTGGACATGAGATCAAGCTGGGCGTGGCGAGTTATTCGCTGCGGCAGTTCAGCCGGAACCTGACGATCAAGTCGATCAAGTCGATGGGTGTGGGTTATGTGAACATCAAGGAATTTCACCTGCCGTACATTGCGAAGCCCGAGGATATCGATAAGGGGCGCAGGGAGTTTGAGAACGCGGGATTGAAGATTCTTGGGGGTGGGACGGTGACCTTCAACAAGGAAGACGATGCGGATATCCGGGCGTACTTTGAGTATGCGAAGCGGGCGGGGATGCCGCTGATGGTGGCCGCGCCTTCTACACGCGTGTTGCCGATGCTCGAGAAGTTTGTGAAGGAGTATGACATCAAGATCGCGGTGCATAATCATGGGCCGGAGGATAAGTACTTTCCGAGTTCGCGGGATGCGCTGGCGATGATGAAGGACATGGACCCGCGGATGGGTGTGTGTTGCGATATCGGGCATGAGTCGCGCGCCGGGAAAGATATTCTCGAGACGCTTGAGATTGCCGGGCCGCGGTTGCTGGATATGCATATCAAGGACCTGAAGGTGGCGACGGGCAAGGATAGCCAGTGCGATGTGGGCGAGGGGATTCTGCCGATCGTGGGGATCTTTACGTATCTGAAAAAGACGAAGTACACGGGTGGCGTGATGCTTGAGTACGAGATCAACGGGGATAACCCGGTGGTGGGGATGCAGAAGAGCTTTGCGTATATGCGTGGGGTGCTGGCGGGGCTGGCTTAGGGGCCTGACGCAGGCAAACCAATCTCGAAGTTGCGGCTGGAGCTGCGGTGTGTGTTTTGAACACTATAGCTCCAGCCGTTTCCCTTTGAGCTGACATTGAGGCGCAGACAGCGGAGGGCAGATCGCTGAGCAAAGCAGACCAGATCCAGTCTGATTTGACAAGATAGAGTTGTGATTTTGAAAAACGTATCAGAAGCCAAGGCGGAGCTGTCGGCCTTGATTGAGGCTGTTCAAAATGGCGAAGAAGTGATCCTAGCCAAGGCGGGAAAACCGGTGGCGAAGATTACGAGGTACGAGGGATTGGCCAAGCCGAGGCAACTGGGGGCGCTGGCGGGGAAGATCGAGATTCAGGGAAAGCTGAAGGATCCATTGCCGGATGATTTCACCGAGGATTTTGGACTGAAGGCTAGATGGACCCTGAGCATACGGTATTGATGAGCGCGGTTTCGCTTTGGGAGATCGGGATGCAGGAATCGATAGGGGAGGTGAAATTGCCAGGGAGTTTTGGGGCTGAAACTGCTTACGGCAGATGGGAAGCTGGAAGACTATGGCGATTGGGTTCTGAAGGTTTGATGGAGAACCAATCGACGACTTTGGAGAGGATGTCGCGCCAGCCGTCGATGGAGGAGTTGTTGGGATGCTGGAAGCCGTGGTTGGCGCCTTCGATGAGGTGTGAGTCGATGTTGCGGCCTTGGGAGAGTAGCTTGGCTTCGATGTAGTCGAGGTCTTGTTGGGGTTTGGTGCCGTCGAGACTTCCTTTGGCGATGAAGACTTTGGCTGTCGTCTGGGAGAGTAACTGACCTTCGGATGGCGTCATGAAGGTGGCCCAATAGGGATAGGCGTGGCCGAGCCACATGCGATTGTGGTCGGTGGGGTGGCGCTGGATTTCTTGCCAGCGTGACTTGAGGGACTGCATTTCGGGATTGCCGATGCGGGCTTCGTGAAAGAAGTCGTCGAGCTGGTTGGGGCCACCCATGGCGAGGCAGGCGACGTTAGTAACGAAAGAGTGCCGGGCGGCGAGGGCGGCGGCCATGAGGGCGCCTTCGCTGTGGCCGACGACGAGAGTGCGGCGAGAGTCGAAGCCGGGGAGTTTACGGGCGGATTTGAGGCTGGCCGAGAGGGCTTCGAGCCAACGGGGGAAGGTGTGTTGTTGGCGAAATTCGTCGGTGGAGCCTTTAGCTGTGCCTGTGGCGGTGGGGTGAGAGGCGAAGGGGACTCCGGGCTTTTCGACAACCAGAAGGCGAGCACGGCCTTTGATCAGATCGCGGAAATCGCGATGGGCGGTGAGGGTGATGCCGTTCTGGATTTTGAAGTTGGAATGAGCGCCGGAGCCGAGGATGAACAGCGCCAGAGGTAGGGGTGGTTGGCCAGAGACTTGTGGTTCGACGTAATAGTGGATGTTGCGGCCCAGCAAGTCTTTGGCCGTGTGGGGTTCGAGGGAAGGTTGTTGGGCGAAGAAGAGCGCCGCTAAGAGGATCAAGGAGCGGTGCGAGTTAAATCAGGTTGTGATCGAGGGCGGTTCGGAGGGGGCCAGGAACTTTGGCATCCTTGGATAGATTGTCCCAGCGGATTGGAAAGAAGGACCGGAAGCCGTTGTTCATTTTGACGATGCTGTAGACGGACTTGGAGTTGGCACCTTTGATGAAGGCACCTTTCGCCGGGGAGACAATGCCGTCGAGGGCAGCTGAGGTGCCACCGAAGCTGCTGATGCTTTGAAACCACTTGATCCAGTTGTAAAGGTTCTGGTCTGCCTTGCCGTTGAGGGTGAGTGGCTTGAGAATTTTGATATCGATCAGGGCACTCACACCCATGCTATTTGGCTTGTCGGATAAGATCCCTCAGAAGTCGCCGATCTCGCTTAAAAAGAACTGTACGAGAAGGACGTCGTCGGAGATGTTGGGCTTGCCTATGCCGACTTCTTTGGAGACGTTGTAAAACTTGACGTGGGTTTGGGCCATTGTTGAATCTTTAAATGCTACACGAATTTGGGAAGGTGGATGATGTCTTCGGCGGGAACTTGTTCGAGGGGGTGGCCGGCTTTCTTCCAGGCCGAGAGGCCGCCGGTGAGGACTTTGGCTTCGATGCCAGCGTCGAGGAAGAGTTCGGCGACACGCTCGCTGGTGGCTTCGTTGAGGCAACTGCAGTAGAGGTAGACTTCGCGGTCTTTGGGAAGAGTGGGGAGGAGTTCGGGAAGTCGATTGGGTTCGATGCGGATCGAGCCGAGGATGCGCTCGGAGGTGTGATCGTAATAGCCGTGGCTGCGGACGTCGGCGATGAGGACGTCTTTGTCGAGACGAGTGGCAAGTTCGTCGGGGGTGACGCGTTGGACGCCGTTGTTGCGACGACGGCGAGCACGGTAGATGCGGTAGGCAAAGTAAGCGGCGAAGGCGGTGGCCATGATGGCCGTGGCGGCGCGGCCGAAGGTGGAGACCCAGTCGATGAGTTCGGCGATTGCGTTGTTGAAGACGAAGCCGAGAGTGATGTAGGTGCCAATGTAAAGGAGGGCGCCGGCGAAGTCGTAGCGGAGAAAGACGCTCGGGTGCATGTTCATGCTGCCGGCCATAGGCGGGGCCATGGTGTTGATGGCGGGGATGAACTTGGCGAAGAGAAGGGCCGCGCGGCCGCGGCGGTGGAAGTAGCTGGCGCTTGAGTAGATGCAGGCCTCGGGGTTGACCGAGAGTCGACAGAGGACGCCGAGAAGCCACCAACCGGTGCGGCGGCCGAGGAGGAACAGAGTGATGTCGGCGGTCATCATCATGGTGAGAGCGACGAAGAGAGAGGTTACCGGGGACAGGATGCCCTTCGCCGAGGCTGCACCGACGGCCAGCAGAGCTGGCGCGGCGGGGACGGGCAGACCGATGGCTTCGGCGAACACGATGACGGCGAGAATTGGGTAGCCGTACTTTTCGAGTAGCGGCAGCAGAGCTTCCATCAACTGTGTCCGAGGATGGGATGGGGTTCGTAAAGCTCTTCGAGTTTGGCGATTTCGGTGGTGTCGAGTTTGAGATCGAGAGCCGCGACGGCGTCTTCGAGATGCTGGACTTTACTGGCGCCGATGATGGGGGCAGTGACGGCACGTTTTGAGAGGAGCCAAGCGAGAGCGGTTGTGGCGCGGGAAGCGCCGCGTTGTTGGGCGACTTCGGCGACGCGATCGGCGATGAGGAAGTCGCTGTCGCGAGAGTAGAGTTTTTGGGCGATGTCGTCGGTTTGAGCGCGAAGGCTGTCTTTACTGTCGCGCTTGAGGCTGCCAGTGAGGAGGCCGCGACCGAGGGGGCTCCAGGGGATCATGCCGATGCCGGTGTCGAGGCAATAGGGAATCATCTCGCGCTCTTCTTCGCGGTAGGCGAGATTGTAGTGATTCTGCATGGTGACGAACTTCGCGCCGTGGTTCTTTTCGGCGGCGTGCTGGAGCTTGGCGAGCTGCCAGGCGTACATCGAACTAGCGCCGAGATAGAGGGCCTTGCCTTGCTTGACGACGCTGTTGAGGCCGTCCATGACTTCTTCGGCGGGAGTGTCGTAGTCGTAACGGTGGATCTGGTAGAGATCGATGTAATCGGTCTGGAGGCGGCGGAGACTATCGTTGATGGCGTGGTGGAGGTGCTTGCGGCCAAGGCCTTTGTGGTTGGGGTCGTCGCCCATCGGGTTGAACAGTTTGGTGGCGATGACGACGCGATCGCGGGGAATCCCGAGGGACTTGATGGCGCGGCCGAGGATCTCTTCGCTGACGCCGAGTGAATACATGTCGGCGGTATCGAAGAAGTTGATGCCGAGGTCCCAGGCTTTTTTGATGAGGGGGATGCTGTCGGCTTCTTCGAGGACCCACTGACGCCACTGCTTGGAGCCGTAGGTCATAGTGCCGAGGCAAAGGCGAGAGACGGTGAGGCCGGTTGAGCCGAGCCGAGTGTATTGCATTTTAGGAACCCTTGAGGACTTCAGCGATTTCGCGTTCTTCGATCGCACCCTGTTTGATGATGCGCCAATAGGGTTCGGTGATGTCGATGGTGGTAGCGCCGGTGCCGACGCAGTGGCCACCGTCGACGGCAAGATCGAGACGGCCATCCATGGTGCCGAAGACTTCAATGCCAGAGGCGCAGGTGGGGACGCCGCTCATGTTGGCGCTGGTGGCGATGAGGGGTTGGCCGAGGAAGTCGATGATGGCAGAGCCGATGGCGCTTCTGGTGTGGCGGAGGGCGAGGCGGCCGGTGTTGCCTGTAATTTTGAGAGGGACCTTGGAGCCCGCGGGAACGATGACGGTGAGAGGGCCGGGCCAGAAGCGTCGGGCGAGGAGGTGGAAGCGTCTGGTGATTTCGGGGGTGAGTTCCTCGACCATGATCATGTCGTTTACAAGGAGCGGGAGACTGCGGGTGCTTTCGCGACCCTTGGCAGCGAAGACTTTGCCGACCGCGTTGAGATTGAAGGGGTCGGCGATGAGCATGTAGAGAGAGTCGCTGGGAATGGCGGCGACGACGCCTTTGCGGATTAAAGTGGCAACGCGGCGGATGACTTCGGGGTCCGGATTTTCCTGGTTTACTTCAACGAGATCGGTAATCACGTGGGGAAGCTTGCATTCTAGCAGGGCTGGCAGTGGGGGCAGAAGTAAGTGGAGCGTTGGGCTTGGACCATGCGGGCGATGGGGGTGTGGCAGCGCAGACAGGGTTCGCCTTCGCGGTCGTAGACGGCGACGCCGAAGGATTCGCTTTCGATGGGGTCGCCGGGGTTGGTGTAGGCGGCGTAGGCGCTGGTGACGGCGTGCTGGAGGACTTTGCGGATGGCGGTGTGGAGGGGTTTGAGCTTGTTGGCGGGGAGTTGATTGGCGGGGGTTGTCGGTGGGATTTTGGCGTGCCAGAGGGCTTCGCTCGCGTAGATGTTGCCAATGCCGGCGATGCGGGCTTGATCGAGGAGAGCGGGCTTGATCGGGGACCTGGTTGTGGCTAAGGATTGCTTGAGGACGGATGGAGTGAAGGCGGGTTCGAGGGGCTCGGGGCCGAGTTTGGATTCGATGTCTTCAATGTCAGCTGGGGTGACGATGTGGATGCGGCCGAAGGCGCGCTGGTCCTCGAAGATGATGACGCGATTGTCGGTGAGGCGGAACCAAAGCCTGGCGCTGTGCGGGCGGAAGCGGTAGTCGGGGAGGACGTAGAGGTTGCCCGTCATGCGGAGGTGGATGTGAAGGGTGAGGCCGTTTGAGAGGTCGAGAAAGATGTGTTTGGCACGGCGGCGGGCGGCGAGGATCGTGGTGTTGTGGAGGGCTTTGAATTGCGCAGGGAGTTGCGGGGCGACGATGCCGGGGCGTTCAATCTTAACGGAGTGGATGGTGGCGTTTTGCGCCGCTTGATTGAAACGGCGGACAACGGCGTCGACTTCGGGGAGTTCGGGCATGAGTGTGGTTTGAAACTTCTATTTTTACAGTTCGGGCTGTTCTGAGTTTGTCTGCTTGCGCGGGGCGATGCGCTGCCAGTGCAGGGACACTAGACGGGCCATTGGCGGTTGGGGTCCGCGGGAGGCCAAGGCATGCCGGAGTAGTTGATTGTCTGAGTAGGAAGCAACTGCTTGAGATGATGCTCCAGGTGAGCGATGTAGTCGAGAACCAAATGTTCAAGAGACATGGCGGGGGCTCCATCGATAGTGCAAGGAGTTTGCTTTTTGTGAGGCGGGATTTGATCGATGAGATGCGCGAGGAAGAGGTTGTAGGTGGACCAGAGCTGGATGAGCAGAGTGGGGTCGGCGTGGGCGTAGTTTTGGACTTGGACGTGTGCAGTTTGATCGTAGCCGGGCCAGTGGAGCTCGGGTTGAGCGAGTGCGCGGACGAAGCGTTGGTGATTGTTTGCGGCCGAATCGATGAGGTGGCCGAGAAGCTCGAGGTTTGTCCACTTGCCTTCGCCGCGGGAATGAGACCAATCGACGCTGGCAAGAAGAGGCTGGGTAGTGTGGACGAGTTGTGCCAGCATGAAAAGAGTATGGCAGCTTTGATTGATGCGATTAGCGTGAAACGCAGGACGTTGTTTGAGCATGAGGGAGTGCCGTTTGTTTGCCTCGATTCGGATGTGAGTACGCCGACGGCACGGGGCGGGCAGACGCTGGTGCGATTGAAGGTGAGGAACTTGCTGACGCGAGGGGTGTTCGACAAGACGTTCAAGGCGGGGGATAAGTTTAAAGAGCCGGACTTGTCGGTGGTTTCGGCGAGCTATTTGTATAGCGACGGCGATGGGTCGCACTTTCTCGATCAGGAGAGCTTTGAGACGTTGACTCTGTCGGCTGAGGTGATCGGGAGTGCGACGGATTATCTGGTGGACGGGACTGTGATCGAGCTGCAGAAGTATGAGGGGAACCCGATTGGGATCGAGTTGCCGCAGTTTGTTGAACTGGCCGTGGCGTATACAGAGCCGGGTGTGAAGGGCGATACGTCGAGCGGGAGCGTGACGAAGCCGGCAAAGCTTGAGACGGGGCTTGAGATCAAGGTGCCGTTGTTTATCAAGCAGGGCGAGAAGGTGAAGGTGGCGACGGAGACGGGTGAATTTGCCGGGAGAGCTTGAGGGCTGTGGACGCACTGATTGAGACCTGGCGCATTCACAATCGGATTCACCTGTATTTGCTTGAAGGGTTGGTGGAGGGGTCACTTGAGGTGGTGCCGACGCCGAAGGGGCGGACAGTGGCTGGGCAGTTTGCGCATGTGCACAATGTGAGGAAGATGTGGCTGGCGCAGGGTGCGCCCGATCTTAATGAGGCCCTTGTGAAGCTGGAGGGTGAGGGGTTGAGTGGGGATGTGCTGCGAGAGGCTCTGGTGGCGTCTGGCGAGGCGATTGAGAAGATGCTGGAGCGGAGTCTAGAGAGTGGAAAGTTGAAGGGGTTTAAGCCGCATCCGACCGCGTTTGTGGGATATCTCATTTCGCATGAGAGCCACCATCGCGGACAGATTGTGATGACGCTGAAGCAGAACAAAATGCTGCCGAGCAAGAAGGTGCTGTTCGGGTTGTGGGAGTGGGGCGTCAGGTAGGTTCTTCGCGAGTTTCAATGAGGAGGCTGACTTCGATCGTTTGGCCTTCGCGGAGATGTTCCTTTTTGCGGATGGCGGCCTTGAGGGGGAGGACGTAGGTGTTGCGGGGATTGTCTATGAAGAGGGATGTCTTCCAGGTGGTGTAGCTGACTTGTGCGGTGACGGGGATGTTGCCGCCAGGCTTTTTGGGGTTGGCGGCTTCTCTTTGAATTTGGCGGGCGAGTTTGGCGGGGACGGTGATGAAGGTCCAGGCGGCGTCGCCTTGCCAGAGCCAGATTTCGGCGTCGAAGGTGAGGTCGAGAGGCATCCCGATTTCATTGTTTTCGAGATTGGCGCAAGAGTCAATTGAGGGTGACAAACGATGGAGTTGCTGTTGGAATGGCGGAAGCGGAATGAAGCGGTTTGCGAGAGAGCTTTGCTGGTCTGCAAGTGAATATCGAAAGACGGGAGACTGAATGGGCTTGTCCCCTTCCGTGAGACACGAGTCTAGACACTGTCGGCTGCCAGGCGGAAAAAGCACTGGACAGCCAGCCTTTGTTTTAGCAGAATCGCT